>NZ_JBIFFM010000020.1:0-22126 GCF_043556995.1 Sulfitobacter sp. 1A15106 | reverse complement strand
ACGCTTTGCTGGGCCTTTGTAACGCGCCCCTCGGACGAAACCGCCGTTAGCGCGCGCCATATCAGCGGGCGAAACTTTACCAGAACGAAGTAGTTCTTCATCGCGTTCGCGCGCGGCAGCTTTCTCCGCTGCGCGGTCTTTGAACGAAAATCTGGGCGCCTTGGGTTTCATGTTGCCTCCCTCGCGTGAAGCTTATCATATCGATGTCGATTTCCTCTTGGGAAACCGGGACACCTGCGGCCTGCCTGTGCCGCACTTGCAAAATGTGAAAAGTGCCAACTGAAGATATTAGCCTCTTCAACCATGCGGGAAGATCTGTCGAGCGGTTACATGTCACCGGCCTTCGGAGCAATTGCTTCGATTGCAAAAGTGCGCCAGAACCTAAATCTGGCGCACTGAGGGAGAACAGCGATCTCTGATCTACTGTTACTTAACGGCTGTCGTTGCCGGGACCGTAGCCACCGTAGATGTAGCCCTCGCCGGGGCTGCGCTCTGCGGAGCGGGTGCTCATGACTGTGTCGGCGTCGAAGCTGTTGTCGGCTGTGCTGAATGTAATGTCATTGGCTTTGGTCGACTCAAGGGGTGCCAGCATGCGGGCTTCATCACCGTAGGTCTTCTCAGCACCGATCGAGGTATTTAGGAAGAGGTCCTGGCGGTAGGTCGATGTGTCAGCCAGAGCGGCAGTGGAAATCAGTGCGGCGGCGGCTGTTGTCATAATCAGTTTCATTCTGTGATCCTTTGATCTTACGACTGTCGCGTGATTGCGACTTCATCGTTGCTGGGGGCGTAACGGGATCAGCATGATTAATGTTTCTGCAGTGCAGCGCACACGGTCTGTGCATCAACAAACAACTCACCGATCTCGCGAAACGGCCTACATCGACGTAGAGGCTTTACGCGGATATCTGGTCACCTGTGGCCAGCCTGTGCCGCACTTGCAGACAGACCGGCGCTCGAACTCGTGTTGGGTAATACCGTCGGGCACATTGCCAGGCCTGCAGGTCACCGTATGACCGCACTCCCAACATCGAACCTCGATGTGAGTGATGCCGGGTGAGAACAGTTCATCAATGGTGGAGGTCATATCTGATCGACATACGCCCTTGGCATCATGCCGCCAATACAGCGGCCGCGAGGGTTTCTCCCTCAAGCTCTTCCTGTGTGTCTGCGCAGGTGTCGTCCCCGCATCCTCCCATAAAAACCGCTATGTCTTGGGTTTTTTGAAGAGAAGGGCGATGGACAAGATTGCTGGCCCAACGCCAAAGATCTAACCCTAAGGAATAGTGCAAAGTTGGAGAAACCTTTAGGCTCAGGTTATGCCCGACGCGGACTTGGACAGCATGACCATCATGATGGAAGCGAGCCATAAACCTGTGATTGGACAGTTTTTGCGGTTGGACTTCTTTATGAGTCGACAGAAACCGGTTTGATCCCTACCTTTAAGTTAGGAGCCAGCGCTTTGCGTCTGCTGGCCTATTGCGCAAGATATCAGGCTAAACGCGCAAACCTTTAGGCAAAGGTCTCGCAAACTATTAGGCGTGGATAGTAGAATTTTCTCAATGGAAATGAAGGCACCGCGCAAGATTACGCGGCATCCTACAGGGGGTGTAGGCGCCCGCAAAGCGCCAGCGCCGCTGCCAAGTCTTAAAACGATAATCCGCCGCGCCGCTTAAACAGCGGCGCGGCGGATTTTTTTAAATCAGGCTAGTTACCCGATGATACCGTTCAGCGTATCGGAGGGGCGCATCACGCGGGCGGTTTTCTCCGCGTCGGTGTGGTAGTAGCCGCCCAGATCGACAGCCGTGCCTTGGGCCGCGGCAAGCTCGGACAGGATGTCGGCTTCCTTGGCAGCCAGTTCCTTGGCGATGGGCGCGAACTCTGCGGCGAGCTCCGCGTCATCGCTCTGCGCGGCGACAGCTTCGGCCCAGTAGCGTGCGAACCAATAGTGGCTGTCGCGGTTGTCGGGCTCACCCACCTTGCGCGAAGGGGAACGACCGTGGTCGAGGATACCCTGCGTCGCGGTTTCCACGGCATCGCCCAGCACGCGCGCCTTGTCGTTGCCGCGGGCATCGGCGAGGAACTTCAGGCTTTCGCCAAGGGCGCAGAATTCGCCGAGGCTGTCCCACCGCAGGTGGTTCTCTTCCACCAACTGCTGCACGTGTTTGGGGGCCGAGCCGCCCGCGCCGGTCTCGAACAAGCCGCCGCCGTTCATCAGCTTCACGATGGACAGCATCTTGGCCGAGGTCGCCAGTTCCAAGATCGGGAAGAGGTCGGTCAGGTAGTCGCGCAGCACGTTGCCGGTGATCGCGATGGTGTTCTCGCCCTTGGTGATGGTCTCCAGCGAGGCGCGGGTGGCTTCGCGGGGGGCCATGATCTCGAACTTGTCGGCAACGCCCTGTGCCTCAAGGATCGGCTTCACGTAGGAGATCAGCTCGGCGTCATGGGCGCGATTTGCGTCCAGCCAGAAGATCGCGCGGCAGCCCTCAGCCTTTTGGCGCGAGATGGCGAGGTTCACCCAATCCTCGATCGGCGCCTTGCGCGCGGAGGAAGAGCGCCAGATGTCACCGGCGTCGACCTTGTGCTGGTGCAGCACGGTGCCGTCGTCGAGGATCATCTTAACGGTGCCCGCTTCGGCCAGTTCGAACGTGGTCGGGTGGGAGCCGTATTCCTCGGCCTTCTGCGCCATCAGGCCGATGTTCTGCACCGTGCCGGCGGTGGCCGGGTCGAGCTTGCCGTTTTCCTTGAAGAAGTTGATCGCCTCGTCATAGACCGGCGCATAGGAGCTGTCGGGGATCACGCAGTTGGCGTCATGCTCTTTGCCGTCCGGGCCCCAGCCCTTGCCGCCAGCGCGGATGAGCGCGGGCATGGAGGCGTCGATGATCACGTCCGAAGACACATGCAGGTTGGTGATCCCCTTGTCGGAATCGACCATATACATCGGCGGACGCTCTTCCATGCAGGCGTCGATGTCGGCCATGATCTCGCTCTCGCCCTTCACGCGCTCCAGCAGGTCGCCAAGGCCGGAGTTGGGGTTCACGCCCAGTTCCTTCAGCTTTGCGCCATGCTTTTCAAATACCGGCGCAAGGTAGGCTTTGACCGCGTGACCAAAGAGGATCGGGTCGGAGACCTTCATCATCGTGGCCTTGAGGTGCAGCGAGAAGAGAATGCCGTCTTCTTTGGTCTTCTCGATCTGGGTGTTGAGGAAGTCCTTCAGCGCGGCCGCGCTCATGAAGGTCGCGTCGACCACGGTGCCGGCGGGATACTCAAGCCTCTCTTTCAGCACCTTTTCCCCGTCCGCGGTTTCCAGCACGATCTTGGCGCCAGTCGCGGCGTCGAGCGTGGCCGAAACTTCGTTGGAGAAGAAATCATTGCCCGTCATGGACGAGACATGCGTCTTGCTGTCGGCGGTCCAGTCCCCCATGCGGTGCGGGTTGGATTGGGCAAAACTCTTCACGGCCTTGGCCGCGCGGCGGTCGGAGTTGCCTTCGCGCAGGACCGGGTTAACGGCGGAGCCTTTGATGCCGTCATATTTGGCGCGCACGGCTTTTTCTTCGTCTGTGCTTGGCTCTTCGGGGTAGTCGGGCAGCGCGTAGCCTTGGGCCTGAAGCTCTTTGATCGCGGTGACCAGCTGCGGCACGGAGGCAGAGATGTTCGGCAGTTTAATAACATTCGCCTCGGGCGTCTTCACCAGACGGCCCAGTTCCGCCAGATCGTCCGACTGGCGCTGTTCTTCGCTCAGATGCTCAGGGAAGGTCGCGAGGATACGGCCCGCGAGGCTGATGTCTTTCGTGCCGACGCTCACACCGGCGGCTTCGGCGAACTTTTTGATGATCGGCAACAGCGAGGCAGAGGCCAGCTCCGGCGCTTCGTCAACTTTGGTGTAGATGATATCGGACATGATTGCTCCAAATTGCTGCATTTGCTGCCCTGATAGCGGAAGAGGCGGCGAAGGTCGACGGTATACCGCAGTATGCGGTGAGGTCGTTTCAGGAAAAAGCGGATTTCAGCCTTTTGAACGGGTCACCTAGCGCAACCCGCGCGCTGCCGCCTAGCGGGCCACGCTGCGCAGTTGCAGAATCTGCATCCCAATCGCCATGGCCGGGCCGATCCCCACCGCGAAAAGCAGCGTGCCGAGGCCCAGGGTGCCGCCCAAGGCCCAGCCGATGGCGACGACGGACAATTCGATGCTCATGCGGACCAGCGCGATGGGTTTCCCGGTGACCCGTTGCAGCCCCGTCATCAACCCGTCCCGCGGCCCGGGGCCAAGGTTTGCCACAAGGTAGATCGCACCGCCAAAGCCGGTCACAAAGACGCCGGTCAGCGCCAGCACGGCATTCGCCAGATAGCTGTCGAAGTGGGGCAAGATCGGTAGCGCATATTCCAGCACCAGCGCCACGATCACCGCGTTCAGGATGGTGCCGATACCGGGCGTCTGCATCAGCGGGAACCAAAGCAAAAGAACCACGGCGCTGATCAGGAAGGTCGCAAAGCCAAGGCTCCACCCCGTGATGCGGGTCACCCCTTCGGCGAAGACGGTCCAAGGGCTGACGCCGACGCCCGCGGTGACCAAAAGCGCCTCCCCCAAGCCAAACATCACCAGTCCCAGAACCAGAAACACCATCGAGGCCAATGGCGGCCTGAGCGTGAAGGCTTTAGGCGAACTCCACCGCAGCCGGGGAACAGAGGTGACAGACAGGAAACTCACGGCGCGACCTTCGACGGAATGCTCAAGATGCCCTGTTGTTCCAGTTCACGTCAGAACCGGCAAGGTCAATCTAGCCTGCGCCCCTCACCGCCAGCGCGAAAAGCCGAAGGTCATATAATCCTTCTGATAGGCCTCTGCCGTCAGCGCCTCGATCTCATCGTCATAGATATCGCCGAGCGTGAAGGGTCCGGGTTCCACCATCTGGGGCACGGCGGGCACGGTGGCATGGCCTTGACCCGCAGCCAAAGCGGGGAGTTCGCTGGCCAACTCCTCTTCGCGGAGGATGCGGTCGGGCAGGCAGAACGCCCCGAACCCCGCAATGGTTTGGGCCTGAGAACACCATGCAGCATCCACCCGGATCGAGGTTTGCCCGGCCAGATTGCCTTTGAGAAACTTCAGGAAGGCGACAAAGGCGGCGCGATGCGCCTCACGGTCATGTTCGGCGTCGGGGCCATCCTTTGGCAGCGGCACCTTGTAGCGCCGCATCAGCGTGTTGCGCAGCTGGCGGTAACTGCCCTCCCCCGTGGTCAGGATATGGCGGCAAAAGGCATCATGTGCGCGCAGGGCGGGATGGCGCAGCACGGTAAAGCCGCGATGGCCGGGCATTTTGCGTTTCCACTGGCGCAGCTCTTTTTGCGACATCTTATCGCGCAGCGCCTCACGCGGGACGCCATCGAGGGCGGCGAGCCAGTCCAGCACCTGATCCTGCGGGCCGGATTTAATCGGCAGATAGATCAGGCCGCTGGTCGCCGCTGCCACATAAGAGGGCACGTTCGGCCCGCGCCGTGCCTCGAAATTGGGGGTGCGGGTCAGATCAAAACGATCGAGCCGCGCCAGCGCCTCCAGCATCTCGTCATAGTTGCTTACCTTGGTCGAGATCGGGCTGGGGTTCTGTTTCTTGAGGTTCTTGTCCAGCCCCTCCAACTGCTCATCCACGCCAAGATAGCGCGCAAGCCCGTTCATCACCTCAACGCTTTGCAGGTCTTCGTAGGCCACGTAAAATGCCGTTTGGCCGGAGGTTTGCAAACGGTTCAGCAGCGTGATCTGGAACTGCTGAAGAGCATCCAAATGGGCACTGAACTCATCGGCATCGAAGACGGCCTGCGCCACCTTCTGCGCCTTCATATCGGTCAGTTTCCACTGCCCCGTGGCCTGGGCGATCTTCCAACTGACATAGCTGTCGACCGGGTTGCGCGTGAGCACGATCTTAGCGCAGCGCTGATCCTCGACGATATCATCGAAAACACGCGGGTCGTGGTCGTGGAAATAGCGGAAACCGCCCAAAGCATCCTGCTGTCCCCGGATCGCCGCCAGCAGCTTGGTGGGGTCTTCGTCCCGCGTGGCCTGATCAACGCCAAGGATGGGCTCGCTTTTGGGATAGCCCATGAAGAAAGGGTTGAACGCCTCCCCATGACAGGCGATCCCGGCAAAGGCGTTCAGGTTCGCCTCTAGGAAGTTGGACCCGGTCCGCATCTCGGCGAAGACCACGAAACTGTCGAATTTGTCGCGCATGGGTTATTTCACCAGATAGGGTTTGGGGGAAGGTTTGGCATCGGCGCTGCCCCCTTGGGCGACCGAAAAATCGCCGACCATATAGGGGTGCATGCCTTGGTTCTTGAGGTTCTGGAGGAACTGGCCAAAGCCGCTCAGATCAACCATGCGCGGCGCCTCTGACAGGCGGCGCAGACGGGGGCGGCCAATTTCGTCAAGGATATCTTGCAAAGGCTCCATCGGTGCTTCGATGAAATCGGCCATGGTCCAGACCCGCACGCGCGCCTTGGTATAGGGCGAATTCAGTACATCCAAATGCGTGCTTTCCGTCTTTTGCAACTTGGCGGCCAGACGGCGGATATCTGCGAAATCAAGGTTCGAACGGAACAGAGGCACCGCCCAAGCGCCGGTGATCACCGAAATATGCGCATTCGGGTCTTTGGCCACACGCCAGTTGATGTCTTGATTGTCCATCGGGCCGAACTGAAAACACTGACGCTCGCCCCGGGTGTTCCAGATCAGATTGGTCAAGAACGCACTGGCATTGTGATCGCGCAGCACCGGGTTATCCGACAAAGTACCATTCAGCGCGGTCTCCCCGCCCGCGAAATGCACCCGGTCGGGCGCAAAGAGATGCCCATGCACGCGCGCCCCGCTGGCCCGGCTGAGCCAATGTTCGAAATCCTCGAAAATCTCGGTAAAGCCCTGAAACATCGAATAGGGTGCGGCGGTAACGCCATTCTCCCAATCCTCGTTGGGAAAACGGCTTTGCATATAAAGCCCCGCACGGCCCTGGGTGCGCCTCTCCACCGCCTTGGCAAAGATGCGGTCGATCTTGCCGGGGTTCGGCTCGGTCTTTTTCATCGCACCGGCAGGGTCGGTTAGGAAGGCCTCATAGAGCCTGTCGGCATGGGGCCAAATCTTGCGTGCTACGAAACAATCAGAGCGGCGCAAAAGCTGGAGGTGATCGTCGTAAAAGATATGCGGTTTGCCCTGAAAATCGAACTTAGACAGGGTCAGCGACCGGCTTTCGATCTTGCTGGAATAGAGCCGTGCAAGGGTCTGGAAATAGCTTTCGTCCGGGATCCAAACATGGCGAAAGAACTTGTCGTAGGTGGGCCGGTCGGGGTCTTGCAAGATCGCCGACAGGGTGCGCCGGGTCAGGCACCACCATTGCGAGCCCATATGCGGCACGATCCCGCGCGGCATCCGACGTTTCAACCGCAGCAGGCGCTGCACCTCGACCGCGCGGTCGAACAGATAGCGATTGCGCCGCCATGAAAAGGGGAAGCGCAGGGTAAACCGCTCTGCATCCAGCCCGCCCACGGTCCAAGGCACATCTGCCGTGGTGGCGCTTTCGATGAAATCAGTCTGGGGACGGTCCTCAAGATAGTCGATCAACTCCTGCACCGGGCGCAGCGGCAAGCAAGAGCCGGAGGCCAGATAGACATGGCGCACCTTTGGAAAGCGCGAGAGCATCATCTCCGCCGCCCCCTGAGAGGCGGCAACGATCCCCCAAGTGCCCCATTCGCAGCGTTTGCGCGGGCTAAAGCAGACATCCTTGAGATCCGACAGCGCCGCCACGAAGGCATCATGCGCCCGCCGGGGCACCGCCTTGTCGATATGGATCACCACCGGACAGCCCGCCGCCGCCCAATGGCGCGCGACCTGCTCGGCCCGGTCAAAAGCGTTGTGCACCAACATGACGATCCCGACGCTCATGCCCAGTTCCCCTTGGACATGAGGCCGAGGATCTCAAGCTGCCGCCAATTGATATAGCGTTCCGACCATTTGCACCAAAGCTGCGGATCGTCTTTCAGCTGTTCAGCATAGGCTTTGTATTCGACCGAAGCCGCGTAATGCTCGCTACGCTGCAACTCCTCCGCCGCCTTGGCCCCGAAGGTGTCGAGGAATTTAGCGTGCAAGAGGACGCCCGAGGCTTTCTCTCCGCCCCATTCGTCATAGACCTGATTAAGCCCGCGCGGCAGCAGCATATGGGTCGAGCTGACATAGGCATAGCGCCGATCCCATTTGACCAGCGGCACCTTGTTCAGCGCGGGCGCCTTGGCAGGCGCGTCAGGAAAGAACACCCGCGCCCGTGGTCCGCCCTGTATCCAGAGATTCCCAAACCGCCGATTGCGCGAAATGGTGTAGTTGCCACTGTCGAACCATGCGGCGATCTCAATCGGGTTCTGCCCCGCCTGATAGGGTTTCTCGTCAAGCCGCCCCTTGGGATACATATCCAGCAGCATCGCCGAAAAGCTCTTGATCGAAGAGGCATCGAGCCAATCGGTCAGCGCCCGCAGGGGGCGCGTGTCACAAAAGGGGTAGACCAAAAACTCATCCGGATCGACCGTCAGCGCCCAATGGCCGTGGGCGTATTTCATCTGCAACCAGTTCAGCCAATCCACCCCAAAGCGAGAGCGTTTGTAGCTGGCCTTGGCGCTCCAGACCGAGACATCGGATTGCTTGGCCAGATAGTCGAGAGCGCCATCATCGCTGTCATTATCGACAAAGAAGAAATGCCCGACGCCCATCTCGCGGTAGTATTTCAGGAAATAGGGCAGCCGGATCGCTTCGTTGCGCTGCGTGCAGAACAGCAGAATATCGTCAGCTTTGATCTGCGCCGTCCGGTTCGCCACAGAGGTCAACTCGCGCCGCTTGCGGAAGGCGCGGATGCGCCAGCGCTTGCGTTGCAGCCGCAACCGATATGACTGAATTAAGCCCAAACCGCCCCTTACCTATCGCGTCTGACCGCCCCTCTACCGCGCTATCACGTCGACTTTAACACGGTCTTGAAGTGTTCGGCCCATGTTGGCGCGATAAAAGTCGTCGCTGGGCGCGGGTCTGGCACAGATGCGGCCCATTCTTCGATTGTTCTGATCCATGAATAGGGTTCGCTCAGGGGCGCGTAAACGGCTTTGTCACCCAAGACCTCATGCAAGACCGGTAAATCGTTGCATAAAACACGCGTTCCAAGGCTCAGCGCCTCTGCCGGGGGCAGGCCAAACCCCTCTGCATGGCTGGGGAAGAGCATCCCCGCCGCCCCCTGCACCAAGGCCGCCAATCCTGTGTCACTAAGGTTCGCCAGCTCTCGCATAGGGTCGTTTTTTGGCAGATGGTCGAGCCGGTCGAAAACCGCGCTGTTGTTCCACCCCCGCGCCCCGCAGATCAGCAAGAGCGGCGCATCAGGCCCCATCTTTTGCCACAGGTCCAGCAAAAACCCGTGGTTCTTGCGCGGCTCGATCGTGCCGACAACGACGAAATAGGGGCGCTCTGGCGGAAGCCCCGCAGGTAGCTCGCCAGCATCGGGCGCGGGCAGATCGACGCCAAGATGCGCGACGACGGCAGGTGGAACCCGCCCGCGCATCTGCGCCTCGCTGCGCTGCCGCGTGTCTTGTGAGTTGTAAATCACCAGATCGGCCTGCGCGCTCACCCGGTCGATCTTGGCCCGAAACGGCGCAACGGAGCCGGGGCGTTGATAGGCGGGATATTCCAATGGGATCACGTCATGGATCAGAACGGCACTTCGCCCCCGCGCCTGTTTCACGGCGCCCAGAACCCGATCCGTCAGATTGCTGTGCCCGACATTCAGATAGGCAAATCCCGGCGGCAGATGCCGGGCAAGCATCGCGGGCAACCCGGCCGGAACGCAGCGCGCGACAGCCAAACGCCGCAAGTCGCTTTCCGCCCGGCTCAGCGCCACGGCACGCCCCCGCGGCAGGCGCGAAAGCAGATCCGCCCGCCCCCAAGGAACGCGCCCCGCAAGCCGATCCTGAAAGCCCCGCATCCCATCGCGGTCCAGCAGGGCATAGCCCAAAGCGGTGCGCGCCACTCCAAAAAGCGGCGCGTCCTCTGTCAAAAGATGTGAGAGATAGGCCAGTTCGACCCGATCCACCCCCGTCGCGCCCCGCCCAACCCGACGCAAACTGCGCGTCAGGTCCAACAGCCGCGCGGGGGGAGACTGAGGCTTTTGCAAAGGCCCGCTTCCCGCCCCTACTGCGCCGCGCGGTCGACTTGCGAGATGCTTTGCAGATAGGCCGAAAGATCGTCGCGCAATTCTTCACGGGCAAGGCCGAAGGCCACGGTCGCTTGCAGAAAGCCCGCTTTAGAGCCGCAATCGAAACGCTGCCCGCGGAAACGGAAGCCATAGACATCGCGGTCTTGCTCGATCTCTTGCGCGATCGCATCGGTCAATTGAATTTCACCGCCCGAGCCGGATTTCAGCTTATTCAGGTTCTTCAAAACGGTCGGCGCCAGAATATAGCGCCCGATCACCGCGAGGTTCGATGGTGCTTCGTCGACGGCAGGCTTTTCAACCATGCCATTGACCTTCACACGATCACCGCGTTCTTCGCTGGTATCGAGAATGCCGTAAGAGGACGTGCGGGAAGGTTCCACCTCCATCGCGGCGACCATGCTGCCGCCGGTTTCCTCATAGGCCTCGACCATCTGTTGAAGACAAGGTTTTTCCGCCGCGATCACGTCATCCGGCAGCATCACTGCAAAGGGCTCATTGCCGATCAAACGGCGCGCGCACCAGACCGCATGGCCCAAGCCCAGCGCCTTGTGCTGGCGAATATAGGCGATTGCGCCACTGTCCATATTGGTGCTTTGCAGCGTCTCCAGAAGCTCGGTCTTGCCCTTTTTGCGCAACTCCTGCTCAAGCTGCGGGGCGTGATCGAAGTAATCTTCCAGCGCGCCTTTGCCGCGCGAGGTCACGAAGATGAACTCTTTGATCCCGGCGGCGCGCGCCTCATCGATTGCATATTGAACCAAAGGCCGGTCGACGAGGGTCATAATCTCTTTCGGCACCGATTTGGTGGCGGGCAGAAAGCGTGTCCCCATGCCTGCAACGGGGAAAATCGCTTTTGTAACCTTCTTGCGCATTTTAATCCTTACAACTTATTCGAAATATACAGAACGCCACGGTCAATCTACCTGCGTCTTTCTACCGGCGATGATCATCGCCGAAACCGCGCTGTCTGGCAACTCGCTTAACTTCCCTTTGCAGCCTGTCGAAGCGCCGAGTTAAGCGGAAAACCGCGTCATCCCGTGTGGACTTTCCGTATATTCCACCTGTTTGCAGCCAGATAGCGTGGGCCGGATCAAAGGCAACGCGGTGATAAAGCGCCGTCGGCGAAAGGTTGATCAGGGTCACGATCTCACCCGATAATGCCCGTTTTGCAGCCCTTGCCCGGTCTCGCGCCAGATTAATAGGCCGGGTGCACATGGCCACGCTGCGCCGGGCGCGGGCGGGAAAGGGGCGGAAAGCGCTGCTGGCTGTCTGCGGCAGGGTAACGCGGACGATAGGGCGCTTCCCCCCTTCGGCGTGCCCCTCGTCCAACCTGCGCAGCAGCCTTGGCACATCACGCGGCTCCAACCCGCCGCTTACCAGATGGCGCAGCAGACGACGGCGCTCTTGGGCGCGCAGATGCGCCCAATGAGCGGCACGGTCCTGCGCGGGCAGATGTTTGCGATGAAACACGGCCCAGCTCGCCCCGATATCGAAAAGATCGCGCGGCACGCGGTTGGCGCTTCGCATGGCGTTGGCGGCGAAACCGTGGTGGACCTCGGCCAGTGGCACGATTGCCGTGGCATGGCCCGCCCGCGCCAGCCGCATATTCAGATCGGTCTCATCAAGATAGTAGTGAAAGGCCGGGTCAAAGCCGCCCATTTCCACCAGGACATCGCGCCGAAAGGCCATATTAGTGCCTTCGGTCTTGATTGCCCCCCCGGGCGGAGGGTGCAGGATGCTGAGGGTTTCAGGGTCGACATCGAGCGTTTCCGGCTCTCCGAAACCACTCAACCGACGCGCGCGATATTGGAAAGAGATGCCGTTTCGCCCTCGCACGAAACCGGTCATCGCCGCGACCTCGGGCAGTTGCGCAGGCTCCAGCAGGTGGCGTAGCCATTGCGGCTCGGGCACCGCATCATCGTCGATAAAGGCCACGACCTCCCCCGCAACCTCGGCAATCCCAAGGTTGCGCGCGGCAGAGATATTCGGCCTGTCGAAAGGGACCAGTTTCAACGCCCCGGCGAAATGCATGGCGCGGGCCACGGCAATCCCGGCGGGATCGGCCACGATGATGACCTCGAAAGGGGTATATTGAAGCTGTTCCACCCCCGTCAGGCAGCGCCGCAATGCTTCGGGCCGATTCCGGCTGACGATCACGATGCTGACAGGCACGCCGCTTTCAAGCGTGGCACTGACGGGGGTGGCGGTCATTCCAGACCCATTTTCGCCATCATGGCTTCGAGCTTTGGCACGTCTTCGGGGTTGTTCAATTCCCAAAACTCGCGCCCCTTGGCCTCGACCTCCGCACAGAGCACGGCGCGGCCATTTTCAAGAAAACGCAACTGCTCCAACCCTTCCAACTGCTCCAAGGGGCCGACAGGCCAGCTTGGGTATTGGGCCAGTGCATCGGGGCGGTAGGCATAGACGCCGACGTGGTGGAAGACCGGGGTCATATCCGTCTCTGCGTAGGGCTTTCCGGTATAGGGAACGACCTCTTTCGAGAAGTAGAGCGCCTGATTGTCGGCGCCGAAAACCGCTGTGGTGCCGCCCACGCGGCCCGCCTTACGGTCGGCCAGAAGACTGTTCAACGTGGCCCCGTCACAGCGCAGAACCGGGGTGGCGATCTCGGCCTCGGGGTTGTCTGTCAACCCCTGCACCAGCCCTTCGACGAACCAATGCGGCGTCAGCGGGGCGTCACCTTGTAGATTGACCACGATGTCATAGCCCCCGCCCAATGCGGCATGGGCCTCGGCACAGCGCTCGGTGCCGTTGGCGCAGCTTTCCGAGGTCATCACGACCTCGGCACCGAAGCCTTCGGCGGCCTCCCGAATGCGGTCGTCGTCGGTGGCCACCACCACGCGGTCGACGCCCGACACCGCGCTGGCGGCCCGCCAACTTCGTTCGATCAGGGTCTGTTTCTGGCCCGACGCCCCGGTGAGCGCCACCAGCGGCTTGCCGGGATAGCGGGTTGAGGCATAGCGGGCGGGAATGACGATCAGGGCTGACATCAGCCCGCCTTCAACTCAACGCCCGGGGCATGGGCGATGAAGAAAGGGTTCGCGAAATCTTCTTTGCCGTAGGTCAGGGGCGTGAGATCGTCAAAGCGCACCACCGCGCCGCCTGCCCCGTTCAGCACCGCATGGCCCGCGGCAGTGTCCCACTCCATCGTGCGGCCCAAACGCGGGTAGAGATCGGCCTCTCCGGTCGCGACGAGACAGAATTTCAGCGACGACCCCGCCGAGGTCATGTCTCGCACAGCGTATTTACCGATGTAATCATCGGTCGCCTGATCACGGTGAGATTTGGAGGCGACGACCATCAAGGCCGCATTGTCGGGGTTAGAGACCGAAATCGCCTTGGTCTCCCCCACCTGCCCCTTGTCGAATGCGCCGACCTCTTCGACCGACTGGCCATCGGCTTGGGTAAAGAACATCCGGGCTTTGGCGGGGGCATAGACCACGCCGCGCGTCGGCACGCCGCCTTCGACCAGCGCGATGTTCACCGTGAAATCCCCGCGGCGATGGACGAACTCTTTGGTGCCATCCAGCGGATCGACGATGAGAAAGGTGTCGCCCTTGGCGGAATGGGTCGCAGCCTGCTCTTCGGTCACCAACATGACATCGGGGAAAGCGGCGCGGAGCCCGTCGGAAATGATCGCATCGGCGGCTTCGTCGGCGGCGGTGACGGGGCTGTCGTCGGATTTCGATTTCACCTCGAAATCGTCCTGACCGTAGATCTCCATGATCTTGTCCCCGGCCTCCAACGCCAGCCGCCGCATTTCCGCGACCAGTTTCTCGTAATCCATTTTGCCTCCGGCCCTGCGGGCTGTCGTTGCTTCAATTCACTGTTTCCCTTATGCTGCGGAGCTAACGGAACAGCAAGAATTCCGTGCCACGCTAGGGCTTCGTCAAGGACGCGCGCATGTTCCAGTCTTCCAGAAAGCCGAAATCCGGCATCGGTTCTGCCCTCGCCATCGCGGAACTGGTCTACCATTCCGTGGTGCGCAACGTGCGCAAACAGCACAACAATGCCTTCATCGCCATCGCGATGAACATGCTGCAAACGGTGATGTTCGTACTGGCCTTCTATGTGATGTTTTCGATCCTCGGGATGCGCGGCTCTGCCGTGCGGGGTGACTTTCTCATCTATCTGATGTCGGGGATTTTCCTCTACCTCACCCATGTGAAGGCTCTGGGCGCGGTCGCGGGGTCTGAGGGACCGGCAAGCCCGATGATGCAGCACGCCCCGATGAACACGATCATCGCCATCGCATCGGCGGCAGTGGGCTCGCTCTATATCCAAGTGCTGTCGCTCTTCGTGATCTTGTTCATCTATCATGTGGCAGTCACCCCGATCACCATAGATCAGCCTTTTGCCGCTTTCGGGATGATGCTGACCGCGTGGTTTACCGGCTGCGCCCTTGGTCTGGTGATGCTGGCGATCAAACCGTGGTTCCCGTCCTTCGTGACGATTTTCTCAACCGTCTATCAGCGCGCCAATATGATCGCCTCGGGGAAGATGTTCCTCGCCAACTCCCTGCCCGGCTATATGCTGGCGATGTTTGACTGGAACCCGCTGTTTCACAGCATCGACCAAGCGCGCGGCTTTGCCTTCATCAATTACAACCCGCGCTACACCAGTTGGGAATATCCGCTTTGGGTGGGTCTGGTGCTTTTGATGATTGGGCTGATGGGCGAATTCTATACCCGCCGCCATGCGTCGATCAGTTGGAACGCCCGGCGATGAGACTTCTGGCACTCTTCCTCTGCCTTTGGGCATTGCCTGTCTGGGCGACGCAGGATGCATGGCCCGCCCTGCATGACGTCAGCGGTGTCGCGGCGGATGACGTATTGAACATTCGCGAAGCCCCGAGTGCCAGCGCCCCGATCATCGGTAGCTTCGAGCCTGACGCCCAGAACATCGAAGTGATCCGCCCCGATGACCATCACGGCTGGGGCTTGGTCAACACGGGCGAAGGGAGCGGCTGGGTCTCTCTGCGTTTCCTCACCCGGCAAGCGGGCCAATGGGCCGGTGCGATGCCACCCGTGGCCCATTGCGGCGGGACGGAGCCGTTTTGGTCTTTTGAGGTGACTGGCGAGACGTTGAGCTATGACGCCATGACGGGCGGCGCACGCGATTACCGCATCACGCAGTCTGGCCCGGCGCAGGGGCGGCGCGACAGTTTTCACATGATCGCCGAGGGGCCGCAGGGCGCGGCCATCGCTACGCTCACGGCGCGGGCCTGTAGCGATGGCATGTCGGACCGCGCCTATGGGCTGGCTGTCAACTTCCTTTTGCAGGGAAATGATGGCTGGCAACATCAGACAGGGTGTTGTTCGCTTAGCCACTGAAGCGACGGACTTTTTAAAAAAGTCCGTCACCGTTCTCTTTCAAAGAAAACGCTACTCCACCACGCGCAGCGTCAAGTTGATCCGCCCGCCTTTGGGCAGCAATGTCGAGGTGCCGGGCTTGATCCGGTCCACGCCGTGATAGGTCAGCCGCGCATCACCGCCCATCACCACCACATCACCCGATTGCAGCCAGATCGATTCCGTCTTGCCGCCTCGGGTTAGGTTGCCGATCCGAAATAGGCCATCATCCCCCAGAGAGACCGAGACCACAGGCCACTGAAAATCCGCCTCGTCCCGGTCCTGATGCAGCCCCATACGCGCATCGGCATCGTAGTAGTTGATCAGGCAGCATTCCGGGCGGCGCTCCAACCCGGTCAACTGATCCCAAATCGCCATAATCGGCACCGGGATCTCGGGCCAAGGCTCACCGTCGGGGTGTTCGGTGACGTAACGATACCCACGCCGATCCGAAAACCAGCCATAGCGCCCTGCCGCGCTCATCCGGACCGACATACGCCCGCCGCGCGGCACTTCGGGGCGAAAGAACGGCGCCTGACGCACCACGCCGCGCACCGCCTCCAGCACCTCCTGCTGGGCCGCTCTTCCTAGAAATTCCTTGTGAATATCAAAGCCCCGGAGGCGCAAAGCAGTCATTTTTCGTTCTTCCTCACTCGTTTAGCAAAAACATCACGGAATCGCGACCATCCAGACCAGCCAATGGTTGCAGGGTGCAAATACCCTCCCTATATACGCTCCGAACCGTCGAAGGCACGTGGTCTTCGATGTCAACAGATCGGGGCAGGATGCCAAAACGGGTCCGCGCCTCGTGTCATCGCCTTAGATTCAAAGAGGGATCGAAACATGTCCAAAGTAATCGGTATTGACCTTGGCACCACCAACAGCTGTATCGCCATCATGGATGGCAGCCAGCCGCGTGTGATCGAAAACGCCGAAGGCGCGCGCACCACGCCGTCGATCGTCGCCTTCACCGACGACGAACGCCTTGTCGGCCAGCCGGCGAAACGCCAGGCGGTCACCAACCCCGAAAACACAGTCTTTGGCGTCAAGCGCCTTATCGGCCGCCGCAACGACGATGCGGATCTGGCCAAAGACAAGAAAAACATGCCGTTCAACGTCATCGACGGCGGCAACGGCGACGCATGGGTCGAAGCCAAGGGTGAGAAATACTCCCCAAGCCAAATCTCGGCCTTCATCCTCGGCAAGATGAAAGAAACCGCAGAAAGCTATCTGGGTGAGGAAGTCTCTCAGGCGGTTATCACCGTGCCTGCATACTTTAACGACGCCCAGCGTCAGGCCACCAAAGACGCCGGCAAGATCGCCGGTCTCGAAGTGCTGCGCATCATCAACGAGCCGACAGCCGCCGCGCTGGCCTACGGTCTCGACAAAGAGAACACGCAAACCATCGCGGTCTATGACCTTGGCGGCGGTACATTCGACGTAACCATTCTTGAGATCGACGACGGCCTGTTCGAAGTGAAATCCACCAACGGCGACACCTTCCTCGGTGGTGAAGACTTTGACATGCGCATCGTGAACTATCTTGCGGAAGAGTTCAAAAAGGCCAACGGCGTCGACCTGACGCAAGACAAGATGGCGTTGCAGCGTCTGAAGGAAGCTGCTGAGAAGGCGAAAATCGAACTGTCCTCCTCCAGCCAGACCGAGATCAACCAGCCCTTCATCTCGATGGGCAAGGATGGCTCGCCGCTGCACATGGTCATGAAGCTGACCCGCGCCAAGCTGGAAAGCCTCGTCGGTGACCTGATCAAAGCTTCGATGAAGCCCTGCGCCGCCGCGCTGAAGGATGCCGGCCTGTCCGCGTCCGACATCGACGAAGTCGTGCTCGTGGGTGGTATGACCCGTATGCCGAAGGTGGCCGAAGAGGTCTCTAAATTCTTCGGCAAGGAGCCGCACAAGGGTGTGAACCCGGACGAAGTCGTGGCCCTCGGTGCCGCCATTCAGGCCGGTGTTCTGCAAGGCGACGTGAAGGACGTGGTCCTGCTCGACGTGACTCCGCTGTCCCTCGGCATCGAGACGCTCGGTGGTGTCTTCACCCGTCTGATCGACCGTAACACCACGATCCCGACGAAGAAGTCTCAGGTCTTCTCGACCGCCGAAGACAACCAGAACGCCGTGACCATCCGGGTCTTCCAAGGTGAGCGTGAGATGGCTGCCGACAACAAGATGCTCGGTGCCTTCAACCTTGAGAACATCCCGCCTGCGCCCCGCGGCATGCCGCAGATCGAAGTGACCTTCGACATTGACGCCAACGGCATCGTGTCGGTCGGCGCGCTCGACAAAGGCACCGGTAAGGAGCAGAAGATCACGATCCAAGCTTCGGGCGGTCTGTCGGATGCGGACATCGAACAGATGGTCAAGGACGCGGAAGAGAATGCCGAGGCGGACAAGTCCCGTCGCGAGCTGATCGAAGCGAAGAACCAGGCGGAATCGCTGATCCACTCGACCGAGAAGTCGCTGGAAGAGCATTCCGATAAAGTCGACCCGACCACCGTCGAAGCGATCGAACTGGCCATTGCCGCGCTGAAAGACGAGCTGGAAACAGACAACGCCGACAAGATCAAGAACGGCATCCAGAACGTCACCGAATCCGCCATGAAACTGGGCGAAGCCATCTATAAGGCCGCTCAGGAAGAGGGCGGCAGCGAGGACACGGCGCAGCCTTCGGATGCTCAGCAAGCCCAAGGTGGCGATGACGACATCCTGGATGCCGAGTTCGAAGATCTGGACGACGACAAGCGCGCGTAAGCGTGTGAAACGGAACCTGTGAAAGGGCCGGTCCGTCAGACGGGCCGGCCTATCACGTTCCAGCGCAGGAGCATGATAACCCATGGCAAAACGTGACTACTACGAGGTGCTTGGCGTTGCCAAAGGGGCCTCTGCCGACGAGATCAAGAAAGCCTATCGCCGCAAGGTGAAGGACCTCCACCCCGACCGCAACAAAGACAACCCCCAAGCCGAAGCCCAGTTCAAGGAAGTGGGCGAGGCTTATGACGTGCTCAAAGACGGTGACAAGAAAGCCGCCTATGATCGCTATGGCCACGCCGCCTTTGAAGGTGGCATGGGCGGCGGGCGTCCCGGCGGCGGCATGGGCGGCGGTCAGGGCGATTTCTCTTCGGCCTTTTCCGACGTCTTCGACGACCTCTTCGGCGACTTCATGGGCCAACGTGGCGGTGGCGGCGGACGCCGTGCCGCACGCGGGGCCGATTTGCGCTACAACCTGCGCATCTCGCTCGAAGATGCCTTTTCGGGCATGCAAAAGTCGATCACCGTCCCGGCCTCCGTCCAATGTGACGCCTGTGACGGCAGCGGTGCCGAAGGCGGCGCGGAACCTTCGACCTGCCCCACCTGTTCGGGCATGGGCAAGGTGCGCGCGCAGCAAGGTTTCTTTACCGTCGAGCGGACCTGCCCGACCTGTTCCGGAATGGGGCAGATCGTTAAGAACCCTTGCAAGAAATGCCGCGGCGCGGGCCGGGTTGAGAAAGAGCGCACGCTCTCGGTCAACATCCCCGCGGGCGTCGAAACCGGCACCCGCATCCGTCTCGCTGGCGAAGGCGAAGCGGGCATGCGCGGCGGGCCGTCGGGTGATCTCTACATCTTTATCGAGGTGGCCGATCACGAATTGTTCGAACGCGACGGACCGAACCTCTTCTGCCGTGTTCCGGTGTCGATGAGCACTGCCGCTCTGGGTGGCAATATCGAAGTGCCCACCATCGACGGGGGCCGTGGCCGCGTGCAGATCCCCGCGGGCAGCCAATCGGGCCGCCAGATGCGTCTGCGCGGCAAAGGCATGCCGCCGTTGCGTGGCGGTGGCGTGGGTGACATGATCATCGAACTGGCGGTCGAGACCCCGGTGAACCTGACCAACCGGCAGAAAGAACTGCTGCGGGAGTTCGAGGGCGAGGCCCAGAACAACAACCCCGAGAGCAGCAACTTCTTCTCTTCCGTCAAATCCTTCTGGGATTCGATGAAGGGTTAACCATTGGGGGGAGCCGTGGATGCGGCTCCCCTTTTTAGGCAGCGTGGTGAACGAAGTTTTAACCGTCCGTTAACCGAATAATAACCACTTTGGCGCGACACTCCGGGCATGAGCCGTGCCCCGAGAACCTTGGCTGATCAGCCCCTCCCCTATCTGCTGGACGAAGCGCACAGCCCGCCGTCCAATACGGGCAAGCAACCCTCCTATATCGCGGATCACCGCCAGCGCCTGCGCAGCCGTTTCATTGACGGGGGCGCGGCGGCCATGCCGGATTACGAGATGTTGGAGCTTGTCCTCTTCCGCGCCATCCCGCGCCGGGACGTAAAACCGCTGGCGCGCGAACTGCTCGACCGGTTCGGCGATTTCAACCGCGTCATCACCGCCCCCGCCGCCCGGCTGCGCGATGTCAAAGGCGTCGGAGAGGCGGTGATTGTGGAGCTTAAGATCATTGAGGCCGCAGCGCAGCGGCTGGCCCGGGCGAAGGTGCTGCAACGGCATGTCGTTTCCTCATGGGATGCGCTGCTGGACTATTGCCACACCACCATGGCCCATCTGGAGATGGAGCAGTTTCGCGTCCTCTACCTCGACCGGAAAAACATCCTCATCGCCGATGAGGAACAGGCGAAGGGCACGGTGGACCATGTGCCGGTCTACCCGCGCGAGGTTGCCAAACGTGCGCTAGAGTTGAACGCCAGCGCGATCATCCTCGTGCACAATCACCCCTCGGGCGATCCCAGCCCGTCACGCGCAGACATTGACATGACCCGGCAGGTCGCCGCCGCCTGTGACGCCTTGGGGCTAACCCTGCATGATCACCTGATCATCGGAAAATCGCGCGAGCTCAGCTTTCGCAGTGAGGGGCATTTATAGCGGGGTGTGCCTAGCGGACCCAAACCTCGACTCGCCGGTTGGCCTGGCGGCCCCATTCGCTGTCGTCACAGGCAATCGGCATCGCCTCCCCAAAGGCATCGACCCGCAAATCGATGCGTGACAAATTAGCGGTGACCGCAGCCGCGCTGACCGCGCGCTGCACCGCTTCGGCCCGGCGCAAGGCGATTTCGCGGTTGGCCCGCGCGACCCCCTCGCCATCGCTGAAGCCCACGAACATCAATCGCCGCGCATCATATTGCCCCTGCTCCAAGGCCCGCGCCAATTGCTGCACGTTTGACCGCGACTGCGCATCAAGCCGGATCGACCCGGCCTCGAAGCGGAAAGAGGTGGTGAGCCGCGCCATCGGCACAAGCGTCGCCGTCATGCGCTGCAACTCTTCCAGCGGCGTTTCCGCGCCCGCCGTGATGATCGCATTGGCAAAGCGGTTGCCCTGCTCCTCAACCGGGATTTCCTCGGGCGTTTGATCCACGAAACCGGCCCGGCGGATCACGATCTGGGCCGAAGGGCCACGGGTGAAGGCCAGAAACTCGCGCGTGATCAGCGGCAAGCGCCGGGCGGGGAAATAGAGGAACATCGGCGCGGTCAGCGGGTAATCTTCGGTTTTGATCGTCCGCCGTGCGGCATCCAGCGCAAAACCGCAGTTGCCGCCAAGGGTCAGCACCTCGGTCTCACCCTGTTCGGCATAGCTGGTGATGCCAAGGGCAAAAACATCCCGCGCGACCGCTTCAGCCAGCGCATCGGGCATGGCATGGCGGGTGACATCGGCGCTCAGTTCCAGCCCGGCGGGGGTGAGCACCTGATCCACGATCGCTTGGCTCAACCCGCTGTCGGCGGTGGGCAGATGCAACTCAATCGGTGCGTCCGGCCCGCCGAGGCGCTGCCAATTCTTGATCTCGCCCGAGAACACCCGCGCCAAGGTCAGCGGCGAGATTTGTCTCACCGGGTTGGACGGGGCGACCACGGGCACCACCGCATCAAGCGCCAGAACCCGGCTGCGATTGGCACCGGTCAGATCGCCCAAGCCCGCCTCACGCGCGTTGATCCGCTCTTCACGCCGCACCTCGCGCAGGGCCATCACGACATCGGCCTCATCCGCCAGCAGATCGGCAAAGCCCTCGTTGGTATTGCTCGCCCGGAAATCGAACCGCGCGGCAAGCTTGCCGTCATCCTCACGCGAGAGCAGCAGCGCGAAGTGCCCGCTGTCCCCCTCTTCGCGGCTGACGGTATAGCCTTGGCGCGCGGCGAAGGCCTCGATCAGCGCGGGCATCAGCACCGCCCCCATGGTGGCGGAGCCCGAGAAGCGCACCTCGGCCACGAAATCCGCAAGGTTGGGGCAGCCCGGACCGGCGCAAGAGACGCCGCTGCTGTCGACGGTCAACTCGCCATAGTCCGTCTCGACGCGGTAGAATTCGCCGTCGAACCCCAGCAGGGTGCCGCTGAGTTCGACGCTGCCATCGCGCGAGGTCAGTGCGATGTCCTGCGCTGCGGATGCGCCCGCCGTAAAAAGCAAAAGTGCGGCGCTGATCGCCGCACGTTTCAACCCGTTCATCTAGACCTACCCGGTTGCGTCAGTTCTGCGGTGGTGTAACTTCAGGTCTGGAAATTCATTTGATGCTGGCGCCATGAGCTTCTGCCGGGGCGCGCCCCGGCAGAAG
>NZ_JBIFFM010000002.1:0-471741 GCF_043556995.1 Sulfitobacter sp. 1A15106 | reverse complement strand
GCCGTAGCGCCGATGGTACTGCGTCTTAAGACGTGGGAGAGTAGGTCATCGCCAAACCTAATAAGTTCCTAGACTACAGTATCTCTCAACGATGATCAGATTAACAAAACCGCCGCAGCGCAAAGCTGCGGCGGTTTTGCGTTGGGGGGGGGTAATCTCCCGACCAGCAAGAACCATATGACGCCCGGTTACCCGGACCTGTGTTGGGCATCCGCTTGACGCTGCCCAAAGCCCTGTCACAGTAGCGGCGACAGTCGACGTTGGGAGGCGGGGCATGGATATCGAGACGCTCTTTGGCTTGGAGGGAAAGACCGCTTTGATCACCGGCGGGGCCACGGGCATCGGGCGGATGGCGGCCGAGGCTTTGGTTCGGGCCGGGGCACGGGTCCTTTTGGCCAGCCGGAACGGAGAGGTCTGCGCGGCGGTGGCCGATGAGCTGAATGCGCTTGGCGCGCGGGGCAGCGCCGAAGGATTCGCGGGCGATGTGGGGACTGAGGCTGGCGTGGATGCGCTCGTGGCTGAGGTTCAGACACGCAGCGATCAGCTGCATATCTTGATGAACAACGCGGGCGTGACTTGGGGTGCGCCCTTGGGGCAGTTCCCTTACCGGGCTTGGGATAAGGTCATGGGCGTCAATGTCGCCGGGCTTTTCGATCTTACGCAAAAGTTGTTGCCGCTTCTCAGCGCCGGGGCCACGGTAGATGATCCCGCGCGGGTCGTCAATGTCGGGTCGGTCATGGGGGAGCGCGAGATGGGCGACGGCGCCTATAGCTATGCCGCGTCCAAGGCTGCGGTCATTCATCTGAGCAAAATCCTCGCCAAGGAGTTGGCCGGGGAAGGGATCACCGTGAATGCACTGGCGCCGGGGCCCTTCGTCTCGCGCATGACGGCATTCGCCACGGGCGATGAGAAGACGCGGGCCGCGGTGGGGCAGGATGTCCCGCTTGGCCGTGTTGGACGGGATGAAGATATCGCGGGCTGCATGCTGTTTCTCTGCGGACGCGGCGGCGCCTATGTCACCGGGGCCGTGATCCCGGTCAGCGGCGGCATCAATGTGATGTCGGGACCGAATATTTTTGAAAAGGCATTGTGATGCCGAACGATAGACCCCGAACGGAGACCCCATATGCGTGACGACAGCCATCTACCCCAAGCCCTGCGCGGCCTGCGCCTGCCGCTGGTCGCCTCGCCGATGTTCATTCTATCGGGGCCTGAGCTGGTCATCGCGCAGTGCAAGGCGGGGATCGTCGGGTCTTTCCCGGCGCTGAATGCGCGGGAGGCGGAGGGTGAGCCGCCCTTGTTGGATGCTTGGTTGACCCAGATCACCGAAGCCTTGGACAAGCACAATCAGGATAACCCCGACCGGCCCGCGGCCCCTTTCGCGGTCAACCAGATCGTGCATCGGTCGAATGCCCGGTTGGAGCGTGATCTTGAGATTTGCGTCAAACATAAGGTGCCGATCTGGATCACCTCGCTCGGCGCGCGGGTCGAGGTGAACGAGGCCGCACATTCCTGTGGCGGCGTGACGCTGCATGACGTCATCAACAACCGTTTCGCGCGCAAGGCGATCGAGAAGGGCGCGGATGGTTTGATTGCCGTGGCCGCGGGGGCCGGGGGCCATGCGGGGCCGCAGTCGCCCTTCGCGCTGATCCGCGAAATCCGCGAATGGTTCGACGGGCCGCTTTTGCTTTCCGGGGCCTTGGCCACGGGCGAGGGGCTGTTGGCAGCCCGCGCCATGGGGGCCGATTTGGGCTACATGGGCTCGGCCTTCATCGCCACGCGAGAGGCGAACGCCGTGCCGGGCTACAAGGATATGATCGTCTCGGGCGGGGCGGATGACATTGTGACCTCTTCGCTCTTCACCGGGGTGTCGGGCAACTATCTGCGCCCATCGATCGAGGCGGCGGGGCTCGACCCGGACAATCTGCCATCGGCGGATGCCTCTTCGATGAATTTTGGCTCTGGATCGTCCAAACCCAAGGCGTGGAAGGAAATCTGGGGCGCGGGGCAGGGGATTGGCGCTGTCAAAGAGATCGGCGGCGCGGCCGACTTGGTGGACCGTATCGAGGCGGAGTATCGCGCCGCTGGCGCAAGGTTGGCAGCGGAGTTCGCACAGTGAGCACGGATACCCAAACCCTGAATGAGGACGCCGTTTGCCGCTGGTTGGAGGCGAACCTGCCGGGCTTTGCAGGGCCGTTGGAGGTCACGAAGTTTCGGGCCGGGCAGTCCAATCCGACATTCCTGCTTTCGACCCCGGCGCATGACTATGTGCTGCGCCGCAAACCCCCGGGGGTGCTGTTGAAATCGGCCCATGCGGTGGATCGGGAGTTTCGGGTGCAGAAGGCTTTGGCCGGCAGTCAGGTGCCTGTCGCGCGGATGCATTTACTCTGTGAGGATGAGAGCGTCATCGGCTCGATGTTCTATGTCATGGACCATGTCCCGGGGCGCAACTTCAACGACCCCACGCTGCCGGAGCTTACCCCGGCAGAGCGCGGCGCGGTCATGGATGAGATGAATGGCGTGCTGGCCGCGCTGCATGAGGTCGATATCGACGCGGCGGGGCTGTCAGACTATGGCCCGCCCGGCAACTATTTCGAGCGGCAGGTGGCGCGCTGGTCGAAACAATACCGCGCGTCGGAGACCGAGCCGCAGCCGGATATGGATAGGCTGATGCAGCGCCTCAGCGCCGAGCAGCCCGAGGACGACGGACAGCGCACGCTGGTGCATGGCGACTACCGGATCGACAATATGATCTTCGACACCCATGGCACCGCCTGCCGTGCGGTTTTGGATTGGGAACTGTCGACCATCGGCCATCCCTTTGCCGATCTGGCCGCCGTTATCATGCAGTGGCAGATGCCCGTGGGGGCCGAGGGGCGCGGCTTGGCCGGGGTGGACCGCAGGGCGCTTGGTCTGCCCAGCGATGCCGAATTCATCGCCGCCTATTGCCGCAGGCGCGGGCTGAAGGGCATCGACAACTTCGGCTATTACCTCGCCTTTTGCTTTTTCCGCATGGCGGCGATCATCCAAGGCGTGTTGAAACGCGCCTTGGAGGGCAATGCCTCAAACCCCGAATATGGGTTGAAATTAGGGCAATACTTCCCGGTTTTTGCGCGCCACGGGCTGGAGGCGCTGGATCGCGACCGCTGAGTGGGCGGCGAGGCGTTTGGCGCTTGAGCTTTGCGGTGAAAACCTGTTGCTAGGGCCGGAACACCCCGGCCCGAAAGGATGACCCATGACCAATGCTGCGCGGCAATTGCTTGATCTGTTGGATATCGAACAGCTTGAGGTCGATCTGTTTCGGGGCACGGGGGCCGGCGGTGAGACCTCGATGCGAATTTTCGGCGGTCATGTCATCGCGCAGGCGCTGATGGCGGCTTACCGGACGGTGCCAGACCGGGCGTGTCATTCGCTTCATGCCTATTTCATCCGGCCCGGCGACCCGAAAATCCCGGTGATCTATCAGGTCGACCGCGCCCGCGATGGGGGCAGTTTCACGACCCGGCGTGTGGTGGCAATCCAGCATGGCAAGCAGATCCTGAACCTCTCCGCCTCTTTTCAGGTCGAAGAAGAGGGGTTTGATTGGCAGCATGAGATGCCGCAGGTTTCGGCCCCGGAAAACTGGCCGGACCGGCCCGAATTGCGCGAGGCTTTTGCCGAGAAGCTGCCCGAGAAATACCGCGGAGATTTCCTGCGCGAGCGCCCCATTGAGATCCGAGAGGTCGAGCCGCGCGATTTCATGACACCGGAAAAAGTGAGCGACCGCAACTATCTGTGGTTCCGCATGGGGGCCGCCGAAGGGCAAAACCCGGTGATGCAGCACGCGTTGCTGGCTTATGCCTCGGACATGAACCTGCTCGGCTCCTCTCTGCGGCCCCATGGGCTGACGTGGTTTCAGGGCAAGGTGATGACGGCTAGCCTTGACCACGCCATGTGGTTTCACGCGCCGATCCGCTTTGACCAATGGCACCTCTATGCGCTCGACGCGCCGTTCACCGGCGGGGCGCGGGGGTTCAACCGTGGGATGATCTACAATCAAAACGGGCAGTTGGTGGCGAGCGTGGCGCAGGAGGGGCTGCTGCGCCCGATCCGGCCCAAGGAGGAGAGCTAAGGGCCGTTAGCTGTCTTTCGCCGCCCCAAAGCGCCGGTTCAGCTTGCGCATTCCGCCGATCCAGCGGTCATAATCCTGCGCCTTGCCTTGCATATAGTCGCGCACCTGCGGATGCGGCAGCACCAGAAAGACCTCATCGCGGATCGCCTGCAGGCAGGCTTCGGCCACCGGTTCAGGCTCCAACATGCCGTCAATCGCAGCGACATGATCTTCCAACCCGCGCATCATCTCGGTCCGGACCGCCTGCGGGCAGAGGACAGAGACCTTGATCCCGTCGTCGCCATAGCTCATCGCCAGCCATTCGGCGAGGCCGACGGCGGCGTGTTTTGTCACCCCATAGGGCGCCGCGCCGACCTGATTGAGCAGCCCCGCCGCCGAGGCGGTGTTGAGCAGATAGCCACCCCCGCGCGCCCGCATCAGCGGCACCAGATGCCGCGCTGCGCGCACATGGCTCATCACGTTTATCTCCCAAATGCGCTGCCAGTCGGCGTCCGGCACTTCGACGCCGCCCTCGACCGAGATACCGGCGTTAGAGCAGAAAAGATCAATCGGCCCGATATCACGCTCGACGCTGTCGATCAGCGCGGCGATCTCCGCCTCGCGCGCGACATCGACGCGAAAGGCCGTGCCGCCGACCTCAGCCGCCGTCGCCTCGGCCCCCGCGCTGTCGATGTCCACGCAGACGATATGGGCGGGCGCTTCCCTAGCAAAGCGCAGCGCTAAGGCCCGCCCGATGCCGCTGGCGGCCCCGGTGATGACGATGACGCGGCCCGCGAGCTCCATATCAGCTGTCGCTGCCAGAGCCGCGCGCGTTCGACGCCTGAAAGGCCTTCACCTCGGCCCGGGCGATCACCTGATGGTGCACCTCATCCGGCCCATCGGCAAAGCGCAGCGCGCGCTGCCATGTGTACATGCCCGAGAGCGGGCTCCACTGGCTCATCCCCGTGGCCCCATGCACCTGCATGGAGGCATCAATGATCTCGCAGGCCTTTTCCGGCACCAGCGCCTTAATCATGCTGACCCAGATGCGCGCCTCTTTATTGCCCAAGACATCCATCGCCTTGGCCGCTTTCAACACCATCAGCCGCATGGCTTCGATGTCGATCCGTGCGCGGCTGATCGTTTCCATGTTCTTGCCGAGGTCGATGATCTTCTTGCCAAAAGCCTCGCGCCCGAGCCCGCGTTCGATCATCAGGTCCAGCGCCTTTTCCGCCGCACCAATAGAGCGCATGCAGTGGTGAATCCGCCCCGGTCCCAAGCGCACCTGACTGATCTCGAACCCGCGCCCCTCGCCCCAGAGCACGTTTTCGCGCGGCACGCGCACATCGGTGAAACGGATATGCATATGCCCATGCGGGGCGTCATCATGGCCAAAGACATGCATCGGGCCGAGGATTTCCACCCCCGGCGTGTCCATGGGCACGAGAATTTGGCTCTGCTGGCGGAAAGTCTCGGCCTCGGGGGAGGTTTTCACCATGACAATCATGATCTTGCAACGCGGATCGCCCGCGCCCGAGATATAGAACTTCTCGCCGTTGATCACCCAATCGTCGCCATCCAGCACAGCACTGGTGGAGATGTTTCGCGCATCCGAAGAGGCGACATCAGGCTCCGTCATGGCAAAGGCCGAGCGGATTTCACCCGCGAGCAGTGGCTTCAGCCAGCGCTCTTTCTGCTCGGGCGTGCCGACGCGTTCCAACACCTCCATATTGCCGGTATCCGGGGCGGAGCAGTTCAGGCTCTCCGGCGCCAGCGGGCTTTTGCCCAATTCGGCGGCGATATAGGCGTAATCGAGGTTCGCCAGCCCTTCACCGGTTTCGGCATTGGGCAGGAAGAAGTTCCATAGCCCAGCCTCACGGGCCTTCTGTTTGGCGCCATCCAGCAGTTCCAATTGGCCGGGTGCATAAGACCAGCGGTCGGCGCGGCCTTCGCCAAGGCGAAAGAACTCCTCAGTGATCGGATCGACATTCTCGCGGATGTGCTTGATGACCGCCGCCAGTAGCGGCTTGGCCATCTCCGACATTTCGAGATTGTTCATATCCAAGGTCTGATCGATCATCCTATGCTCCCAGTGATGATGGTTCGCGGTGCCGCCCGGTTCCTCCACAGGCGGCCCTTTGAGGGGAGCCTATGCAATCGCCGCGGCCTTGCCAATCGCGGGCAGGGGGTGGCGGGCTTTACGCCGCGTCATTAAGCGGTTGAAGCCCGCGCGCAGGCGCTTAAGTTCAGGCTATGACAGATGCATTGATCAAAGACGTTCTCACCCGCACCCGCCGCATCGCGGTGGTCGGCGTTTCCCCCAACCCGGCGCGGCCCAGCCACTATGTCGCTGAATACCTTGCACAAAAGGGGTATGACGTGGTGCCGGTAAACCCGGTGCATGCGGGCAAGGAAGTCTTTGGCAAGACCATCGTCGCCACTCTGGCCGAGATCGACCCGCCGGTGCAAATGGTCGATATTTTCCGCCGGTCCGAGGATGTGCCCCCCGTCGTAGACGAAGCGCTGGAGGCTTTCCCCGAGCTTGAGACCATCTGGATGCAAATGGGCATCACCAATGCCGAAGCGGCGGCCAAAGCCGAAGCACGCGGCGTGGATGTGATCCAAGACCGCTGCCCCAAGGTGGAAATCCCGCGCCTTATGGCCTGATCATTTCCGCGCGGCCTTTTCGGCAATGCCGGAGGTCGATTGCCGTCGGGCCAACTCATCCAGCACATCGCTCAGCGGCACATCCCGCGCCGCCAGCATCACCAACAGGTGGTAGAGCACATCCGCAGCTTCCGAGGTCAGTGCTTTGCGGTCATCCTTTACCGCCTCGATAATCGCCTCGATGGCCTCTTCGCCAAATTTCTCGGCGCATTTCTCTGGCCCTTTGGCCAGCAGTTGCGCGGTCCAACTGCTTGACGGATCAGCGCTTTTGCGGCTCAGAATGGTGGCGTAAAGGTCATCAAGCGTCATGAAAGCCTCATTGGAATGCCAGCGGCGGCCATATGCTGTTTGGCCTCCTGCACGGTATATTCGCCAAAGTGAAAGATGGAGGCGGCCAGCACCGCCGAAGCGCCACCTTCGATCACCCCATCGACAAGGTGATCCAAATTGCCGACCCCACCGGAGGCGATCACCGGCACCGACACGGCATCGGAAATGGCGCGGGTCAGGGGCAGGTTGAACCCCTGTTTGGTGCCATCGCGGTCCATGGAAGTCAGCAGGATTTCACCTGCGCCCTTGGCGGCCACGGTGCGGGCGAACTCCACGGCGTCGATGCCCGTGGGCTTGCGCCCGCCATGGGTGAAAATCTCCCATTTGCCGGGGCTTACGGTCTTGGCGTCAATCGCGCAGACGATGCACTGGCTGCCAAAGTGATCCGCCGCTTCGGCGATCACATCCGGGTTCGCCACGGCGGCGGAGTTGAAGCTGACCTTATCGGCCCCCGCCAGCAGCAAGGCCCGCACATCCGCCACGGTCCGCACGCCGCCGCCCACGGTCAGCGGGATATAGCAATGCTCAGCGGTGCGGGTGACCAGATCGAACATCGTGCCGCGATTTTCATGGGTGGCGTGAATGTCGAGAAAACAAAGCTCATCCGCCCCCGCCGCATCATAGGCAATCGCGGCATCCACCGGATCGCCCGCATCACGCAGGCCGACGAAGTTCACACCCTTGACCACACGGCCATCGGCCACGTCGAGACAGGGGATGATGCGGGTCTTTAGCATGGCTCAGCCCTTCAACATCTTCATGGCTTCGGCCAGATCAATCGCGCCATCATAAAGCGCGCGCCCCGAGATCGCGCCCTCGATGACCCCGGTGTCCCGCAACGCGCCCAAGTCTTCGAGCGATGACACCCCGCCCGAGGCAATCACCGGGATCGAAACGGCCCGCGCCAGATCGGCTGTCGCTTCCACATTCGGCCCGCCCATCGCGCCATCGCGCATGATGTCAGTGTAGATGATCGCGGCCACACCTGCGTCCTCAAAGGATTTCGCGAGGTCGGTGCCCATGACATCGGTCTCCGTCGCCCAACCTTTGGTCGCGACCTTTCCATTCCGTGCGTCGATCCCCACAGCAACTTGCCCGGGAAAGGCGCGCGCCGCCTCGCGGACCAGTTCGGGGTTCTCAACCGCCACGGTGCCCAGAATGACCCGCGCGAGCCCCTTATCCAACCAGCCCTCGATCGTCGCCATATCGCGAATGCCACCGCCCAATTGCGCAGGCACCTTGCAGGCTTTCAAAATCGCCTCCACCGGGGCGGCGTTCACCGGGGTCCCGGCAAAAGCGCCATTAAGGTCAACAAGATGCAGCCAATCACAGCCCGCTTCAACAAAGCTAAGCGCCTGTGCGGCGGGATCGTCGTTAAAAACGGTGGCGCGGTCCATGTCGCCATGCACAAGGCGCACGGCCTGACCGTCTTTGAGATCGATAGCGGGGTAAAGGATCATGGCCGGGCCCTTGTTAGAGAAGTCGCTTTCCTTTTGCACGTCGCCAGGGATTTTGCAACGCGACCCGAGGTCAGTCTTGCCCGATTGAAAGTTGTGGCTAACACTAAAGCCAGATCGGGAGGAGAGATCATGAAACAGCTTTTTGCAGCGGCCCTTCTGGGCCTTGGCCTGACCGGCGCCGCCCATGCCGCGGATCCGGCAGTCGGTACTTGGAAAACTCAAGTGGATGACGGCGCCTATGCCCATGTCAAAATGGCCCCCTGCGGCGGGGCGATCTGCGGCACCATCGCGCGCACCTTCAACGGCAGCGGCGAGTATAAATCTCCCAATATCGGCAAAACGCTCGTCATCGACATGAAGCCTCAGGGCGGCGGCAAATACGCCGGTAAGGTTTGGCGTCCGTCAAACGGCAAAATCTACATCGGGAAGATGAATGTCTCAGGCAACTCGCTGAAACTCTCGGGCTGCGTCGCGGGCGGGCTGATCTGCTCGAAACAGACCTGGGCGCGCATCAAGTAAGGGCAGTTCACCTCTGCCAAGGTCGGAAGGCGCGGGGCAAGACCTTCGCGCCTTCTTTGCCTTTTGCGTGAGGAAAGCGCATCGCAGAGGTATTTGTAAAAGGATGAAGTTGAAGAGGAACTTTCTTCATCTTCATCCTTTCTTAAATACCTTCCGACGTTTCAACAGGCGCGGGTTAAGGCGCCCAAGTCAGGAAGTTCGAGATCAGCCGCAGGCCGGTGGTTTGGCTTTTCTCCGGGTGAAACTGCATGCCCAGCATCGTGTCGCGGCCGATGATCGCCGTGACTTCGCCGCCGTAGTCGACATGGGCCAGACGTTCGGCGGGGTCGGCGACGGCCATGTGATAGCTGTGCACGAAATAGGTGTGATCGCCGGTTTGCAGCCCGTCGAAGACCGCGTGGTCGTGATCGATCACCAAGTCGTTCCAGCCCATATGGGGGACTTTGAGCTTCGGGTCTTTCGGGGTGATCTGGGTCACCTCGCCACCGATCCAGCCCAAACCGGGGGTGTCTTCATATTCGCGGCCCATGCTGGCCATCAGTTGCATGCCGACGCAGATGCCGAGGAAGGGGCGGCCCTTTTCCTCGACCGCCTCGACCATCGCATCATAGAGACCGCCAGCCCCTTTCAGGGCGGCCATACAGGCCGGAAAAGCGCCATCGCCGGGCAGGACCAGACGGTCGGCGCGGGCCACGACCTCGGCCTCCGAGGTCACGATGATTTCGCCTGCGTCGTGCTCGCGGGCCATACGCTCGAAGGCTTTATGCGCGGAGTGCAGGTTGCCGGATTCGTAGTCGATGATCGCTGTCAGCATTGGCTTACAAGGCACCCTTGGTCGAGGGGATGGCGTCCGCTTTGCGCGGGTCGGTCTCGACCGCTTCGCGCAGGGCGCGGGCGACGGATTTGAAAGCGGCTTCGGCGATGTGGTGGCTGTTGAACCCGTGGAGCGCGTCGACATGTAGGGTGATGCCGCCGTGGGTGCTGAGCGCTTGGAAGAACTCGCGGACCAGTTCGGTGTCGAACTTGCCGATGCTGCTGGTGGGGAAATCCACGTTCCAGATCAGGAAGGGCCGCGCAGAGAGGTCGAGCGCGCAGCGGATCTGCGCGTCGTCCATCGCCAGCAAGCAGGAGCCGTAGCGGCGGATGCCGCGTTTGTCGCCGAGCGCTTGGGTCAGTGCTTGGCCCAGGGTGATGCCCACATCTTCGACGGTGTGATGGTCGTCGATGTGCAGATCGCCCTTGGCACGCACCTTGATGTCGATCAGCGAGTGGCGCGAGAGTTGGTCGAGCATATGGTCAAAAAAGCCGACGCCGGTTTCATTGTCATAGCTGCCGGTGCCGTCGAGGTTGATCTCGAGCGTGATGTCGGTTTCGGCAGTGGTGCGGGTCAGGGTGCTGCGACGCATGGGGCATCTCCGAAGGCAATTGCTGCGCCCTTATAACAGGGCCTGCCGCCGCGCCAAGCCCAAGCGGTGAAACGCCGTTAGGCACGGGCAGCGCGATCGGGGATTGCGGGGGCAGGGCCCATATGTCAGCTTGAACCAAATCCCAGAAAGAGGCGCGACATGACCACCTGCGTATTCATCCAGATCCGCTGCCGACCGGGCACGACCTATCGTGTGGCTGAAGAGATCGCCCTGCGCGAAATCCATTCCGAACTTTATTCCACCTCAGGCGAATATGATCTTTTGATGAAGCTTTATATTCCGAAGGGCGAAGATGTGGGCGTCTACATCAATGACAATCTGTTGGACATCGAAGGCATCGAGCGGTCTTTGACCACGATGACCTTCAAGGTCTTTTGAGGTGGCGCGCCAGCTCATCCTGACAGCAGCCGTCTGTTCTGCTTTGTCGATCGCCGCGCTCGTGGCCTTTCCCGGCAGGGCCACGGCGGGTACGCGGGTCTATGAGGGGCGCGAAGCCGCGGCCCTGCGCTGTGCCAATACGCTGGCGCTGACGGCCGTGGCACTTTCCGCGGCGGAGTTGATTGGCGAGGGGGAGAAGAATGTGATGCTGGGCGTGACCGTGCGCATTCTCGACCGCCACGTTGAGGGGACCTGGGCGCAGAAACGTGCCGCGATGGAGGTGATGCGCGACCGGCGCAGCGTGCCTGACACGCTTGAGGATTACCGCCGCATCGCCGAACGCTGTTTGGTGCAATTCCCCATCAACTGAATGCGTAAACCCGCCCATGAGGCGGGTTTTTCTTGAGGCGATTGCCTTGTCGTCAATGGGCGGCGGAGACGGAGGGTTTCTCGGTCGGGGGGGTGTCGAGCTTGACCTTCTGCCGCATCGCGACGCGACGAATGGCGCGGTCGAATGTTTTTCTGACCCGCTGAGTGCGGCTGGCATTGGGCTGGATCGGGCCACCGACGGAGAGCATCACTGCCATCGGGCTGTTGTCGTCATGGCGCAGGTCCATGCCGTCCAGCTCCCCTTGGATGAGCACCTCGATCTCGGGCCAAGCGGGCAGGCTGTCACCTGTCACGATGCACAGCAGCGTGCCGGATCCGTTATGGGTCATCAGCAGTTGGGGGCAATCGACCACGCGCGCGATGGCCTCGGCCGCAGCAGCGATGGCGCGGGCGAATTCGGCAGTGTTGCAGGTCGCGTAAAGCTCATCGATGTGTTCGATTTTTGCCGCGAAAACCTGACAGATATCAAGGTGTTGGCGTGAAAGCTGCGACAGGTAATTGCCCAAGGAGAAGGGCAGCACCAATTGATCGACCCCATTGATATGCACAGGATCCGCCAGCGCGAAATCGTGGACACCGGGCTCGCCCACGTCTTTCAAATGCTGCGGATCAAGGCGCGGGGCGCGCTGGGTGTTCTCCAGCATCCGCTCGGCGATATGCACGCGGGTTGCAATGTCCTTCACGTCAAAAGGTTTGGTCACATAGTCGTTGGCCCCGGCGGCAAAGGCGCTTTCGATCGCGGTCGCGTCGGCGCGCGAGGTCACCATCAGGATCGGCGTGTCTTGATAGGCTTCCAGCGTGCGAATGCGGCGGCATAGGGTGATGCCGTCCATCTCGGGCATCTCGATGTCCAAGAGCAGGCAGTCGAAATGTTCTTTGGTGGTTTCGAGCAGTTCCAGAGCGGCAGCGCCGGAGGCGGCCAATGTCAAATGGGGGTAATCGGCTTCGCGGAAAACAACGGGCAGCAATTCGCGGATAAATGGGTCATCGTCGACAGCAAGAATTTTCATTTTTGGCACCTCTTTCGTGGGGCAGACGGGCAGTCCGGGTGTCTTTATAATCTGTTCATATCTAGTCGTATAAACCCGGCGAAATTGTGACGCTTCTGCACCAATACCTTGTGCCGTTGCATAAATTATTAACCATATTTTGAAGCCTCGCGAAACCATTGAATTGGCGAAGAGAGATGGCCGTGGCCCCTTGCTTTCCCGCATTGCGGGAGGTGATTGCGTGGACATTGTGCAGGCTTTCAGGCGCTATTGGGCGCGTGAGGGTGCGAAATCGGGGCGAGAATTTGCGGTTCTTGTGATTGCGCGAATTTCGCGCTGCGACTCGCTGGTCGAAAATGAGCGGTCGGGGGAACTTTATCGGCTGTCGTGCGTAACGCCCAGTTGACGCTTTGCCTGTCGCGCGCTCAACTCCGGCGCGATACGTGAAGAGGATGAGTTAAATGCGTTTGCCCGATGATGTTTTGGCGGAATTCCTGTTGCCCACGCGGGAGCTTAGGGAGGATTTGCCTTTCTTCACCAAAGTGCTGGGCATGCGGCTGGAGACGATCTTTCCCGCGGATGATCCTTCGGTGGCCAGTTTTTCGGGCCATGGGGTGCGCGTGAGGCTTGAGCGGGGGGCGAATGTGCCGCCGGGGCATCTGCGCCTGCTCACCGATGCGCCCGACAGTATCGCAGAGGGCCAGCGAGAACTTACGGCGCCAAACGGCACCAAGATCGAGATCCTGCCGCGCAGCCCCCGCGTGGACCAGCCCGAGACGCAGCATGAGTTCGCCGTGCGGCGGCTGGCGGATGAGGCCCCTTGGGTGATTGGTCGCGCGGGGATGCATTACCGCGATCTCATCCCGTCGCGCCTCGGCGGCTCGATCATCGCCAGCCACATCCGCATCCCCGACGGCGGCCCGGTGCCGGACATGGTGCATTACCATACCGTCGGCTTCCAGCTGATCTATTGCTACCGCGGCTGGGTCGATGTGCTTTACGAGGATCAGGGCGATGTGATCCGGCTCCATGCCGGGGATTGCGTGACCCAGCCGCCGGGCATCCGCCATCGCGTGGTCGAGGCCTCGCCCTCGATCGAGGTGATCGAGATCGGCGTGCCTGCGGAACATGTCACCACTATCGACCACGAGATGACCCTGCCGAATGAGAAGGGCGATCCGGCACGCGAATGGGAGGGCCAGACCTTCGTGCATCACGTGAAGGAAGGGGCCGAGTGGCAGAACTTCCGCGTCCCCGGCTTCGTCGCGCGCGACACCGGGATCACCAAGGGCACCAAGGGCGTGGCCGGCATTCAGGTGGCGCGTTTCGACGGCGGCACGCCGCCGCCCGCGAAGCACGACGCGGACATTCACTTCAGCTTCGTGATGGAAGGCAGCATGACCCTGAACGCCGAAGGGCAGGAGCCGCGCAAGTTGGAGGCAGGCGATGCCTTCGTCATCCCGCCGGGCATGGTGGCGCAATATAGCAATTGCTCGCCCGACCTCGAATTGCTCGAAGCCGGGCTGCGCGGTGATTTCTCGACGACGCTCTTAGCCTAGGCGCACGGCCACCTCGGCCTGCACTTTCTCGGCTGCGGCCTCTTTCACGGGGCCGTAGCCGCGGATTTCCATCGGCGCGGAAAGCACCGCCAGCGCCCCGTCATGGGGCAGGACGGGGGCCTTTGCCATGACCTCCTCGTACCAGCCGATCAGGCCGACCTCGAGCTTGCGGTCGGCGCCGTAGCTGAAGGGGTCGGCCCATGTGCCGCGCAGCGGTTTCATCGCCGCCAGAAGGTCGAAGGCGCGCCCCATCCAGGGGCCGAACTTGCGCTTGTTGGGGCGTCCGCGGCCATCCGTGCCAGTGGGCCAAGCGGGCGGGGCGAGGTGATAATGCACCTTGTAGTCGCCCTCGAAAGTATCGGCGATGCGCTCCTCGAAACCGCTTTGACGGTGCAGGCGCGCGACCTCGTATTCGTCCTTATAGGCCATCAGTTTGAACAGCGATTTCGCCGCCGCGCGCATCAGGTCGTCGGAGCCTTCGGGCAGCTTGCCCTCCAGCGCATCGAGCTTGGCCTTGTAGCGCTGGGCATAGGCGGCGTTCTGGTAGCCGGTCAGGAACTCCATCCGCCGCGCGATCAGGCCTTCGACACTGTCGTCGGGCGCAGGCGCGGGCGCGAAATGCGCCTCAATCGCCTGCGCGTTGCCCGCCATGACCCGGCCAAAGCCAAAGGCGGCGCGGTTCTTGTCCGGAACAACACCGTTCAATTCGATCGCCTGCTCAAGTGCTGTGAGCGAGACCGGAACCAGCCCCTTCTGCCAAGCGAAACCGAGCATCATCACATTGGCAAAGACCGCGTCGCCCATCAGTTTCTCGGCCATTGCGTTGGCGTCGAAGGCGGCAAGGTTCTCGGCCCCCACGGCCTGCGCGATCACTGCCTCGCGGTCGTCGATGCGCAACTCGGCATCGCGGTTCAGCACCAGATCGCCGGTGGGCATCTCGGCGCGGTTCAGCACGATCTGCGTCCCGCGCCGGTAGTGGGCGGATGCCTTCGGCGCGGAGCTGACCACCATGTCGCAGCCGATCACCGCATCGGCGCCGCCCTGATCAATGCGCACCTGGTGCACCTCCTCGGGCCGTTTCGCCAGACGGACATAGCCCAGCACGGTGCCGAACTTCTGCGCGAAACCGGTGAAATCCAGCACACTGGAGCCCAGCCCCTCGAGATGCGCCGCCATGGTGATGAGCGCGCCCACGGTCACCACCCCGGTGCCGCCGACGCCGGTCACCAGCAGGTTGAAGGGCCGGTCGAGCTTGGGCAGTTCTGGCATCGGAAGCTGCGCCGAGAGCCCCGCCACGTCCAGCCCCGCGCCGGAGCGTTTGCGGCGGCTGCCGCCCTCGACGGTGACGAATGACGGGCAGAAGCCGTTGAGGCAGGAGTAATCCTTGTTGCAGGTCGATTGGTTGATCTGCCGCTTGGTGCCGAACTCGGTCTTCTTCGGCTCGACGCTGAGGCAGTTCGACTCGAGACTGCAATCGCCGCAGCCCTCGCAGACCAGATCGTTGATCATCACGAATTTCTTCGGGTCGTCCATCAGCCCGCGCTTGCGCTTGCGGCGCTTCTCGGTGGCGCAGGTCTGCTCGTAGATCAGCACGGTGACGCCCGGGATCTCGCGCAGCTCGCGCTGCACGCGGTCCAGATCACCGCGGTGGTCGAAGGTGGTGCCATCCGGGAAGTCGCCTTTGGGCAGCAGTTCGGGCCGGTCCGAGACCAGCGCGATCCGCTCCACCCCCTCGGCGCGGCAGGCCTGCGCGATGGCGGCGACGGAGACGGGGCCGTCCACCGGCTGGCCGCCCGTCATCGCGACCGCGTCGTTGTAGAGAATCTTGTAGGTGATGTTGGTCTTCGCCGCGACCGCCTGCCGGATCGCCAGCGAACCGGAGTGATACCACGTGCCCTCGCCAAGGTTTTGGAAGACGTGCTTGTTCCCGTTAAACATCGAAGTCGCGATCCACGGCACGCCTTCGCCGCCCATCTGGGCGAAACCCGCCGTCTCGCGGTCCATCCACGAGGCCATGACATGGCAGCCGATGCCGGAGTTCGCCTTCGACCCCTCGGGCAGCTTGGTGGAGGAGTTATGCGGGCAGCCCGAGCAGAAATAGGGGGTGCGGGTGGCGCCCGGGACGTTCAGCAGCACGGGCGGCTGGTCGGTCAGCGCGCGGGCTTTTTCAAGCAGCTTCTCTTCAGGGAAGAAGGCGTCGAGACGTGCTGCGATGATCGGCACCAGCTTCAGCGGCGACAGCTCCCCGGTCCAGGGCACCAGTTCTTCGAGGTTCTCGTCATGTTTGCCGACCATCCGCGCGGGCTTGGAGCCGGGCCAGTCGTAGAAGGCCTCCTTGAACTGGCTTTCGATGATGCCGCGTTTCTCTTCGATCACAAGCACTTCGCGCTTGCCCTTCACGAAGTCGAGCGCGTCGTCCAGCGCCAGCGGCCAGACCATGCCGATCTTGTAGATGTCGATGCCCAGACGGCGGCAGGCGGCCTCGTCGAGGCCCAAAAGCCGCAGCGCCTCCATCGTGTCGAGATGGCCCTTGCCGGTGGTGACGATGCCAAAGGAAGCGTCCTGCGTCTCGTAGATATGCCGGTCGATCGGGTTGGCGCGCATGAAGGCCTGCACCGCGTCGAGCTTATGGTACAGCCGCGTCTCGATCTCGGGGGAGGGGAGATCGCCCAGCCGCACATGCAGCCCGCCCGGGGGCGCGGTGTAGTCAGGCTGCTTGAACACCCGGTCCGGGGTCAGCTCGACCGAGGCGCCGCTCTCCACGGTTTCCGAGATCGCCTTGAAGCCGACCCATGTGCCCGAGAAACGCGACAGCGCGATGCCGTATTCGCCGAAAGCTTGGTATTCGGCGACGGAAGCCGGGTTCAGCGTCGGCATGAACCACGACATGAAGCCCACGTCGGACTGGTGCGGCATCGACGACGACACGCAGCCATGGTCGTCGCCCGCCACAACCAGCACACCGCCCTTGGGCGCGGAGCCATAGGCGTTGCCGTGTTTCAGCGCGTCGCCCGAGCGGTCCACCCCCGGGCCCTTGCCGTACCACATAGAGAAGACGCCCTCGACTTCCGCCTGCGGGTCGAGATGGGCCTGCTGCGCGCCCAAGACCGCGGTGGCGCCGAGGTCTTCGTTCACCGCCGGAAGGAATTTCACGCCCGCCTCGGCCACGCGGTCCTTGATGCGCCAGTATTCCAGATCGAGCCCGCCCAGAGGCGAGCCACGGTAGCCTGAGACGAAACCGGCGGTATTTAACCCCGCTGCGCGATCACGCCGGGCTTGATCCAGCATAATGCGCACCAGCGCCTGCGTCCCGGTCAGGAACACGCGACCTTCGGTCTGATCATAGCGGTCATCAAGTTTATAAGTGATAAATTCACGCGGTTGTTCTGTCATGGGGCTCTCCTCACTGAGAAGTGTACCGCAGGATGCGCGAATTGTTGCACCAGATTTGCTGGCTTTGTTGCAGATGCGCGGATAAATAATCCGTATTCGATTTGCAGAATGAAAGATTTATCCGATGGCTGAAATGGACGCGACGGACCGGCAGCTTGTGTTTTTACTCCAGCAGGATTCGCGCCTGCCCAACGCACAACTGGCCGAAAAGCTGAACATATCCGCTTCTGCCTGCTGGCGGCGGGTCAAGGCGTTGGAGCAGGCGGGGGTGATCAAACGCTACGCCGCCGTGGTCGACCCCAAGGCGATGGGGCTGGGGTTCGAGGCGATGGTGCATGTGCATCTGACGCGGCATGACGCCTCGGCCCTCGCCAGTTTCATCCGCGCGATCCAAAGCCGGACGGAGGTGACGGAGTGTTTCGCCACCACGGGCCAAGCGGATTATCACCTGCGCGTGCTGTGCCGTGATATCGACGCCTATAACGCCTTTTTGGAGAGCTTTCTGTTCCTGCATCCTGCGGTGAATTCGGCCACGACGAATGTGATCCTGCGGCAGATCAAATCCGACGCGCCGATCACCGGTTGAGGCGATCAGGGCAGCGTTTTCTGGGTTGGACATTTGCCGCATGCGTGCTTCATAAAGCAGCAAAAATCACACCCGAAGGAGAGACCCATGATGAGAACCCGTGCCGCCGTTGCCGTGGAAGCCGGCAAACCGCTTGAAATCATGGAGGTGAACCTCGAAGGGCCGAAACGGGGCGAGGTCTTGGTCGAGATCAAGGCGACCGGCCTGTGCCATACCGATGAGTTCACCCGCTCGGGCGACGATCCCGAAGGCATCTTCCCCGCCATCCTCGGCCATGAGGGCGCAGGCGTCGTGCTGGAAGTGGGCGAGGGCGTCACCACGCTGGAGCCGGGCGATCACGTGATCCCGCTCTACACCCCCGAATGCCGGGAGTGCGAGTATTGCCTGAGCGGTAAGACCAACCTGTGTCAGGCGATCCGCGTGACCCAAGGTCAAGGCAAGCTGCCCGACGGCACGACCCGCTTCTCGATGCTGGATGGCACGCCGATCCACCACTACATGGGCTGTTCGACCTTCGCCAATCACACCGTGGTGCCTGAAATCGCGCTGGCCAAGGTGCGCAAGGACGCGCCTTTTGACAAGATTTGCTACATCGGCTGTGGCGTCACCACGGGCATCGGGGCGGTGATCAACACCGCCAAGGTCGAACTGGGCGCACGCTGCGTGGTCTTTGGGCTGGGCGGCATCGGGCTGAACGTCATTCAGGGGCTGCGCATGGCCGGGGCGGATCAGATCGTGGGCGTGGACCTTAATGACGACAAGGAAGAGGCCGCGCGTTACTTCGGCATGACCGATTTCGTGAACCCCTCGAAAGTTGACGGCGATCTGGTCGGGCATCTGGTCGAACTGACCAAGGGCGGCGCCGATTACTCTTTTGACGCCACCGGCAACACCAAAGTCATGCGCGACGCGCTGGAATGCGCGCATAAGGGCTGGGGGGAAAGCATCATCATCGGCGTGGCACCCGCGGGGGCCGAGATTTCGACGCGGCCTTTCCAACTGGTCACCGGTCGGGTCTGGCGCGGCACCGCCTTTGGCGGGGCCAAGGGGCGGACGGATGTGCCCAAGATCGTCGATTGGTACATGAACGGTAAGATCGAGATCGACCCGATGATCACCCATAAACTGACTTTGGATCAGATCAACGAAGGCTTCGATCTGATGCACAAGGGTGAATCGATCCGCGCAGTCGTCGAGTTTTAAGCGTTGGGCTGGAGGGCCGCGCGCTCTCCAGCCTAGACCTCTGCCGCGAGGGAGAGGAACAGGTCGACATCCATATAGGTCTCGACATGATCGGCCAGCGCGTCCAGCGCCTCTTCCACGCCGGTTTCAAAATCCAGTGATGAGGTGACGCCGAAGCCGCTAAGATAGGCACGGCGGAAGGCATCCGAGCTGAAAATCCCATGCATATAACAGCCCTGCACCCGGCCCGAAGGGGAGGCCGCGCCCTCGGGCGTGCCGTCGAAAGCCAGCCACGCGCGGGCGCAATCGGGGCCGGTGGTTTCTCCGATATGGATCTCATAGCCAGTGAGGGCGGTGCCGCTGGCCGGGTGCTGGCCGCGTTTTTCCGATAGATGCTTGAGCGGGGCCATCATGGTTTCCACATCCAGATGCCCCAGCCCGGCCACCCGCGCCGCCGGGCCTTCGATCCCCTCGGGGTCGGTGATGGTCTTGCCCAGCATCTGATAGCCGCCGCAAAGCCCCAGCACATGACCACCGCGCCGGATATGGGCGGCAAGGTCGATGTCCCACCCCTCGGCCCGGAAGGCTTCGAGGTCGGAAATTGTGGACTTGCTGCCGACCATGAGCACCAGATCGGCCTCGGCGGGGAGGGGGCTGCCAGGCATGATCATCCGCAGGTCAACGCCCGGCTCAGCCGCCAGCGGGTCGAGGTCATCGAAATTTGCGATCCGGGGCAGGCGTGGCACGGCGATAACACAGCCCGACCCGCCCGAGCGGGCGCGGGCGGGCAGGTCCATCACGTCTTCGGCGGGCAGGCGGTGGGCGGCGTCGAACCACGGGATCACCCCAAGGCTCGGCCAGCCGGTACGCGCGGCGATGTCATCGCGCCCCGCGTCAAAGAGACTGCGGTCGCCGCGGAATTTGTTCACCGCAAAGCCGCGTATCAGCGCGTTATCCTCGGGAGAGAGCACGGCCTGTGTGCCGACGATCTGCGCGATCACCCCGCCGCGGTCGATATCGCCCATCAGCACCACCGACACCCCGGCGGCGCGGGCAAAGCCCATATTGGCGATGTCGCCCGCCCGCAGGTTCGTCTCAGCCGGAGAGCCCGCGCCCTCGATCACGATCAGGTCGCAGCTTTTGGCCAAACGGTGAAAAGATTGCAGCACCGCGGGCATCAAGCTGGCTTTGTTGCGGCCAAATTCCCGCGCCTCTTGCTGGCCTGCGATCTTGCCTTGCACCACCACCTGCGCGCCGGTGGCGCTCTGGGGTTTCAGCAGCACCGGGTTCATATCCGTATGCGGGGCCACGCCCGCCGCGCGGGCCTGCAACGCCTGCGCGCGGCCAATCTCGCCCCCGTCTTCGGTGACGGCGGCGTTGTTGGACATGTTCTGCGGTTTGAAAGGGCGAACACGCAGGCCACGCCGGGCGCAGGCGCGGATCAATCCGGCGACGATCATCGACTTGCCGACATTGCTGCCGGTGCCCTGGATCATAATGGCTTTGGTCATGTCTGCTTGCCCTTGGTTTCGCGCAAATTGGCGCAAATCAGGGGCAGGGGAAAGCCCATCGCCGAGGGGCAGACACAAAAAAACGCAGCCCGAAGGCTGCGTCAATTGCGCCGCTTGGCGAATATGTCTTAGGCGGCTTCGGCCTGAAGCGCGGCATTGCGGCGCTCGGATTCTTCACGCGACAGGGCGACGGAGGTCCGCACGCCTTTGCCGACGAATTCCATCAAGCCTTCGACGACCCGCTCGTTGGGGTCGATACCGGCACAGCTCAGAACCTCGCGGCCATCGCGCGAGCGGGCCCAGCGGGCGATCTGTTCAGGGCCGTTGCCATATTTCTTGTCATCGGCAATTGCGTCATCCAAAGCAGCTAGCACCACAGCAGCAAAGAGCTTGCGTGCGCGGTTGCCTTGCTCGTTGTTGAAAGCGGTGCCATCAACGAAATCTTTCATCTCGTCGTCCTTTCGATTATTCTTGCTCTTGTCATTCGGGCGTGGAGGCCCTTATGACGGATATCTTTTGATTCGGATACCTCTATTTAGCATACCACCCATGCAGCTTGCGCATATCTAGTTGTTGCGGCAGCGGAGAATAACGCCTGCTTGCAGGGAACCATCCCTCTCGATATAGACCCGGACATCATATCATCAACCTTATGTCGTGGTTTTGTCACATGCCCAAGATTAACGGAAACGAGATCCGCCCCGGAAACGTCCTTGAACATAACGGTGGCCTCTGGGCGGCTGTGAAGGTCGATCACGTGAAGCCCGGCAAGGGCGGCGCCTTTGCCCAAGTCGAGATGCGCAACCTGCGCAACGGCTCCAAATTGAACGAACGCTTCCGTTCCGCCGATAAGGTCGAGCGCGTGCGTTTGGAGCAAAAAGACCAGCAATTTCTGTATGAAGACGACGGTATGCTGGTGGTGATGGACACCGAAACCTATGAGCAGGTGCAGCTGGATGCCGAGCTTTTGGGTGACACACGTCCCTTCCTTCAGGACGGCATGATGATCGTGGTCGAGTACCATGAGGCCGAGGCGCTGAACGCGCGTCTGCCGCAAAAAGTGGTCTGCAAAATCGCCGAGACAGAGCCGGTCGTCAAAGGCCAAACAGCGGCGAATTCTTTCAAGCCTGCTATCTTGGAAAACGGTGTAAAGATTTCCGTCCCCCCCTTCGTGGGCCAAGACGAAGACATCGTGGTGAACACCGAAACCATGGAATATGTCGAACGCGCCTGACGCGACGTCATCCAACGTAAGCTAAATCAGCCCCGGTTTTGCCGGGGCTTTTTGTTGTTCTGGCGCGCTCAGGCGGCAGGGCCGGGCCAAGTGACCTGCGCATCACCGGCCTCCATCGGGCCTTTGGCACGGTCGAACCGCAGATGCGCCAAAGCCTGACCGCCCGCTTGGGTGTAGAGCGTGCCCGCGGGTTTCCCCTCTGCCGTGATTGCCGTGCCGGGGGCGGCGCTGCCGCTGACCTCGACCCGGGTCAGCCCTTTGCGCAACTCGGTCTTGTGTTTCATCCGGGCGGTGACCTCTTGGCCGACATAGCAGCCTTTGCGGAAATCCAACCCGTTGATCCGATCAAACCCCGCCTCAAGGATAAAGGTATCGGGGGTGAGTTCGATCCCCGTCTCGGGGATCAGATGCGCCACGCGCAGGGCGTTCCAATCGGTCGCGTCCTCGGTTTGCGGCGTGTCGCGATAGGCGCGCCAGCCCATTTCGGGATGCCGCGGATCGGCTAAGGCGTCGTCGGGCGCAGGCCCGGTGCCGCGGTGCAGGTGCAGATCGCTGGGGGTGATCGTTACCTTGGCGCGCAGTTTATACATCGACAGCCGCTGGTTCAGCATATCGCCAAGGCTTTCATCCACGTCCAGCAGAACGTCTTCGCCATCGGCGATCAGAAAGAAATCAGCCATATATTTGCCCTGCGGCGTCAGCAGGGCGGCATAGACCGGGCCTTGGTCCAGTTTGCCGACGTCATTGGTCACGATTCCTTGTAAAAAGTCGCGGGTGTCGGGGCCGGAGAGGCGCAGAATGCGGCGCGGGGTCATGCGGGTGTCCTTTGATTGCTGGCCATGACATATAACCTGTCAAAGCCATCCAAAAGGGGCAACCATGCGCGCGCCGATCTCTGTCGTCATTCCTACCCTCAACGCGGCCACGGCGCTGCCCGCTTGCCTCGCCGCGCTTGTCGAGGGCTTGCAGGCCGGGCTGATCCGCGAGGTGATCTTGAGCGATGGCGGCTCCACGGATGGCACGCGCGCGCTGGCCGACGGCTGGGGGGCTGAGGTCGTCTCGGGCGCGCCCTCGCGGGGCGGGCAATTGCGGCATGGGTGCGACGGGGCGCAGGGCGCGTGGCTCTTGGTGCTGCACGCCGACACGGTGCTGGCCCCGGGGTGGAGCGATGCGGTGCAGGATCACATGGCGCGCAGAACCGAAGGCGCGGGGTGGTTCCGCCTGCGCTTCGATCAGCGCGGTTTGGCGCCACGGTTGGTCGCGGGCTGGGCGAACCTGCGCAGCGATCTTGGCCTGCCCTATGGCGATCAGGGGTTGCTGTTGCCCCGCGCGCTTTATGACGCGGTGGGCGGCTATCCCGATCAGCCGCTGATGGAGGATGTAGCACTGGCCCGCGCCCTGCGCGGTCGCTTGACCCGGCTCAATGGCGTCGCCGTGACCAGTGCTGAGAAATACCGCCGTCAGGGCTGGCTGCGGCGCGGGGGGCGCAACCTCTGGACGCTGGCGCGCTATGCGATGGGGGCCAGCCCCGAGGCGCTCGCCGAAAGCTACCGGCGTTCGTGAAAAGGGCGCGGGTTTTCCCACGCCCCGCGCATTCAGTTAAAGAACGCCGCCCCGATCCGTTGGAGCAGATTGGGCTGGCGCGCCCTTTCGCGGCGTTTCTTCGCGGAGAGGGCACTGAGGCCGCGGGCATCCGATACGGTTTTCCCGTCGCGATATTGCAGGCGGTAGAGGTCGGCATAGATGCCGCCGCGTTCCATCAGCTCGTCATGGGTGCCCTCATCGGTGACGCGGCCCCGGTCCATAACCACGATCTTATCCGCGCTGCGGATGGTCGACAGCCGGTGCGCGATGACGATGGTGGTGCGCCCTTTGGCGAGGCGATCGAGCGCGTCCTGCACGACCTGTTCCGATTGCGCATCCAAGGCGCTGGTGGCCTCATCCAGAAGCAGGATCGGCGTGTCGCGCAGCAGGGCGCGGGCGATGACCACGCGCTGGCGCTGCCCGCCCGACAGGGCCGAGCCGCGTGGCCCCACGCGGGTTTCCAGCCCCTGTTCCAACTGCGGCAGGAAGTCCGCCACATGGGCGGCTTTCAGCACACGGTCGAGCTCTTCATCGGTGACATTCTCTCGGCCCAGCACGATGTTCTCGCGCAGTGTTTCATCGAACAAAAGCGCTTCCTGCGTCACGACAGAGAAGAGGCCGCGCAGGTCCGGTATGGTCATCGCGCTGGTGTCGACCCCGCCGATCCGCACGCTGCCGCTTTGTGGATCCACCAGCCGGGTGAGCAGGTTGAAGATGGTCGATTTCCCCGCCCCCGAGGCCCCGACCAACGCGGTCGTCTGGCCCGCTTTCGCGGTCAGGTCCAAGCCGTTCAACACCTTCGTGTCGCCATAGGAGAGCGAGACATCCGTCAGGGTCACATCGGGCGGGCCATCGGGCGCGGCCTGCGCTTTGTCCGGGCTGCGCAGATGCAGGGGCGCGTCGAGCAATTCCTTGATCCGTTCCAGCGCGGCGGCGGCCATCTGCCATAGGCCGCTGATCGCACCAAGTCGGCGCAGGGGGGAGAACATGAACCCCAGCGAGGTGAAGAAGGTCATGAACTCACCAATGGTCTTATTGCCCGCGATGATCTCGGACCCGCCGTAGACGATCACGGCCATAAAGCCGATGCCCGACATGATGTCGATCATCGCCGGGATCGCGGAGTTGCCAAAGGCGGCACGGACTTCGGTGCGGATAAAGGTGCGCGTCAACTCGCGGTATTGGCGGGCTTGGTAGTTCTCTAGCGCGTTGAGCTTGATTTGTACGATGCCGTGGAAAACCTCGTCCAACCGTGTCGAGAGGCTGGCCCCGATATCGCGCGCCTCGCGCGAGCGGGCGCGGACGAAACGCTGGGCGATGGCGGCGGGCAGCACCATGAGCGGCACGCCGACCATTGCCAGAAGCGCCCAAATCGGGTCAATCGCGATGGCCACGCCCATGAGGATCACCAGCCCCACCAGATCGCGCCCCGCGCCGGTTATGAACGCCCGCCAAACATTACCTACCGCATTCACATCCGATTGCACGCGTTGCACCAGAAAGCCGGGCGGGTGGCTTTGGTGGAAAGCACCGTCTTGCTGCATCATCCGGTCGAGCAGGTCGATGCGTAGGTCCGCCGCCGTGCGTTGAGCGACGCGGGTCAGCAACACCTTTTGCACCACCGTGGCCAGCGCGCGCAGGGCAAAGATCGCCACCAGAACCAGCCCAACCCAGACCAGCGCACCTTGGTCGCCGCCGACGAAGACGCGGTCAAACATCGGCTCCATCAGTTTCGCCAGCACGCCCAGGGTCGAGCCTTCGATGATCATGAAGATCACCGCGATGGCCATCAGACCGGTGTGTTTCTTTAGATAGTCCCGCCAAAGCCAGCGCATCAACTGCGCGGAGGTGTAACTGTCATCATTCATACCGGTGCCTGATCCTTTTGGGCAGTCGGATCCCGTGTACGAAAGCCGCGCAGGCAGGGCAAGCCGTCGCGCGGGTCGGGCAAGGCGGGCAGGGGGTGGCCTGCGCGCGTGGAAGGGGGGCGCGGGGGCGTACCTTACCTAAGGTCCGATCGCGTGTTGACCCCGGCCTGCCGGGCAGTAAGCTGCGCGCGACCGTCCCCCGGTCACGCATTTTCAAAACGGCAGCCAATATCATGACAAAGCAGAATAAACTCGCCCCCGGTCGTTCGTACCTCGCCATTCCCGGCCCCTCGGTCATGCCCGATGCGGTGCTGAGCGCGATGCACCGCGCGGCTCCCAATATCTATGAGGGCGAGTTGGTCGAGATGATGCCTGCACTGGCCGCTGACCTGAAGCGCGTGGCGCGTACAGATCGTCATGTGGCGATGTATATCAGCAACGGCCACGGCGCTTGGGAAGCCGCGCTTAGCAATGTCATAGCCCCCGGCGACCGGGTCTTGGTGCTGGCCACGGGGCGTTTCGGTCATGGCTGGGCCGAAATGGCAACGGGGCTGGGGGCGGAGGTGGATATCCTCGACTTTGGCCGCAACGCGCCTGTCGATCTCGCGCAGGTGGCCGAGCGTTTGAAGGCCGACAGCGGCCACCAGATCAAGGCGGTGATGGCGGTCCATGTGGACACCTCAAGCTCGGTCCGCAACGATGTGCCGGGTCTGCGCCGCCTGTTGGATGAGGCGGGCCATCCCGCGCTCTTGATGGCCGATTGCATCGCGTCATTGGGTTGTGAGCGCTTTGAGATGGACGCTTGGGGTGTCGATGTCATGGTCACCGCTTCGCAAAAGGGGCTGATGGTGCCGCCGGGCATGGCCTTCGTCTTTTTCAACGACCGGGCCGAGGAAGCCCGTGCGCGTCTGCCCCGCGTGAGCCGCTATTGGGACTGGTCGCCGCGTGCCCATGCGCAGGAGTTTTATCAATACCACGGCGGCACGGCGCCGACGCATCACCTCTACGGCCTGCGCGCCGCCCTCGACATCATCCATGAAGAGGGGATCGAGCAGGTCTGGCAGCGCCATGAAGCGCTGGCCCGTGCGGTTTGGGCGGCCTGCGAGGCGTGGTCGGCGGAAGGCAGCCTGCGGTTCAACATCGAAGACCGCGCCCTGCGCAGCCATGCCGTCACCGCGCTGCGGCTGCAAGCGCCCCATGCGACCGAGTTGCGCGATTGGGTGCAGGGCAATCTGGGGCTGACACTGGGCGTGGGGCTGGGCATGGCCCTGCCGGGGGAGCCCGCGTGGCACGGGTTCTTCCGCCTTGGCCATATGGGCCATGTGAATGGCCATATGATCATGGGGCTGCTTGGCGGGATCGAAGCCGGGCTTTCGGCGCTGAAGATCGACCACGGGCCGGGCGCCTTGCAGGCGGCGGCGGAGGTGATCGGCGGGGCTTAAGCCCCGCGCGCGTCCGTTAAGGCTTCGGGCAAGGCGGCGGCGAAGTGATCCAGCTCTTCCACTGTGCTGCAACTGATGCGGATGCAGCGGTTTTGCGGGGCGGCAAAGGGCATCCGCACGAAGATCCCCCGCGCCACCAGTGCGTCGAGAACCGCCTTGGCGAAGGCACCATCGCGGCCACAATCGACGGCGACGAAATTGGCGGCAGAGGGAAGGGTGCTGAGCCCGTTTTCTTCGGCGATTTGGGCGATCCGGCGGCGCGCCTCGGCGATCTTAGTCTGAACCTCTTTCAGGTAGCTCTGATCCTGCACCGCCGCCAAAGCCCCCGCCTGCGCCGCGCGGTTTAAGCCAAAGTGATTGCGGACCTTGTGAAAGGCGGTGATCAACTCGGGCGCGGCGATGGCATAGCCGATCCGCGCCCCGGCAAGGCCGTAGGCTTTGGAGAAGGTGCGCATCCGGATCACCCGTGGGTCATCGGCGGCAAGCGCGGGCGCGGTGCCCTCGGGGGCGCATTCGATATAGGCTTCATCCAGCAACAGCAGGCTGCCTTGGGGCAGATCGTCGAGCGCGCGTGCCAGTGCCGCGCCCTCGTGCCAAGTGCCCATCGGGTTGTCGGGGTTGGCGAGGTAAACGATCTTCGCGTCCACCTCCGCCGCTTTGGCGAACAGCGCCGCGGGGTCTTCGTGATCGTCGCGGTAGGGGACCTTGTGCAGCACGCCGCCAAAGCCCGTGACGTGGTAGTTGAAGGTCGGGTAAGCGCCTTCGGAGGTCACCACCGCATCGCCTTCGCCCACCAGCAGACGGACGAGGTAGCCCAGCAGCCCGTCAATGCCTTCGCCGACGATGATGTTCTCGGGCGCGATGCCGTGCAGTTCGGCCAGCGCCGCGCGCAACTCTACGCTTTCGGAATCGCCGTATTTCCACATTTCGGTCTCTGCCATGGCCGCGATGGCGCGGGGCGAGGGGCCAAAGACGTTTTCATTGGCGCCAAGCCGCGCTTTGAACGGGCGGCCAAGGACGCGCTCCTGCGCTTCGGGGCCCACGAAGGGGACATTGGCGGGCAGGCGTTGGGCGAGGGGGGTGAGGCGTGCATATGTCATGCGCCAAGGTGTAGGGGCGGGCCCGTAAGAGGGCAAGTGCCGCAGCACCTGCCGCCACGTTTTGCTGGTGCCGCGCGGTGATCTGCGCTGAACTGCGCCAAACATTCAGGAGAACAGCCATGCCCCGCGTCACCACCCGGATCGAAGACCATATCGCCCATGTGACCCTCACCCGCGCCGACAAGATGAACGCGGTGGATGATGAGATGATCGAGGCGATCATCGCGGCAGGGCAGGAGGTTGCGGCCTCGGACGCCCGGGTGGTGCTGCTCTCGGGCGAGGGCAAAGGCTTTTGTGCGGGCATTGATATTGGCGGGCTCTCGGGGATGCTGGGGCAGGATGTCGAGGCGTTGATTATGCCCCGCAGCCATGGCGAAGGCACGACGAGCAAATGGCAAGAGGTGTCGATGGTTTGGCACCGTTTGGAAATCCCGGTCATCGCGGCGCTGCATGGGGTGGTTTTTGGCGCCGGGATGCAGCTGGCGCTTGGAGCGGATATTCGGATTGCCGCGCCGGATACGAAGCTCGCGGTGATGGAGATGAAATGGGGCATCGTGCCGGATATGGGCGGTATGGTGCTGCTGCCGCGGCTGGTGCGCTCGGACGTGTTGCGGCGGTTGACCTATACCGCCGCGCCGGTGGACGCCGCGCAGGCGGAGCGTTGGGGGCTGGTGACGGAAGTCGCCGAAGACCCGCAGGCGGCGGCGCTGGAACTGGCGCAGGTGATCGCGGGCAAGGGGCCGAATGCGATCCGCACGGCGAAGCGCTTGATCGGATATGCGGAGTCGGGGGCATCGGATGCGGATGTGCTCTTGGCCGAGTCGCGTGAGCAGGCGGCGCTGCTGGGCAAACCCGAGCAGATGGAAGTGATCGCGGCGGAGTTCGGCAAGCGGCCTGCGGTGTTCAAGTAAGCCGGCAAGCGCGGCATTGGCCTTGCGCCTGACAGCCCGGAATCAAGGCCGCAGGCCGCCGGGCAGCGCCAGACCGCCCGGACGGGCTGGCGCTTTGGCTAACGCAGTACATTCCTGCGAACTTGGCATAAACGTGGAGAGATAAACTGCCCCCTTTGCAGCGCCATCCCGCGGTCTGGCGCTGCCCGGCTTGTTGGTCTCAGCCCAGTTCCGCCAGCCGGTCCAGTGCGGCCTGCAACTGGTCCGCCTCTTCCTGACGCGCCGCGAGGTTCGCCTGCGCTTCGGCCACCACCTCTTCCGGCGCAGATGCCGCGAACTTGGGGTTATTCAACCGCCCCCTCAGCCCACCGATCTCCTTACCCAGCTTGTCGAGCGATTTCTGCAGACGCGCCTTCTCAGCATCAATGTCGATGAGACCGGCCAAGGGCAGGCCGAAGCTCGCCCCCGGGGCGGCGATTGAGACGGTGCCTTTCGGGAAGCTGTCGGCTTTCTCAAGGCTCTCGACCCGCGCCAGGCGCTTGATCATCACCTCGTTCCGGTCCCATGCGCCTTGTGCTGCCTCGTCCATATCGGTCACCAGCATCGGCACCTTCAGCCCGGCGGGCACATGCATCTGCTGACGCGCGGAGCGGATGCTCTCGATCAGGCCGATCACCCAATTGAGCTCCCGGTCCGCGTCGGCATCGAGCAGATCGGCGGTGGTGTAGGCGGGCCAATCGGTGAGGGCCAGCAGCTCTTCGCGCTTGGCGGTGGTCTGCCAGAGCTCCTCGGTGATGAAGGGCATGATCGGGTGCAGCAGGATCAGGCATTGCTCCAGCACCCAGGCCATGGTGGCGCGGGTTTCCGCAGCCTCGGGCGCGTCGTCCTGCAACAGAGGCTTCGACAGCTCCACGTACCAGTCGCAGACCTTGCCCCAGACAAAGGCGTAAAGCGCATTGGCCGCGTCGTTGAAGCGGAAGTTGCCGAGTGCGGCGTCAACTTCCTCGCGCACCCGGGCGGTCTCGCCCACGATCCACTTGTTCAGCGTCGCGGTGGGCTGCGGCATCCCGGCGGGCATGGCCTCAAACACGCCGTTCATCTCGGCGAAGCGATGCGCGTTCCACAGCTTGGTGCCGAAGTTGCGATAGCCCGCGATGCGCTGTGTCGAGAGCTTCAGGTCGCGCCCCATGGCGGCCATGGAGGTCAGGGTGAAGCGCACCGCATCGGCGCCGTAGTCGTCGATCAGCTCCAGCGGATCGAGCACATTGCCCAAGCTCTTGGACATCTTCTTGCCCTTCTCGTCGCGCACCAGCGCGTGGACATAGACGGTGTCGAAGGGTTTCTGATCGACCACGGCATATTGCATCATCATCATCCGGGCGACCCAGAAGAAGATGATGTCAAAACCGGTCACCAGCACGGAGGTGGGGAAGTATTTCTCCAGCTCAGCGGTTTGCTCGGGCCAGCCAAGCGTACCGATGGGCCAGAGGCCGGAGGAGAACCATGTGTCGAGCACATCAGGATCGCGGCGCAGGGTCTTGCCGGGGGCCATGGCCTGCGCCTCTTCCTCGGTCGGCGCGCAATATTCGTTGCCCTCGTCGTCGAACCAAACCGGAATCTGATGTCCCCACCAAAGCTGACGCGAAATGCACCACGGCTCGATGTTCTCAAGCCAATGGAAATACACCTTGCGGTCTTGTTCGGGCAGGATCGTCACTTCTCCCGAGCGCACGGCGTCGATGGCGGGCTGCACGATCTTGTCGGTGGCGACGAACCACTGGTCGGTCAGCATCGGCTCGATCACCACCTTGGAGCGGTCGCCGAAGGGCTGCATGATCTTCTTGGCCTCGACGAGCGGCACAAGGTTCTCTTCCTCGGTGCGCATCTCGCCGCCTTCGCCGGGCTCGACGGGGGCCTTCTTGGCGGCGCGGCCAAGGCGGGGATCGGTCGCTTCGGTCATCACGGCGAGGCCCTCGGCGGTCACGTCCTCGACCACGCGCTTGCGGGCCTCGAAACGGTCGAGGCCGCGGTAGGCTTCCGGCACGAGGTTGATCTCGGTCGCGTCCTCAGGAGCGGGCTCACGGCCTTCCGCGATGGCCTTGGCGCGGGCGGCGGCCTCTTCGTAGGGCAGGCCATCGGCGCGCATCCGGCCTTGCGTGTCCATCAGCGCGTAGAGCGGGATGTTGTTGCGCTTGGCGACGCCGTAGTCGTTGAAGTCATGCGCGCCGGTGATCTTCACAGCACCCGAGCCAAAATTCTTGTCCGGATATTCGTCGGTGATGATCGGGATGAGGCGGCGCTGCTCTTTCGGACCAACAGGAATTTCGCAGAGTTTCCCAACGATTGAGGCGTAACGCTCATCCGATGGATGAACTGCAACGGCGCCGTCGCCGAGCATGGTCTCGGGCCGGGTGGTGGCGATGGAGATATAATCGCGCTCTTCCTCAAAGAGCACGTTGCCGTCCTCGTCTTTCTCCACGTAGGTATAGGTTTCACCGCCCGCGAGGGGGTACTTAAAGTGCCACATGTGGCCGTCGACCTCGATGCTCTCGACCTCGAGGTCGGAGATCGCGGTCTCGAAATGCGGGTCCCAGTTGACCAGCCGCTTGCCGCGGTAGATCAGCCCCTTGTTGTACATGTCCACGAAGACCTTGATCACGGCGTCGTGGAAATTGCCCTCTTCACCCTCGGGCGCACCCGGCGCGCCGGACATGGTGAAGGCATTGCGCGACCAGTCGCAGGAGGCGCCGAGACGGCGCAGCTGGTCGATGATCGTGCCGCCGGATTTCTGCTTTTGCTCCCAGACCTTGGCGGTGAAGGCCTCACGCCCCAGCTCGCGACGGCCCGGCTGGCCGGTGGCGGCCAACTCGCGTTCCACCACCATCTGCGTGGCAATCCCCGCGTGGTCCTGACCCGGCTGCCACAGCGTGTCGAACCCCTGCATCCGGTGCCAGCGCACGAGGATGTCCTGCAACGTGTTGTTGAAGGCGTGCCCCATGTGCAGCGAGCCGGTGACATTCGGCGGCGGGATCATCACCGAGAAATGCTCGTCCCGCTGCGCGTTCGCGCCGGCCTTGAAAGCGCCCTTGGTCTCCCAATCGGCGTAGATGCGGCTTTCCGCCTCGGCGGCGTTGAAGGTCTTTTCGAGTGCCATGGTCATGATCCCTTTTGTTGCGCCCCGTTTAGCGCTCTGGCGCGGTAAGGGAAAGACCCCTGACAGGGGGTGAGGCGCGGGGGCAGGGCTTAGCCGCTGCGGTCGATCTTGGTGCTGAGGTGGATAAGGCTCTCACTGCCCTTGACGCCGCGGGTCTCGCCAATGCGGTCAAGGGTCTCGTCCAACTCCTGCGTGGTTTGCGCCGCGATCTGCACCAGCAGGTCAAAGCGGCCCGAGGTGGTGTGTACCACTTGCACCGCAGGCAGGCTGCGCAGCCGCGCCAAGACCGCGGGGCCCGCGCGCAACTCGATATTGACCAGAGCCGTGGCATGCAGCGGCGCGCGGGCCCTCTCGCCTAAACACAGCGTATAGCCGAGGATGGCGCCGCAGCGTTCCAACCGTTCTAGCCGGGCTTGAACGGTGGTGCGGGCAAGGCCCAGACCGCGCGCCAGATCGGCGACCGGCTGGCGGGCATTGGATTGCAGCGCCACGATCAAAGCGCGGTCGGTATCGTCAAGTTGTGCTGTCATGTCGTCACTTCGCCCAAAGTTCGCATCACTTTAGGCGGTATGACACGATGAATCGACCGAAATTCACGCTTCACTGGAGAAAAGCAGTAAAGAGGCCTCCATGCAGCATATCGCCCCCCTTTCCGACAGTCCCGCAGCCTATCTGGCGAAACACAGCCCCGACGCGCCGGTGTTGTTTCTGGCCCCTTCGGTGGTGCAGGCCGCCGCGCGGCGGTTTCAGGCGGATTTCGACGGGCTGGTGACCTATGCGGTCAAGGCGAACGACCGGGCGGAGGTGCTGTCGAACCTTGTCGCGGCGGGGATCACCACCTTCGATGTCGCCTCCCCGGCAGAGATGGCGGCGGTGCGGGCGGTCTGCCCGCAGGCGGTGCTGCATTACAACAACCCCGTGCGCTCGGCCTCCGAGGTGGAGGCCGGGATCGCGGCGCGGGTCTATAGCTGGTCGGTCGACGATATGTCGGAACTGGCCAAGCTGCGCGACGTGCCACGCGACAATGAGGTGGCGGTGCGTTTCGCCTTGCCGGTGAAGGGCGCGGCCTATGATTTCGGCTCGAAATTCGGCGCGGCCCCTGAAGAGGCGGCGGTGCTGTTGCGCGCTGTGGTCGAGATGGGGTTCACGCCGTCCATGTGTTTCCACCCCGGCACGCAGTGCAACGATCCGCAGGCTTGGGTGCAATATGTCCATGCGGCGGCGGATATTCTGCGCATGGCCGGTGTCTCGATCAACCGGTTGAACATTGGCGGGGGCTTTGCCGTGGACCGCGGATTTGATGCGCCAGACCACCGAGCCGTCTTCGCCGCCGTCAAAGCGGCGCTGGCCGAGAGCTTTGGCGCGGATGCGCCTGCGCTGCTCTGCGAACCGGGCCGGGCGATGGTGGCCGATGCCGCCGTGTTGGCCACCCGCATCAAGGGGATGCGCAACGACGGGCGCACTGTCTTTCTGAACGATGGTATCTATGGCGGGCTGCCTGATCTGCGCGACATGGGGCTTTCGGGGCTTGTCGATGTGGTCGGCCCCGATGGCATGCGGCGTCAGGGGGCGGCCAAGCCGCGTGTGGTCTTCGGCCCGACCTGCGATTCGCTGGACCGTCTGCCCGATGGCCTGCCGCTGCCCGAAGATGCGCAAACCGGGGATTACCTCTTGTTCGGCGGCATGGGGGCCTATTCCATCGCTATGTCGACCGCCTTTAATGGCTATGGGTTGGCAGGGGTGACACTGGTTTCAAGCCTTGAAGGCGCGCTTACCCGCAAGGCGGCCTGAGCCTCTGGACACTGGCGGCGCGCCCGCTACTGTTGCGCTGAAAGAGGCAGGGCAGCAAGGGCGGTGTCAGATGGAAAAGTTCGGGAAAAGCCAACCGGTCAAACGGGTGGAAGACCACCGCTTCCTGACCGGTGCGGGCCGCTATGTCGATGATATCGCCCCCGCCAAGGCGCTGCATGGCGTCTTTTTCCGCGCGCCCGTGGCTCATGGGGTGATCACTGAGTTGGACGTAGCTGACGCCCGCGCGGCGGATGGCGTGCATCTGGTGCTGACCTGCGCCGATCTGGAAGCGGCGGGAATGAATATCGCCTTGCCGCATACGGTCGTCGACAACCGCGATGGCAGCAAAGGGGCGGCGCCGCTGCGCCCGATGCTGGCCAAGGACCGCGTGCGCTATGTGGGCGAGCCGGTGGCGCTGGTGGTGGCCGAGAGTTTGCAACAGGCCCGCGACGCGGCTGAGATGATCTTTTTCGAGGCCGACGATCTGCCCGCCAAGATGGATGTCGCCCCGGGCGGTGAGACACTGCACGCAGAGGCTCCCGACAACCGCGCCTTCGACTGGCATATGGGCGATGAGGCCAAGGTCGAGGCGGCTTTTGCCAAGGCCGCCCATCGCGTCAAGCTCGAGGTCGGGGACAACCGCATCATCGTCAACTCCATGGAGCCGCGTGGCTGCTATGCCGAATGGACCGAGGGCCGGTTGCATGTGGCGCTGGGCGGGCAGGGCGTCTGGGCGCATAAGGGGTTTCTGACCAAAGCCTTTGGCCTGCCCGAAGACGCGGTGCGCGTCACCAATCCCGATGTCGGCGGCGGTTTCGGCATGAAGGCGATGACCTACCCGGAGTATTTCTGCGTGGCCCAAGCCGCGCGGGCGCTGGGCCGTCCGGTGCGCTGGATGTCAGAGCGGACCGAAGCCATGCTCACCGACAACGGGGGGCGCGATCTGGTGTCTTGGGCCGAGTTTGCCTTTGACGAAAACCACAAGATCACCGCCTACCGTGTCGATACATGCTGCAACCTTGGGGCCTATAACAGCCAGTTCGGCCAGCCGATCCAGTCGCAGCTCTTCTCCAAGGTCTTGATGGGCGTCTATGACGTGCAGGACACCTATCTGCATGTTGAGGGCTATTACACCAACACCGCGCAGGTCGACGCCTATCGTGGTGCAGGGCGGCCCGAGGCGATCTATGTGTTGGAGCGGTTGATGGACCGCGCCGCGCGTGAGTTGGGCGTCGATCCGTGGGAGTTACGGCGGATCAACTTCATCAAGCCTGAGCAATTCCCCTATACCACTGCCACGGACGAGCTTTACGACGTGGGCGATTTCGCGCGGCTGTTGGCCCGTGTGGGGCAAGAGGCCGACCGCGACGGTTTTGCCGCGCGCCGGGCGGCGGATGCCAAACGCGGCCTGCTGCGGGGGCAGGGGCTGTGTTACTATATCGAGAGCATTTTGGGCGACCCCTCCGAAGGGGCCAAAGTGGTTTTCGAGGGCGATGGCCGGGTGACGATCTATGTCGGTACCCAAAGCAACGGACAGGGGCATGAGACGGTCTATGCGCAGTTCCTCTCGGACCAGACTGGCATCCCCGCCGAGCGGATCGACGTGGTGCAGGGCGATAGCGATCTGATCAAGAAAGGTGGCGGCACCGGCGGCTCGCGCTCGGTCACCACGCAGAACACGGCGACCTTGGCCACCGTGGCGAAGATCACCGAAGTCTTCACCGCCTTTCTGGCCGAAGAGTTGGGCGTTGCCGCTGCGGATATCACCTTTGACGATGAACGCTTTCGCGCGGAAGGGTCGAACATTAGCCCGACCATGCTGGAGGTGGCCGAGATGGCCCGCGCCAAGGGCCGGGACGATCTGCTGAGCCACCACGAACGCGCCAGCCTGCCGGGGCGCAGCTATCCCAACGGGGCGCATGCGGCCGAGGTGGTGATCGACCCCGAGACCGGGGTCGTGACGCTTGACCGCTACACGGTGGTCGATGATTTCGGCAATCTGATTAACCCGATGCTGGCCGAGGGGCAGGTCCATGGCGGGGTGGCGCAGGGCATTGGCCAAGCGGTGCAGGAGCGGGTGGTCTATGACGAGGACGGCCAGCTTTTGACCGCCACCTTCATGGATTACGCCATGCCCCGCGCAGCGGACCTGCCGATGATCTCCTTCACCTCCGAACCGGTGCCCTCCACAGCCAATGTCATGGGCATGAAGGGCTGCGGGGAGGCGGGCACCGTTGGTGCCTTGGCAGCGGTGTCGAATGCGGTGCAAGATGCCCTGTGGGAACGCGGCGTACGGCAGGCGGATATGCCGTTCACCCCGCACCGGGTCTGGGAGGTGCTGCAAGGTGCCGCAATCGCAGCCGAGTAAAACCCTGTTCCAACGGCTCTTCGGGCGGTTCTGGCGGCGGCCTGAAAGCGACTTCGGCCCGCGCCGGGGGGCTGTGACCCATGTCATCATCCTCGACGGGACCATGTCCTCGCTCGAACTGGGGCGCGAGACCAATGCGGGCATTGCCTATGGCCTCTGCCGCGAGATGGGCAGCGCCCTGTCGATCTATTACGAGCCGGGGCTGCAATGGCGCGATTGGCGCAGCGCTTTGGATGTGATCTTGGGCCGCGGGATCAACCGGCAAATCCGCCACGCCTATGGATATCTCGCCTCGCGCTACCGACCCGGAGATCGGATTTTCCTGTTGGGCTATTCGCGCGGCGGCTATGCGGTACGCTCCCTCGCCGGGGTGATCGAGCGTGTGGGGCTTCTGCGCGCCGAGGTGGCGACAGAGCGTAACATCCGCGATGTTTACCGCCATTATGAGGCGCATCATCTGAGCAAGGCGGGCGAACTCTTTGCCCGCGCCAACTGCCACCCCGAGGTTGAGATTGAGGCGATTGGCGTTTGGGATACGGTCAAGTCGCTGGGCCTCAACGCGCCGCTGTTCTGGCGGTTCTCGCAGCCGCTGCATATGTTCCACAACCATGACCTCAGCCGCAACGTGAAGAACGGCTTTCAGGCGCTGGCCCTTAATGAGACCCGCGTCGCCTATGCCCCGGTACTATGGACCACGCCCGAGGGCTATGACGGGCGGCTGGAACAGGTCTGGTTCCCCGGCACCCATGGCGACGTGGGCGGCCAGTTGGGCGGGCATGAGGCCGCGCGCCCCTTGGCCAATATCCCGCTGGTCTGGCTGCTGTCGCGGATGGAGGAAAGCGGCCTGCCACTGCCCGCAGGCTGGGCCACGCGGTTCGATCAAGACCCAGCCGCCCCCTCCATCGGGCGCTGGCGCGGCTATGGGAAGATGCTGGTGACCCGCCGACGCCGGGTGGTGGGCGCGGATCCGTCCGAGCGGCTGCACGAAAGCGTGGAGCAGCGCCGCGAACAAGCCGCGCCACAACCGGGGCTGCTGGCCCGGATGCAGGGTGTGATCTCCGGCCTTCAGCCGGGGTCACGGTCCGAGGGGTGATTGATGCCATCGCTATAGGGCAGCGGCTCCATCTCCCAAGGCAAGACCCCTTCAATCGCACCAAGGTTCACGCCGCATTCATCGGGGTCCGAGCGGCGGCGGTGGTGGGTATAGATGCCGCAGGTCTTACAGAAGTAGTGCTGCGCCGTATGGGTGCCCCATGTGTAGCGCGTAAGATTCTCGGCCCCTTTCAGCACGGTCACCGTCTCGGCCAGCGTGGTCACTGTGGCGGCGGCACGGCGGCGACAAAAGGAGCAGGTACAGCGCGCGGCCGAGGCCAGACCGCGCGGAAACAGCGCTTCGATCACCACGGCCCCGCAGTGGCACGAGGCTCGGCGGGTTTCAGAGGTTTCGGTCATTTGCGTCTCACTTTCGGAATGCGGCTTTCGCTCAGGTCATAGTCTGCGGCGGCATGGGGCGGATGGCCGTGGGTTTGCCGCCAAAAGGCAAAGCCGCCCCGCCGCAGCCAGAGCGGCAGGGTCAGCAGTAGCCCCGCGATGAACCCGCCCGCATGGGCCCAGTAGGCCACCCCGCCGGTGCCCGGTGTGGCCCCGATCCCGCCAATGAATTGCATGCCGAACCACAGGCCCAGCATGATCCACGCCGGGATCGCGAAGATGCGGAAAAACACGATAAAGATCACCAGAATGTCGACCTTGGCACGGGGGAAAAGCAGCAGGTAGCCCCCCATGACCCCCGCAATCGCGCCCGAGGCGCCGACCATAGGCACCCATGACAGCGGCTCTGTCACGACTTGGCCCAGCCCCGCGGCGATGCCACAGGCAAGGTAGAACAGCAGATAGCGCCCGTGGCCCAACTCATCCTCGACATTATCGCCGAATATCCACAAAAACAGCATATTACCCGCCAGATGCATCCAGCCGCCATGCAGGAATTGCGAGGTGATGAGGCCGAAAAACCCCTCCCCATGGCTCAGCCGCGCGGGCAGCAGGGCGTAGCTGTAGTAAAACTCGGCCAAGGCGCGCTCATCCGCCATCAGCGACAGGGAAGACAGGAACACCCCGATGTTGAGCGCCATCAGCGCATAGGTGACGAAGGGCGTTCGGCCCGAGGGGTTGTGATCGCGGATCGGGAACATGCGGGCCAGCCTTTGCCAAGTCGTCCGCAGCGTCAAGCGGCACGGTGGGTCGTCATGACCTTAGCTGCGCCCGCGGGGGCTTCTGTCAAGCGGAACCGAGCAAATCCCGCGCGATCCGCTCAAAAATACCGGCGCCCACGGGGATCAGATCATCGGGGAAGTCGTAATCGGGGTTGTGCAGGGCGGCATAGCCCTCGCCGGGGCCGAGGCAGAGCATCGCGGCCTTGGCATCGCGCCCGAACAGGCCGAAATCCTCGGAGGCGCGCATCGGCAGGTTTTTCTGCCCGTGTGACACGCCAAGCGCGTCCATCGCCGCGGCGGCGATCGCGTAGGCTTCGGAGTGGTTGATGGAGGCGGCGAAATGGTCGGATTCCGCGAAAGCTGCCGTCAGACCATGGGCCTCGGTCACGCGCGCGACTTCGGCGTGCAGGGCCGCTTCGATCTCGGCCAGCGCATCGTCGCGGGTGCTGCGCAGGGTGGCGTAGAGCGCCGCTTCGCCAGGGGCGACGCCAAAGGTCGGCTCACCCATGCGCAGATGGGTGAGGGTGACGAGGCGGAAGTCATCATCAAGCGGCCCGCCGGGGCCGAGCGCTTGCAGCGCCGGGATCAACTCGGCCAGTGCAGGCGCAGGGGAGGTGCCGTCTTCGGGGCTGGCGGCATGGGCGGTCTTGCCGTGCAGGGTGACGGAGATGCCTTTCGAGGCGCAGTTGATCAGCGCGGGCGCGGTGTCGACATGGCCAAAGGGGCGGCCCGGCTCGACATGGATGGCAAAGGCGTAATCGGCGGCGATCTCGGCATAGCTCGGATCGTTCACCACTGCCCGCGCGCCGCTGCCATCCTCCTCGGCCGGTTGGAACATCAGCACCACGCGGCCCTTTGCGACGGGGCGGCGCGCGATCATCCGACCGAGCGCCAAGAGCATGGTCATATGACCGTCGTGGCCGCAGACGTGGGACTTGCCCGGCACCTTAGAGACCCAAGGAATGTCATGTTCCTCGGGGATCGGCAGGGCGTCGAGTTCCGCGCGGAAGAGCACCGTGGGGCCGGGGTTGCCGCTGTCGAAAACTGCCGCTACCCCATGCCCGCCAAGGCCGGTGAGGATGCGCTTAGGCGCGAGCTTTTCCAATTCCGCCGCGATGGTCCGGGCGGTTTCCACTTCCTCGCCCGAAATCTCGGGGTATTGGTGGAGCGCCCTGCGAAACTGCGTCAACTCTTCGATATCGCGGTTCGTCAGCATGGCGCTCCCCCTATTTGCGCAGCCCGTTCAGGCCATCATCCCCAAAAGCTGTGCATTGCCGCCCGAGGCGGTGGTGTCAACACAGACATGGCGCTCGGCGCGGACGCGCGCGGTGTCGGGCTTGCCGCGCAGAAGCGGGATGATCGCCCCCTCGCGGGCCGCCAGCGCCTTGTCGATTTGCCGCGCTGTCTCAGCGTCGCCCCACCAGAGCACGCCGCCATAGGCAGGGCCGGAGGTCAGAGCCGCGGGGTCGATCCGGCCCGTGGCCTCAACCGCGACACCGCCTAAGGCACGCACCGCCTTGGCCTGCGCTGCCGCCGTCTCGGCCCCCGGGCCCATGCAGAGTAGCGCAGGCCGGGGCAGGGTCGACAGGCGGTTGCTCTCGCCGGTCGGCCCGGGCATCGACTGGGTCTCCAACACGGTCGGCTGATGCGCGGGCAGGGCGGGCAGGCTCTGCTGCGCGTTGTCCCATGTGCCGGAAGCCTCCTGATGGTCGGGCGCGGCGAAACGCGGCAGGTAGTTCGGCCCGCCCGCCTTCGGCCCGGTGCCCGAAAGCCCCTCGCCGCCGAAGGGCTGGCTGCCGACGATGGCGCCGATCTGGTTGCGGTTCACGTAGATGTTGCCCGCCTCGATCCGCTCGGAGACATGTTGCACCCGGTCGTCGATCCGCGTGTGCAGGCCGAAGGTGAGGCCGTAGCCGGTGGCGTTGATCGCGTCGATCACGGCGTCGAGCTCATGGCTCTTGAAGGTCGCCACATGCAGTACCGGGCCGAAGATTTCCCGCTTCATGTTGCTGATCCCGTTCACCCGCAGGATCGCGGGGCCGACGAAGGTGCCGCCTTCGGGGGCCTTCATCTCGGCGATCAGCCGGCCTTCCGCGCGAGCGGCCTCGACATGATCGACGATGGTCTGACGCGCGGCATCATCGATCACCGGGCCCACGTCTGTCGACAGATGCCACGGATCGCCCATGAGCAGCGCCTGCATTGCGCCCTTCAGCATGGTGATCAGGTCCTCGGCGATGTCCTCCTGCACGTAGAGGCAGCGCACGGCGGAGCAGCGCTGGCCCGCGGACTGGAAGGCACTTTCGACGATGGCCTGCACGGCCTGCTCGGGCAGGGCGGTGCTGTCGACGATCATGGCGTTGAGGCCGCCGGTCTCGGCGATGAGCGGGGTGCCGGGGGCGCAATGCTCGGCCATATTGGCGCGGATGCGCAGGGCGGTGGCGGTGGAGCCGGTGAATGCCACGCCGTTGACGCGGGCGTCGCCCGTGAGTGCCGCGCCCACCTCGCCGCCGCCCGGCAGCAGTTGCAGCGCCGCGCGCGGCACGCCGGCTTCATGCAGCACCTTGACCGCGAGTTGAGCGATCAGCGGGGACTGTTCAGCCGGTTTGGCGAGCACCCCGTTGCCCGCCGCCAGCGCCGCGGTGACCTGCCCGCAGAAGATCGCCAGCGGGAAGTTCCACGGCGAGATGCAGGTGAAGATGCCCGCGGGCGGCTCGTTGGTCGCCTGACCGGCGTAGTAGCGCAGGAAGTCCACCGCCTCGCGCAATTCGGCCACGCAGTCGGGCAGACCCTTGCCAGCCTCGCGAGCGAGGATAGCAAAAATCTCGCCGTAGCGGTCCTCGAGCATGTCGGCGGCGCGCAAAAGCGTGGCGCGGCGGGTGCTGAGAGGCGTGTCCCAAGGCGCAGCGTTGTCGAGCGCCGTGGCCACATCGGCCTTGGAAGCAGGGCGCACGGTCCCGGGGGAGGCACCCCCTGTGGGGTTGGCGACGGTTTCAGCCGCCTCCGGCGCAGCTTCGCCCGCGAGCAGCGGTGCGGCTTCCCATGTCGCCTCCGCGAAGTGCGCACGGGCTTCTTCGATCGCGGCGAGGGTTGGGGTATGCGCCAGATCGAAGCCGCGCGCATTGGCGCGTTGCGGCTGGAACACTTCCGGGCCTTTCGGGATCGAGGGCACGCTGTCGTGCAACTGGTCGAAGGGATCGGCGGCCACGACCTCGGGCGGCACGTCCTCGTCAACGATCTGGTTCACGAAGCTGGAGTTCGCGCCGTTTTCCAAGAGACGCCGGACGAGATAGGCCAGCAGATCGCGGTGCGCACCGACGGGGGCGTAGATGCGGCAGCGGGTGCCGTGTTTCTGCATAACGATGTCATGCAGGGTCTCGCCCATGCCGTGCAGGCGTTGGAACTCGTAAACCTCGGGATCGTCGGCCATATGCAGCACCGCGGCGACGGTATGGGCGTTATGGGTGGCGAACTGCGGGTAGATGCGGTCGGTCATGCCCAGCAGTTTGCGGGCGTTGGCGATATAGCTCACATCCGTCGCGGCCTTGCGGGTGAAGACGGGGAAGCCGTCGATCCCCTCGACCTGCGCTTGCTTGATCTCGGTGTCCCAATAGGCACCTTTCACCAGCCGCACCATGATGCGGCGGTCATGACGCTGCGCCATGTCGTAAAGCGTGTCGATCACCACGCCGGCGCGGGGGCCGTAGGCCTGCACGACCACGCCGAAACCGTCCCAGCCGGCCAAGGCAGGCTCGCCCATCACCGTGTCGATCACCTCGAGCGAGAGTGCCAAACGGTCGGCCTCCTCGGCGTCGATGTTGAGGCCCATGCCGGCCGATTTCGCCAACAGCGCCAGCGCCCGCAGGCGCGGCACCAGATCGCGCATCACGGCCTCTTCCTGCGTCAGCTCGTAGCGCGGGTGCAGGGCCGAGAGCTTGACCGAAATGCCGGGGTTCTTGCGGATGTCGTCATGGGTGCAGGCATCTGCAATGGCCGAGATCGCGCGGGAGTAGCTGAGATGATAGCGCTTGGCATCGGCCTCGGTACGTGCGGCTTCGCCCAGCATGTCGTAGCTATAGGTGAAGCCCTTCTTCTCCATGCCGCGGGCGCGTTTCATCGCCGCCTGAATGTCCTCGCCCAAAACGAACTGGCGGCCCATCTCGCGCATGGCGCGACTGACGGCGGTGCGGATCACCGGCTCCCCCAGACGTTTGATCGCCGCGCGCAGGTGGCGCACCGGGCCGGGCTGGTCGTCGTCCAGCACGCGGCCCGTCAGCATCAGCGCCCATGTCGACGCGTTGACGAGGCTGGAGGTCGAATGCCCCATGTGACGGCCCCAGTCCGAGGGGGCGATCTTATCCTCGATTAGCGCGTCGATGGTCTCGGCATCCGGCACGCGCAGCAGCGCCTCGGCCAGACACATGAGCGCCACGCCTTCCTCGGTGCTGAGGCCATATTCGGCGAGGAAGACTTCCATCATGCCGGGGGCCGAGGTGCCGCGGATGTCACGCACCAGACCCGCCGCATCGGCGGTGATCTTGGCGCGGTCCTCGGGCGAAAGATCGGCCTGCGCCTTGAGCTCGGTCAGCAGCGCGTCAGGCTCGGCATAGGTGCGCGCGTCGATGGTTTGGCGAAGGGCGGGGGCGTGATCGAGGGCCATGGCAAGCTCCAGTTGATGTTTCGACCAGAATACCGCATGTTGAGAAGGCTAATCGACTTAATATGTATTGTGTAGTGGTCGTTATGACCGAACTAGCGGGGAATCACATGTCAAATGAACTTTTCAATCTGGACCGGTTCGACAGCGCGATTCTATCGGTGTTGGCCGAGGACGGGCGTATCAGCATCACCGATCTTGCCCGCCGCATCGGCCTGTCGAAATCCCCCACCCAAGCGCGTCTGCGCCGGTTGGAGGAAAGTGGCGTGATCCTTGGCTATCGTGCTCTTTTGGACCCGATCCGGCTGGGGCTGGATCATGTCGCCTTTGTCGAGGTGCGCCTGAACGACACGCGCGAGGCGGCCTTGCGGGCCTTCAACCTTGCCGTGGCCAAGGTGCCCGAGATCGAACAGGCCCATATGATCGCGAGCCATTTCGACTATCTGATCAAGGTGCGCACGCGGAACATGTCGGAATATCGCCGCTTTCTGGGGGAGGTGATTTCAACCCTGCCGCATGTGGCCAGCACCTCGACTTATGTGGCGATGGAAGCGGTGAAGGAAACCATGCTGGCCGATACGGCCTGAAGCATCGTGCCAGAACCATGGGGCCGGGGGCATTCGCCCATTTACACCGCCTGCGTGATGCTTATTGTGCGCCCCGATGCGGGCGTGATGGAATGGTAGACATACCAGACTTAAAATCTGTTGGGGCGTAGCCCCGTGTGGGTTCGAGTCCCACCGCCCGCACCATTCTTTTCAAATACTTAGCTTGCCTGAGCCAGCGTCGCAGGCTCTGCCAATTGCGTGGCGCCGGGGATGAAGACGGTAAAGGTCGTGCCCTGACCGAGCGTGCTTTTGACCGTGATGTCGCCGCCATGGGCAAGGGCCAGTTTCTTGCAGATCGCCAGCCCCAGCCCAGTGCCGCCCTCGGCGCGGTCATCGGCGTCTTCGATCTGGGTGAAAGCCTCGAAAATGCGGTCCAGATCCTGCGCGGCGATGCCAACGCCATTGTCTTCGACCTCGAAAACAAACCCGCCCGCGTGCAGGCGCGCACGCAGATAGATGTCCCGCGCCTTGGAGAATTTCAGCGCATTGCCGACGATATGGCCCAACAGTTGCAGGCTGCGGCGGCGGTCAGCGGTGACGGTGAGCGGCGGGGTGTCAATATGCAGCGTGGCCGTCTTGTCATGCGCGGCGCCGTGGTGCTCTTCGACCACTTCTTCCAAAAGCGCGCGGGTGTCGAGGGCGGTCTTGTCGAGCGCGAGGTCGTTCAACTCCATATTCGTATAGTCGAGGATGTCGTTGATAATGGTCAACAATTGCCCGCCCGCGAATTTGATGCGCTGGCCGTAGAGTTCCGCTTGATCGCCCATCTTGGTGAAATGCTCGGACTCCGGTTTTTCATCCGGGCCGAGCTTGGCGAGGTTGTGGCGTTTAAGTTCCGACAGGAAGCTGGCGTAGCCGATGACGATGGTCAGCGGGGTGCGTAATTCGTGGCTCAGCACGCTCATGAATTCCGATTTCGCCCGGCTGGCGCTTTCGGCGGCATCGCGGGCCTTTCGCAGTTCCTCGACGCTTTCGTTGCGGGTGCGGTTTTCGACAACATAGCTAAAGAGCGCGGCCAGCGCGATGATGGCGGCGGTGCCGGCGATGATCAGCGCGATTAATCTATATTCAACCGGGTTGGCGTAAAGCGGCTGCGCGGCCAGCGGGGTGACCTGAAAAGCGGCCATGCCGGTGAAATGGAGCAGGATGATCGCCAGCGCCAAAAGCGCGGTCATCCACAGCACGCTGCCCTTGCCCCCACGGCCCGCCGCGCCAAGCGCGAGGGTTGCAAGGACAACCGCGATGATGACGGAGGCGGTCAGATAGCCCATGTCCCACTGGATCGCGCCCTGCACGCGATAGGCCACCATGCCGGTATAATGCATGGCCGAAATCGCCAGCCCAAAGATCGTCCCGCCCAGAACCGTGGCCCGCCGGGATTTGAGCAGCCCGGCGATGACGACGCCCAGAATCGAGCCGACGATGGCGATGATCAGCGACAGGAAGGTGAGCGAGAAATGGAACGTCGCCGGCGCGTCGAGCTGATAGGCGAGGATCGCAATGAAATGGGTGCACCAGATCGTCACCCCGGCTGTCATCGCGGTCAGATAGCACCAAATCAACGCTTGGCGACGCGGCTGTTCAAGCACATGCCGATAGAGCCGTGCCACCACCCAGCTGCCAAAGATACAAAGAAGTGCTGCAAGCAGCACGAGCCCGAGGTCGTGATCGTGATGAATTGTATGGGCGACCCGGAACATCTTTATCCTATCTGATATTAACACTTGGTTAATTGCTGTCGGAATAGGACGAAAATAAGTCTCTCGCAAGTTCACACTGTGCCTACATTTTTTAACTCCGTGGTAAGACCTTGTCGCTAATCCTCTCCCAAGGTCGGCAGTGGGGCGGGATGAGGCAGAGGCGGCAGATGGCAGGTTCAGGGAAAGGAGGGCGATCGTTTAACCTCTTACGGCGCATGGTCTTTTGCCTGCGGGGCTATGTTTCTCGGATGCTGGGCTCCGCTGTGCGGTGCGGCGCGTCGGGACCCAACGGGCCGCGTGAGAGGGTGAGCATGTCAGCCGGGAATACCGCTGCTGTAGAGGACAGCCTTACCTGGGGGCAGCTCCCGCTGATCTCCATCGTTTTCGCGGCAGAGCGGCGCATGTTTAGGCAGAACCTTGATGGCCCGCCCAAGGCAAGGCTTCGCGGGGCGCTTGTGCCCTCTCTCGGCCCCGCGGGTGGGAAGGGGGCCGCGGGTGAGGCCATCCTATCCCCGGTCAAGGCCGATATGGCCGAAATCGACGTGGTTTTCTCTCCCGATGGGCGCGTTTGCCATGCCAATGAGGCGGCCTGCGGTGTCACCTATGGGCTGGGGGATTGTCTGATCGGGCAGCATATCAGCGATCTGTTCGGGCCGCGGCTTTGCGATGGGGCTGAGATCGGCACGCTTTGGGCGCAGGCGCTTGAGGGGCTGGCCCCGCAGGGCGGCTTTCAAATGCACCCGGGGGAAGAGACGGCCCGCATTGTCCACGGATGGCTCACGGCGGAGCGGGATCCCGAAGGGCGGGGGCATGGCGTCCGGTTTCGGGGTGTCGAAGCGGCGGCGAATGGCGTGGGGCCAGTGCGCGCGGTCTCAGTGGGAAAGCGCGCGCGGCGCGGTTAGCGCAATGCCCGTGCCGCAAAGTGAACCAGCGGCGCATAACCCGCGCCGCTGTTCCTAGATTTCTGATCAGTCGCGCTTACCGGCGAAACGTTCGGCCCAGCTTTCGCGGTGCTCATCGCTGATCTTGGCAAAAAGCACCTCGGGCACTTCAAACCCGTGGCCGGGGGCAAGCTTGCCCAAGGCAGCGGGCACATCGTCGGGCCACGGCATGTCGTCGACCTTCATCGCCGCCAGCATCGAGGCCGAGGCCGTGGGGATGAAGGGTGCGGAAAGCACGGCGTAGAGCGGGATCAAGTTCAACGCCAGCCGCACCTGCGCCGCCGCGCGGTCGGGGTCGGTCTTGAAGGTGGTCCAAGGCGCTTGGGCTTGCAGATATTCATTGCCCGCCGCCCAGATGCCGCGCAGTTCGGCGGCGGATTTGCGGACCTCCATCGCCTCCATCAACGTCTCGTAACGGGCGACGCGGGCGGTGATGTCTTCGATCAGCGCCTGTTCCGCCTCACCGTATTCGCCGGCCTCGGGTACCGCTTCGCCGAATTTGGAGCGGCAGAACTTGGTGATCCGGCTGACGAAATTGCCTAGCACGTCGGCCAAGTCCTTGTTCACGGAGGCTTGGAAATTTTCCCAAGTGAATTCGGCATCCGAGGTCTCGGGCGCATGGCTCAAGAGCCACCAACGCCAGTAATCCGCCGGCAGGATTTCCAACGCCTGATCCATGAAGACGCCGCGCCCGCGCGAGGTGGAGAACTGACCGCCGTCATAATTGAGGTAATTGAAGGACTTGATGTAATCCACCAGCTTCCACGGCTCGCCCGAGCCCTTGATCGTGGCGGGGAAGCTGAGCGTGTGGAAGGGGACATTGTCCTTGCCCATGAACTGGGTGTAGCGCACGTCCTCGGCGCCCTTGTCGGTGCGCCACCAGCTTTCCCAATCGGTGCCCTTGCCCGCATCGACCCATTCCTGCGCGCAGGCGATGTATTCGATGGGCGCGTCGAACCAGACGTAGAAGACCTTGCCTTCCATGCCCGGCCAATCCTGATCGCCGCGTTTCACCGGCACGCCCCAGCTGAGGTCGCGGGTGATGCCACGGTCTTGCAGCCCGTCGCCGTCATGCAGCCATTTCTTGGCGATGGAGGTGGTCAGCACGGGCCAGTCTGTCTTGCTGTCGATCCAAGCGTCGAGCTCGTCTTTGAGCTGGCTTTGCTTGAGGAACAGGTGCTTCGTCTCGCGCATCTCCAGATCAGTAGCGCCCGAGATGGTCGAGCGCGGGTTGATCAGATCCTCGGGGTCGAGCTGCTTGGTGCAATTGTCGCATTGATCGCCGCGCGCATCCTCGAAGCCGCAGTTGGGGCAGGTGCCCTCGACATAGCGGTCGGGCAGGAAGCGCCCGTCGGTCGGTGAATAAATCTGCCGTTGGGAGACCTCTTCAATCAGCCCGCGGTCGGCCAGGGCGCCCGCGAAATGCTGCGTGAGCTTGCGGTTCTGCGGGCTGGACGAGCGGCCAAAGTGATCGAAGGACAGGCCGAACCCTTCGGCGATGCGGGCCTGTGTTTCATACATCTCGGCGCAATATTCATCGACCGGTTTGCCCGCCTTTGCGGCGGCAAGCTCGGCGGGGGTGCCGTGCTCGTCCGTGGCGCAGAGGAACAGAACATCCTGCCCCCGGCCACGCTGATAGCGCGCGTAGAGGTCCGCAGGCAGCTGGCTGCCCACGAGGTTACCCAGATGTTTGATCCCGTTGATATAGGGGATGGCGGAGGTGATGAGGTGGCGTGTCATATAAATATTCCCGTGCTTGGCGCAGCCTTATCGCAAGGGCTGCGCCAGTTCCAGCAAAAGACGGGACCGGTCAGTCGCGGTCCCGCGCGCGGCCCAAGAGCCGCCCGATGAGAAAGCTGGTTCGTGGCGCGTAGACGTAGGGCGTCCGCTCGGCCAAGGTGGGGCGCGCGCGCATCCGGGCAAGGCCAAAGACCACCAGCCCCCCATGCGCCGCCGCGATCATCGCGAAAAGCGCCGCCGCGCCGAAATTATCGATCAGGACCGAGGCGAGATAGGGCGCGCCGATGGCACCCAGAGCGAAAAAGAACATCAGGGCGGCGGAAAGCTCGACCCGCTCGTCGGAACTGGCAAAGTCATGGGCATGGGCGGCAGAGACCGAATAGATTGGAAAGGTCGTGGCGCCGAAGAGCCCGGCCGAGAGCATGATCCCCGCCGTGCCATAGCCCGCGCCCATCACGGTGACCGCACAGCCGCCCATCGCGGCGACCGAAAGCCAGATTAGCACCCAGCGGCGGTCGAACTTATCGGCCAGCATCCCCATCGGGTATTGCGCCAGCGCACCGCCCAGCACGAAGGCGGCAAGAAACCAAGCGATTTGCGGCGCGCTGAGGCCGACTTCTTGGCCGTAGATCGGCCCGACCATGCGGAAAGACGCACTGGAGACGGCGGCCACGATGACCCCCGCCGCCGCCAGCGGCGAGCGGTCAAAGGCGAGGCGCGGGCGCAGCCGTGGCTGGCTGGGTGTTTCGGGCGGGCGGACCTTGGTCAGCGTCAGCGGCAAGAGGGCAGCACAGCAGCCGATGGCCAGCAGGTTGTAAGAGACGTAAGACGCCGGGGCGAGCACGCCCACGATCAACTGCGCGGCAAGCGAGCCGCTCATGTCGACCACCCGGTAAACGCCCATGGTGCGCCCGCGGGTCTCATTGGTAACCTTGGCCTGCATCCATGCTTCGATCACCGTGTAGCAGCCCGCCACGCACATGCCTGACGCGACACGCATCAGCCCCCATGCGTAGGGGTCCACCACCATCATATGCGCCATCAGGCCGATTGATCCGGCGGCGGTGAAGGCGGCAAAGGCGCGGCTGTGGCCGACGCTGCCCATCAACCGAGGCGCCCACCAGCAGCCGATGAAGAACCCCAGAAAATGCGCCGAGCCAAGCATACCGATTTCCTGTCGGCTGAACCCAAGCTGCACGCCCGACAACACGTCGATCGGCCCCACACCTCCGGTGGAGAGTTGCAGGAGGATGACCGAGAAGAACAGGGCGGCGAAGGATATGAGCAGACGCATGGGCGCAGATTGCGTCCATTGCTGCCCAAACGGAAGGCCGAAAACTACCGGGGCCGCGCTTTTGTCGGGGAGCTAGGATCGGCGCGGGCCAATTGCCCTTGCGAAGGCCGGGCAGGCGGCTAGGTTGCGGGCAAATCACAAGCGAGGACCAAAAGATGAAGATGAAAAAGCTCGGCTCTAGCGATATCGAGGTCTCGCATTTCTGTTTGGGCTCCATGACATGGGGCACCCAGAACACCGCCGAGGAGGGCCATGCGCAGATCGACCGCGCGCTGGAGGCCGGGATCAACTTCATCGACACTGCCGAGATGTACCCCGTGAACCCGATCAGCGCCGAGACGATTGGCCGGACGGAAGAGATCATCGGCCAGTGGTTCGCCCGCGACAAGCGGCGAGACGAGGTGGTTCTGGCCAGCAAACACTCCGGCGAGGGGATGCAGCACGCCCGCGACGGCGCGCCGATTTCCTCGGACACGATCCCCGGCGCCATCGAAGGCTCGCTGAAGCGCTTGCAGACAGATTACATCGACCTTTATCAATTCCACTGGCCCAACCGCGGCAGCTATATGTTCCGCAAGAATTGGCACTACGACCCGTCGAGCCAGAACCGGGCCGAGACCATTGCGCATATGGAAGATACGCTCGGCGCGCTGCAACTTGAGGTCGAACGCGGGACGATCCGCGCCTTTGGCCTGAGCAACGAAAGCGCTTGGGGGCTGACCCAATGGGCCGCCGTGGCCGAACGTGTGGGCGGGCCGCGCCCGATCTCGGTGCAGAACGAATATTCGCTGATGTGCCGACTGGCCGATCCCGATGTGTCCGAGACCTGCATCAATGAGCAGATTGACATGCTGGCCTTCTCTCCGCTGGCCGCGGGGTTGCTGACCGGGAAATATCAGGGCGGGAAGGTCCCCGCCGGGTCGCGTCTGTCGCTGAACGAAGATCTGGGCGGTCGGGTCACCCCTCGCGCCTTTGAAGCAGTCGCGGCCTATCTTGATGTGGCCGAGAAACACGGGCTCGACCCTGTGCAGATGGCGCTGGCATGGTGTGCGACACGGCCCTTCATGGGGTCAGTGATCTTTGGCGCGACCAGTCTTGAGCAGCTTGACGTGGCGCTTGGCGGGGCGGAGCTGACCTTGAGCGATGAGGTGATGGCCGACCTTGACGCGGCGCATAAAGCCCATCCGATGCCCTATTGATGGCCCGCCTTGGGATGCATCTGGCGCGGCGGGGGGCCATGTTGCTGCTCTTGGGCGCCCTCGCGGCGTGTAGCGGCGGCGAGGCACCGCCCGCGCAGATCGGGTTTCGCGATGCAGAGGCTTTGATCGGGGCCACCAGCCGCTATGACGCGGCGCGTTTTGGCGGCGAGTGGCAGGTCCGGGCGGCATTCCCCGGTGACGCCGACCTGCAAGCCGTGACCTTTGCGCCGGAAGGGCCGACCCTGATCGAACAGCGCCAGACCTGCGACAGCGCCGGATGCCGCAACACCCGTACCCTTTGGGCGCTAAGCGCAGAGGGGCCGGGCCGTTACACGATGCGCGCCGCCGTCGGCGGGGCCGAGCGGCCTTTCTGGGTGCTTTGGGTCGACGAAGGGTTCCGCACCGCGGTCATCGGCAGCCCCGATGGCGGATATGGCTGGATCCTTGACCGTCAGGCGACAGGCGGGGCGGACCGGATCGCCGCCGCGCAGGAGATCTTGGCCTTCAACGGGTATGACCTCGGGGCCCTAAAGATGAGGCCCTAAGGCACTGGCCCTGCCGCCCGCCTTCGGCCTATAGGCTGTTATGGACAGTGCTTTCGCCCCCGATCTGTGGATGCTCGTCACCCTTGCCGCCGCCGTCTTTCAGACCGGGCGCTTCATGCTGCAAAAGCATCTGGCGACCGATACGCTTTCGGCAGGCGGGGCGACCTTTTCGCGGTTTCTCTATTCCGCGCCCTTCGTGGCGCTGTTGCTGCCGCTCTATCTGGCGCTGAGCGGGCAGGGGGTGCCGCCGCTTGAGGCGGGCTTCTGGCTGTACGGGGCGATGGGCGGCACGGCGCAGATCATGGCGACGGTCTGCGTGGTACTGTTGTTCAAGCAGCGCAATTTCGCGGTGGGCATCACCTTCAAGAAAACCGAAGTCATCCAGACTGTTCTGATGGGCTGGATCGTGCTGGGCGAGGGCGTCTCGGGCGCGGGGTTCGGGGCCATCGCCCTTGGCGTGCTGGGGCTGCTGCTTCTGTCCGGCGGGGCCGAGGCGCGGGGGCTGCGCCTTAGCGATCTGCGCAACCGTGCGGCGGGGCTGGGCATCGCCTCGGGATTTCTCTTCGCGATCTCGGCAGTCTGTTATCGCGGCGCTTCGCTCGCCGTGGCCTCGGGCGATCCGCTGTTGCGTGCGGGCGTGACGCTGTCGGCGGTGGTGTTGATGCAGACGCTGATCATGGCCCTTTGGCTGCGCCTGCGCGAACCGGGGCAGATGCGCCGGGTCTGGGCCGCGCGGCGGGTGGCGGTTTGGATCGGGCTGACCTCGATGGGCGGGTCGCTCTGTTGGTTCATCGCCTTCACCCTGCAAAATGCGGCCTATGTGAAAGCCTTGGGGCAGGTGGAACTGATGCTGAGCATCGCGGCCACGACCCTGTTCTTTCGCGAGCGGATTTCGCGCCGGGAATGGGCGGGAATGTCGGTGCTGGCCCTGTCGATCCTGACGCTGGTTTTGGTGACCTAGCCCGTCATCGGGCGGCCATGCAGGCGCAGGAACAGGCTTTCTTCGTCGTTGTTCTTGAAGAACGGGACCGAGGCGGGCGGCTTGGTGTCGCGCGCACGGGCCGCGACCTCGGCCAATACGACCTCGGTGATGAAGGGCATGTCGAAAGACCGCGCCCGGCTCAGCGGCACCCATTGCAGATGCGAAAGTTCATCACAGGCGGCGTCGAAATCATCGGGGTCGCTGGCGATGTCGTCGGCATCCACCAGAAAGAAACGCGCGTCGAAACGGCGCGGGCGGCCCGGCGGTGTTAGGGCGCGAAACACGAATTGCAGGGCGGAGGCATCGGGCAAATGGCCCGTAGCTGCAAAGCTCTGCCAGTCGGGCGGCACATCCCCCTGCCATGCGCCCTTGCGGCCCAGCACCAGACCGGTCTCTTCCCAAAGCTCACGAATGGCGGCAACGGCGATGGCATGGGCGAGCGACGGTTCGGCATCATCACAAAGCCTGCCGTGGCAAAGCACGTTCACCGGTGCGGCAAGGGGCACATGGGCATCGCCCGCGTCCACTGCCCCGCCGGGAAAAACGAATTTATTCGGCATGAAGGCCGCTTTCGCCCCGCGTTGCCCCATCAGGATATGCGGATCCACATGGCGGTCGCGCAGTACGATCACCGTGGCGGCGTTGCGGATTTTGGTCTTGTCGATGGTCATGCGGTAGCGCTCCGGCAGTCAGGGGCCGAAGGGCAGGCCGCCTTAGTTAGACCGGCCGAAGCCGCCCATCCTTTTGGCCCATTGAAAGCCGATCATGGCCCCCTTCAGTCTGGGCAGAAGGTAAAGCGACAGCGCCGTGCAGCCAACCGCAAAAATGGTGAACAGGGTCAGAGGTTCGGGCCGCCAGACCACATAGGCGATGTGCAGCCCCGGTGCCAAAAGGTGACCGACCAGCAGAATGGTCAGATAGGCCGGGCCGTCATCGGCGCGGTGGTGGTGGAACTCTTGACGGCAAACCGCGCAGTCGTCGTTCACTTTCAGATAGCCATGCAGCAGCTCTCCGCCCCCGCAGGAGGGGCATTTGCCACGCCAGCCTCGCAGCATGGCAGGCAGGCGGGGCCGCTCTTCGCTGGCGTCGGTCTCTGCGGTGTCGGGGGACAATTGCTGGGTCTGTGACATGGGGGCGATCCTCTGGTTGAGGGATAGATGCAGTCTGGGGCGTGAAATGAAAAGACCGGAGGTTGCCGTTGCGGCGCCATGTCGCGCAGGGTGGGGCTTTGCCAATTTTTCCGAAAAAAGTTTGAAAACCTGCGACGGAAGTTTCGGGCCCCGCCGTTTGACCCTGTGATCGCGGCGCAAAAGCGTGAGACGATCTTTAAAAAACGAGGAGTATCAAGATGACCATTCGTACCAATATGAAGATCGCAGCCCTCAGCGGATTGTTGGCCGTGGGTGCCGTGGCCGCCACCGCCCAGCCAAGCGGGCAGGACCGGTTCCAGCAGCTTGACGCAGATGGCAACGGTGCGATTACGCAGGCAGAGTTTCAGGCCCATGCCGAAGCGCGTTTTGCCAAGGTTGATGCCGATGGCGACGGTTTCGTGACCGGCGAAGAGCTGAAGGCCGCAGGCGATGCACGCCGCGCCGATCGCGCCGCCAAGATGGTTGAGCGTTTCGACACCGATGGCAACGGCAGCCTCGACGCTTCCGAATTGGAAGCCATGGGCGGCAAACACGGTGGCAAGCGCGGCGGCAAAGAGGGCGGCAAGCACGGTCATAAGGGCGGTCATAAGGGCGCCCGCATGATCGAGCGTATGGACGCCAATGACGATGGCAAACTCTCGATGGAAGAGATGACGCAGCGCCACGATCCGGCCAAGATGTTCGAGCGTCTGGACAAAGACGGTAACGGCAGCGTCAGCGCCGAAGAGTTTGAAGCGGCGAAAAAAATGCATGGCAAGCGGCACCATAAGGGTGACAAAATGCACCATGACAAGCCGCAGCAGGACTAAATGAAGCTTTGGGCGCGCTTGATCATGGCGCGCCCGGACCTTAGCCATGGACGGGATGCAGGATTTGCCCAACGCGCAGCAAGATGCGGATGCCGAGTTGTTGCAACGCTATGCCAATGGCGATGCGGCGGCGGCGCGGTTGCTGACCGCGCGGCTGGTGCCGCGCCTCCACGGCCATGCGCTGCGGGTGCTCGGTGACCGGGCCGAGGCCGAGGATGTGGCCCAAGAGGCGATGCTGCGGCTCTGGCGTCAGGCGCCGAAGTGGCGCAGGGGCGAGGCCAAGGTGACCACCTGGCTCTACCGTGTCGTGGCCAACCTCTGCACCGACCGTCTGCGCCGCCGGGGGGCGGGGGTGTCTGGGCTCGATGATGTGGCAGAACCTGCCGATCCGACCCCCGGTGCCGCGCAGCAGATGCAGCAGGCCGCCCGTGTGGACGCGCTGCAACAGGCGCTGGCCACTTTGCCTGACAGGCAGCGGCAAGCGGTGGTGCTGCGCCATATCGAGGGTATGGCCAACCCCGAGATCGCCGAGGTGCTGGGCATCGGGGTCGAAGCGGTGGAAAGCCTGACCGCGCGGGGCAAACGGGCATTGGCCGCGCAACTGTCGGCACAACGGGACGCATTGGGGTTTGAAAATGAGTGACTTCGACGATCTGGAAGATTTCTTTGCCGCGGCCCGGGCCAATCCGCCACAGGTCTCGGCCGATTTGCAGGCCCGCGTTCTGGCTGATGCCGAAGCGCATATGCCCAAAGCACCGCGCCAGCCATGGCATCAAGCGCTCTGGCAACTCTTGGGCGGTGCGGCGGGGCTGAGCGGTCTTGCCACCGCCGCGGCGGTCGGGGTTTGGGTCGGCGTGGCACCGCCGGAGGGCATGCCGGATTTGGCCGGGCGGTTCGTGACCGGCACATGGGAGACCGAGACTTCGGACCTCACGGCGGCTGACACAGGCAGCGAATTCGGTGGATTTGGCTGGGACATGGAGGAAAGTTGAGATGACACAGGATCCCACAACACGGCGCAGGCGCCTCATGCGATTGGCGCTTGGTCTGTCGCTGGCGTTGAACGTGATGATCCTCGGCGCGCTTGGCGGGGCGATGTGGCGTCATGGCGGGCCCGGGCCGCGTGGCGCTGGCGATTTGCCGGGGCTGCGCAGCTATGCCTCGCCCTATGTGCAGGCGCTGCCGCCCGAAGCGCGACGCGGGTTGCACGGCAAAATGCGCGCCAGCGGCAAGGCGCATCACCTTGATCGGGATGCGCGCCGCGCGCTTTATGACGAAATACTCGCCGCGCTTCGGGCCGAGCCGTTTGAGGCCGATGTCGCCGCGGCGGTGCTTGCCGCCCAAGGCGACGCCGCAGCAAGTGTTCAGCAGGTCGCCCATGAGGCGTGGTTGGCCGAGGTCAGCGCGATGGATACTGCCGCCCGCAAGGACTATGCCGACAAGCTGCAAGAGCGGTTGGAAGCCGGACCGCCCCGCAAAAAAGCCAAGCGCGAGAACAAGCCCGAGCGTTGAGCAGGCCGGGGGCCGCCCGGGCGCGCGGTCTTGCCCTTTGCGGGATGGCGGGCTAGGCCGAGGGCGAATGAACCCGGCAGGCGGCGGCGATGAGCGGCCCCTTCGCCCCTGAGAAAGCCCGGCCAATGACCGATACCACTCAGACGATGCACAGCGGCACGGAGACCGTGTTGGCCACGGCCAAGGCATCACCCGCGCGGCGGGCGGTGGGGCTGTTGTCACTGGCAGGGCTGGGGCTGCTGCTGATCTATTCCGCGCTGACCCGCTCGCCCGATCCGGTCTGGCAGAGCGTTCTGGTGCTGGTGGGGCTTGGTTTTATCGCGATTGCCGAGGTGATGCGCCGCGCCACCGCCAGCGCGGTGGAACTGACCGAAGAGGCGCTGCGCGATGCCGATGGCCGGGTGATCGTCCGCATGGACGAGATCGCACGCATCGATCAGGGTGCTTTCGCGGTCAAACCCTCGAACGGTTTCCTGCTCAAGACCAACCGCCGCGTGGCGCGGGGCTGGCGTTTGGGCCTGTGGTGGAGCCTTGGCCGCCGGATCGGTGTGGGCGGCATGACCCCGGCCAATGAAACCAAGCTGATTGCCGAGATCATCCGCGCCAAACTGGCCGAGCGTGAGGCCGCTTAACCGTCCGACCAGACCGTGCGTGGCGCATAGCGGGGGCGGGTGAAGACGAAGTTGTGAATGTCGCGCCGCTCCAACCCGGTTTTGAACAGCGGCTCGAAGTCGCGCCATGTCTCAACCAGCGTGACGCGTTCGTTATCGGGCATAACGGGCAGCTTGTCATGCCAATCGCGCACATCGTCGCTGGTCAAAGGCTGAACCGTTCCGCGCACTTGTGACCAATCCGCGTGGTAGCGGTCGTTCGCCTGATCATACCAGATCGAACTGACCCGAAGGGCCGTTTGCCCGGTGCCGCGGGTGAGATACTCGAAAAGCTGTTGCATCCCGCGCAGATAGTCCGCGTCAATCGCCTGCGTCTCGCGCGAAATGGCATCGCCCACGGTGTAGGCCGCCGTCTGGTTGAGGTTGTACATCCGGAAGGTGTCAAAGGTCGAATACATTGCCAGATAGGCCCAGAACATCAGCGGCAACATGATCACCGTCTCGACGGCGATGGAGCCGTCCTCGCGCCCTTTGAACCGGACCAGCAAACTGCGGAGAGCGCGCATCAATTCGGCTCCTGTACGAAGGCCGCGCTTGAGACCATGGAAACACGGCCCGCGCCGTCTTTCTCAAGGGCATAGCCAAGGCCGGTGGTCGGAAAGAAGGGCTCAAACCGTGCGCAGGCGCGCAGCAGCATCAACTGATGCTCGACCCCAAGGGTCCAGCCGCGCACCGGTCTGGGGTCTTCGGAAGTGTCGACGCAATCGGGCGACTGGTCGAAGCTGGCGAAATTGCGCGGGTCCACGCGGATCATCTCAAGGCGCAGGGTCTCTTCGCAGTCATCCAAGAAGATCGCGGCCTCGCAGATTTTGTCCTTGATGGTCTGATGCGTCATCGGGGTATTGGTGTTCAGCCGGATGTAGCGCACCGTCATGTCGAGCCCCCGGTCAAGGAACATGTGGCGGATGGCGTAAAAGCTCATCTCAACAGACATGAGCAGGCAGCCGAAGAGCAGCGGCGACAGGATGGCGAACTCCATCAACATGGCCGAGCCATCCTCATCGCCGCGAAACCGGCGCCATGCCTTGATGCAGCGCTGTATCATTGCGTCAGCCTCAACTGGTTGATCTGGCGGGCGATGGCCTCGAATGCGCTGACGATTTCCACCCCTTCGACGCGGAAGAAATGGCTGTCGGAGGAGGCGCAGTTCTTCATCACCGATGCGCCATGGTCGGTCACTTCAAAGCCGATCGACCAGATCACGATGCCCTTGGCCTTGGCCGCGTCGCAGATGTTGTCGAGCAGGGCGTCGGCCCGGGAGGCGGTATATTTGGTCGAATACCAACGGTAATGCTCGCTTGAGCGGACATTGCGGTTCAGCCACCAGTAAAAGGGGTAATCGCTCCAGTGGTTGTAATGGTCCTGATTGGCATAGACTTGAGGATTGATCCGGCGGGTGGTTACGTTCACCCCGTCGGTCATCAGGATCACTGTTTTCAGCGTGTCGATATCGCCGTAGTCAGCCGGGCGCCCTTGGAAGGCCGCATCGCCGCCGATGGCCTGATTGATCGCGCGGAAGGACGGGTCGAGCAGCGCCACGCCCCATTTCATGCCCAGATGAATGGCGGTGTTCGCGCGGGGCTGGAAATTGGAGATCCGGGCTTTCAGCGCGGCGGCGTTCTGCGAATAGGCGGCCACCTCTTCGTAGTCCCGCTTTGGGCAGCCGGGGTTGTAGATATTGTCATTACGCCCGGTGTTGTCGCCGTGATAGCCGTTCCAGCTATAGCCCGCCTCGAAGTGTTGCATATGCTCATAGCTGCGGGTCTGGCTGATGGCGGTGAGGTCAAACTCGCTGTCGTCGAAATCAACGCAATGGGAGAAGGAATGCAGCTGGGTGACGTTCAACTCATCCATGATGTCCTTCCCGACGTTCACCTGCGCGGTATAGGGCACGACGGAGATTGAGATCAGGTCCGCGTTCTCGGGCTTCAGCACGGTGTCGATGAAGGCATCGCTCGCGTCATGGAGGTTGGCCATTTTGCCGTTCTCGCGCATGGAGCCGGAGATATCGAGCACCATGGAAATCTCGACCTTGTTCACCTTTTCCTCCGCCGTGGATTTGGCAGGGACATGCAGCCGGTCTTGGCCGAATTTGCTCATGAACATCGTGTTGAGGGTGCGCGAGGCATCGACGGTGACGCGGCGGTAGTTCAACCCTTCGTCGACCGTCACGCTGGACACATATTCAGCCAGCCCTGCCTTGTCGAAATAGTCGCGGGCCACGGCCTCGGGGCTGAGCGTCTGGTCAAGGTCCGCCGCCGCCAGAACGGCGCGGTCGGCCACTGCTTGCACCCTTGCGCGTTCGCGCTCATGGTGCATCAGGTCCACGCCGATGCCGCCCATGAGGATCATCAGCAGGATCATCAGAATGGCAAAGACCGTGACCAGCCCGTCTTCTTCGCGCGCGAAGCGGCGCAGCAGCGCGGGCAGGGGCTGCGGGGGATTTTCCGAACTGTGAGTGCTATCGCGCATTGTCATCAACCTCTCTTCCTGTGGCGTCCTGCGGGCGCCAAAGGGAATGGGCGGCATTTGCCTTGCCCTGTTGTGCTGCGGGAAAGTGTCCAGAGTTTGGCGCGTCTGGGGCAATAGGCGGCGCTTGGGGCCGGTATTCGGGGGCGTTTTGGGCCGATTTCCACCGGGCAGGGAGGGTGGCGCGGGTTGCTCCTACCCACGGTTGATAAAGTTTCGCAAATCGCGAGGAATTGGGTCGCGCCCCGCAATGAGGCGTCCTACGGTGCGACTGCATGCCCCTAGGGCAGCCAGATGAGTCGCGCCCGCAAACAAAGGGACCGCGACCGGACAAGAAGAGGAGAGACCGATGAATCCAGCCAATGAGCCGAGTTTCCGCGACAGTGTGGACCTGATGTTCAATCGCGCGGTCGCGCTGATGGATTTGCCGCCCGGTCTCGAAGAGAAAATCCGCGTTTGCAACGCCACCTACACGGTGCGTTTCGGCGTGCGTCTGCGGGGCCGGATGCATACGTTCACCGGCTACCGTTCGGTCCATTCCGAACATATGGAGCCCGTGAAGGGCGGTATCCGCTATTCCATGGCCGTCAACCAGAACGAGGTCGAAGCGCTGGCCGCGCTGATGACCTATAAATGCGCGCTGGTGGAGGCGCCCTTTGGCGGCTCCAAGGGCGGGCTCTGCATCGATCCGCGCGAATACGATGAACATGAGCTTGAACTGATCACCCGGCGTTTCGCCTATGAGCTGATCAAACGCGACATGATCCACCCCGCGCAGAACGTGCCCGCCCCCGACATGGGCACCGGCGAGCGTGAGATGGCTTGGATCGCGGACCAGTACAAACGCATGAACACCACCGACATCAACGGTGTGGCCTGCGTAACCGGCAAGCCGATCAACGCGGGCGGCATCCAAGGCCGGACCGAGGCGACAGGCCGGGGCGTGCAATATGCGTTGCAAGCCTTCTTCCGTGATCCCGAGGGGCTGAAGAAAGCGGGCCTTTCCGGCAAGCTCGACGGCAAGCGGGTCATCATTCAGGGTCTCGGCAACGTGGGCTATCACGCCGCCAAGTTCCTCAGCGAAGAGGATGGCGCGAAGATCACCGCGATCATCGAACGCGACGGTGCGCTGCACAGCGAAGAGGGGCTGAACGTCGAGGCGGTGCACAAGTGGATCGAAAAGCACGGCACGATCAAAGGCTATGCCGATGCGAAGTTCGAAGAGGATGGCGCCAAGTTTTTGGAAGCGGATTGCGATATCCTGATCCCCGCCGCGCTAGAAGGGGTGATCAACCTCACCAATGCCGAGCGTATCAAGGCGCCATTGATCATCGAGGCCGCGAACGGTCCGGTGACCGCCGGTGCGGATGAGGTGCTGCGCAAGAAGGGCACGGTGATCGTGCCTGATATGTATGCCAACGCAGGCGGTGTGACGGTCTCTTACTTCGAGTGGGTCAAGAACCTCAGCCACATCCGCTTTGGCCGCATGCAGCGCCGCGCCGAGGAATCGCGTCACCAGCTGGTGGTGGATGAGCTTGAGCGGCTGAGCGCGGATAAAGATCTCGGCTGGACGCTGAGCCCCGACTTCAAAGAGAAGTACCTGCGCGGTGCGGGGGAGTTGGAATTGGTCCGCTCCGGTCTCGATGACACGATGCGCACGGCCTATGAGGCGATGGCCCATGTCTGGCACAGCCGCGACGATGTCGATGATCTGCGCACGGCGGCCTATCTCGTCTCAATCGAAAAGGTCGCGGCGAGCTATCACGCCAAGGGCCTTTGAGGGGCGTAACCCTCTTTTGAAGTGACCGAAAAAGGGGCGCCCTGCGCCCCTTTTTGCCGTCGGGGGGCGTAGGGGGTGCGAGAGGCGTTTTCGGTCATTGATACTTGCGCCCCAAGTTGCTTGACTGCGCCAAGACCGGGGGAGGCGAATGATGCGATTTTCAGGACTGCGGGTATTGCGCGAAGGCTTGACCGGCAATCGGGGTTGGACGGCGCAATGGCGCGATCCAGAGCCGCAGGCGGAATATGACGCGGTGATCATCGGCGGCGGGGGGCATGGGCTAAGCACGGCCTATTACCTCGCCAAGAACCACGGCATGACGAATATCGCGGTGCTTGAAAAAGGCTACCTTGGCGGGGGCAACGTCGGGCGCAACACGACCGTGGTGCGCGGCAATTACTTTCTGCCCGGCAATTCCGAGTTCTACAGCCATTCGCTCAAACTCTGGGAGGGGCTGTCGGAAGAGTTGAACTATAACGTGATGTTCAGCCAGCGCGGGGTGATCACGCTGTTTCACTCTGACGCGCAGCGCGATGCCTCGGCCCGGCGCGGCAATGCGATGATCAATCAGGGCGACGATGCGGAACTGCTCGACCGCGAGGGTCTGCGCAAACTGCTGCCCTATCTGGATTACGACAACGGGCGCTTTCCGATCCACGGCGGGTTGCTACACCGACGCGGCGGCACCGCGCGCCATGATGCGGTGGCTTGGGGCTATGCCCGCGGCGCGGACCAGCGCGGTGTCGATCTGATCCAACAATGCGAAGTCACCGGCATCGACATCGAAAACGGCCGCGTGCGTGGCGTGGAGACCACGCGCGGTGCGATCCGGGCCAAGAAGGTGGCGATCGTCACGGCAGGGCGCGCGGGGCAGGTGGCGGCGATGGCCGGGATGCGCCTGCCTATCGAGAGCCATGTGTTGCAAGCCTTTGTCTCCGAAGGGTTAAAGCCCGTGATCGACCATGTGATCAGCTTTGGCATGGGGCATTTCTATATCAGCCAGTCCGACAAGGGCGGGTTGGTCTTTGGCGGTGATCTGGATTTCTATGCCTCCTACGCGCAGCGCGGCAACCTGCCGATGATGGAACATGTGATGGAGGCGGGGATGACCCTGATGCCGATGATCGGCAAGGCCCGCGTGCTGCGCTCTTGGGGTGGGATCATGGACATGACACCCGATGGCAGCCCGATCATCGACAAGACTGAGACGGAGGGTTTGTTCGTCGACTGCGGCTGGTGCTACGGCGGCTTCAAGGCGGTGCCCGCCTCGGGCCATGCGCTGGCGCATCTGATGGCCACCGGGCAGCCCCATGAGACGGCGGCGGGCTTCAGGCTCGACCGGTTCCGTTCGGGCGAAGGCCTGATGGATGAAGAGGCCACCGGGTCTCAGCACAACTTGCACTGAGGGAGGGCTAATATGCGGATCGAATGCCCCATCTGCGGCAGCCGGGATCGGCGGGAGTTCTATTATCGCGGCGATGCCATTGCCTTGGCCCGGCCTGCGCCCGATGCCTCGGATGAGGACTGGGACGCCTATCTGCACCTGCGCGACAACCCTGCGGGAGAGACCCGCGACCTGTGGCAGCATGAGACCGGCTGCGGCGCCTGGCTCGTCGTCACCCGCGATACGGTGACCCATGCGGTACGGGCCGTGGAATTGGCATCGGATGTGAAAAGGGCCATGGCATGAGGATTGCAGGGCGCGGATTGATCGACCGAGAGACGCCGGTCAGCTTTACTTTCGACGGGCGGCGCTACGACGGCTTTGCGGGCGATACGGTCGCCTCGGCCATGCTGGCGAACGAGCAGCGGCTGATGGGGCGGTCGTTCAAATACCACCGCCCGCGCGGGGTGCTGAGCGCAGGCAGCGAAGAGCCGAACGCGTTGGTGACCACCGGCGTCGGCCCCGCGTCAGAGCCCAACGTCCGCGCCACCATGCAAGAGATTTATGAAGGTTTGCAGGTGCGCAGCCAGAACGCTTGGCCGAGCCTCGATCTCGACCTCATGGCGGTGAACGATCTGGCGTCGCCGTTCCTCGGGGCGGGGTTCTATTACAAGACCTTCATGTGGCCGCGTAATTTTTGGCGGCGCGTCTATGAGCCGGTGATCCGCCGCGCGGCAGGGCTCGGGCGGCTGAGCGGCCAGCCCAATGCGGACGCCTATGAGAAAGCCTATGCCTTTTGCGATCTTTTGGTGATCGGTGCAGGCCCGACGGGTTTGATGGCGGCGCTGGTGGCGGCGCGGGCGGGGGCGGATGTGATCCTCGCCGACGAAGATGCGCTGATGGGCGGGCGGCTGAATGCCGAGAACGAGCGTGTCGATGGTGAGTCGGGCCATGTATGGGCGGCGGGCGTGGTCGCGGAACTCGCGGCGATGGACAATGTGCGGCTGATGCCCCGCACGACGGTGACCGGCGCCTATGACGGCGGCATGTTCGGCGCGTTGGAACGGGTCAACCAACACCGCGCGCGGCGGGGCGAGGGCGCGCCGCTTGAGTGTTTCTGGCGCATCGCGGCCAAGCAATCCATCCTCGCGGCAGGTGCTTTGGAGCGCCCCGTCGCCTTCGCCAACAACGACCGCCCGGGCATCATGACCGCAGGCGCGGTGCGCGCCTATCTCAACCGCTGGGGAGTGGCCCCGGGCAAGCAGGTCGCAGTTTTTGGCAATAACGACGACGCGCACCGCACCGCGCGCGATCTGGCCGCGGCAGGTGTGCATGTGGCCGCACTGATCGACAGCCGCGAGGGGGTCCGCCGCGATGGCGCGGATTTCCCGGTGCTGAGCGGGGCGGTGGTCTGCAACACTTCGGGCGGCAAGGAGTTGGAGGCGGTGTCGATCCGCACCGCCGGGGGCGTGCATAAGATACAGGCTGATTGTCTGGCCATGTCGGGCGGCTGGAACCCATCGCTGCACCTCACCTGCCATATGAACGGGCGACCGACGTGGTCGCCCGAGATCCACGCCTTTGTGCCGACCCCCGGCGCGGTGCCGGGGATGCATGTGGCGGGAGCCTGTAACGGCAGCTTCTCGACCCACGGCTGCCTTGCGGCGGGTGTGGCGGCGGCAGGGGAGGCGTTGGCGGCTTTGGGCTGCAAGCCAGTGCCCATCGATCTGCCGCAGGCCGATGACGCGCACTACCGCATTGCCCCGCTTTGGGCGGTGCCGGGCAAGGGCCGGGCGTGGCTGGATTTCCAGAACGATGTCTGCGTGAAGGATGTGCAGCAGGCGGCGGCAGAGAGTTTCCGCTCGGTCGAGCATATGAAGCGCTACACGACCCAAGGCATGGCCCCCGATCAGGGCAAGAACTCCAACGTGGCGGCACTGGCGGTGCTGGCCGATGCCACCGGGCGCGGCATTGCCGAGACGGGCACGACCACCTTCCGCCCGCCCTATACCCCGGTTGCGATTGCAGCGATGGGCGCGGGCGGGCAGGGCAAGGGCTTTGCGCCCGAACGGCTGACCACCAGTCATGCGGCCAGCCTTGCCATGAACGCCCCAATGGTGGAGGCGGGGCTGTGGTATCGCCCCAGCTATTTTCCGCGCGGGCAGGAGCGCAACTGGCGTCAATCCTGTGATCGCGAGATCGGGTTTGTCCGCAAGACGGTGGGCATCTGCGATGTCTCGACCCTAGGCAAGATCGACATTCAGGGGCCGGATGCGGCCAAGCTGCTCGATCTGGTTTATACGAGCAAGTTCAGCACCTTGAAGGTCGGTAAGGTGCGCTATGGGCTGATGCTGCGCGAAGACGGTTTCGTTATGGACGATGGCACCAGCGCGCGCTTGAGCGAGGCGCATTACCTGATGACCACCACCACCGGCGCTGCCGGTGAGGTGATGCGCCATTTGGAATTCGTCACGCAATGCCTGCACCCCGAATGGCAGGTGCATCTGTCTTCGGTCACCGAACAATGGGCGCAATTCGCCGTGGCAGGGCCGAAGTCTCGTGAATTGCTGAACGGGCTGCTGGAGCAGCCGATCGACAATGACAGCTTCCCCTTCATGGCCTGCGGCGATGTGCGGCTCGGCGGGGTCGCGACGCGGCTGTTCCGCATCTCCTTCTCCGGCGAACATGCCTATGAGATCGCCGTGCCCGCGCGCTATGGCGCCGCGCTGTTCGACCTGCTGGTCGCGCGGGCCGAGGCGCTGGAGGGCGGCGCCTATGGGATGGAGGCGCTCAACGTGCTGCGGTTGGAGAAGGGCCATATCACCCACGCAGAGATCGACGGCCGCGCCACGGCAGAGGATATCGGCATGGGGAGGATGCTGTCGGATGCCAAGGACTGTATCGGTAAGACCATGTCCGAACGCCCCGGCCTGCGCGACCCAAACCGCGCGCAACTGGTCGGGCTGCGGCCCGTCGGCGCGGTGAAACAACTCACGGCAGGGGCGTTTCTGTTCGAGGCCGGGGCCGAGGCCAGCCGCGAGAATGCGCAAGGCCATACGACCTCGGTCGGCTTTTCGCCGGATGTTGGCACTTTTATCGGGCTGGGCTTTGTCACCTGGGGCCGCGCCCGGCATGGGGAGGTGATGCGCATGGTCGACCATCTGCGCGAAATCGAGGCGGAGGTGGAGATCTGCGCCCCGGTCTTTGTGGACCCTGAAGGAGGGCGCGCCCGTGGTTGAATTGAAAGCGCAAACACCGTTCGGCGATCTGCTCCCGCTGCACATCGGTGAGATGACGATGGCGGTCCGCGATCTGGGCCAGTTGACCGTGCTGGGTGTGTTTGATCCGGTGGCCCTCACCAAGGCGCTGGAGGCCGCCCATGGGGTTGCCCTGCCGGAGCCGCTTCAGAGCACCGCCAAGGGCGATGCTCGCTGTCTGTGGTTTGGCCGGGAAGAGGCGCTGCTTGTCGGGCCCGCGCCGGATGAGGCGCTTGCGAAACATGCAGCCCTTGTCGACGTCTCGGACGGATGGGCAGTGGCGGAGTTGCAGGGGCCGGGGGCCGAAGATGTGCTGGCGCGGCTGGCCCCGGTGGACCTGCGCGTGGCGGCCTTCAAACCCAGTCAGACTCTGCGCAGCCCCTTGCGCGACATGCCCGCCGCGATCACCCGCACCGATACCGGCTTTTTGTTGATGGTCTATCGGTCGATGGCCGCCACTTTGGTGCAGGAGTTGCGCCGCGCTATGGAAGCGGTGGCATCGCGGCGCTAGGTTGTGCGGCAGGGGCCCGAATCCCCGTTAGGCAAACAACGGAGCATAGACATGAACAAAACGATTTTCGCCGCATTGGCCGCGATCAGCATGGCGGTCTCGGGCCCGGCGCTGGCGGCCTCGAAGAAAGAGACGAGCTGCATGCATCAGGCCGCCGTGGTCGCCGCCGTGCAGCAGGCCCGCCTCGACCGCGTGAAAGAGCGCCAGGTCCCCGCCGCCGTGAAGGCCAAGGCGACATGGCCCGAAAGCTTCAATACCGCGATCCCGCTGGTGACCCCTTGGGTCTACGAGATGAAGATGCGCGACGTGAAAAAGAACGATCTCGCCGCCGCGTGGAAAGAAATGTGCCTCGCCCAATAGGCTGACCAACGCCGTGCCGGGCAGGGGGCGCTGCCCGGCAAAAGGGGCGTTTAACCGCCCGCTGTCGCGCCGCCTCCTCTGGACTCTGAACTGCCCCAGCCGGTATATGAAGCCATGAGCCTGCCCCCCGGATTTTTGGAAGAACTGCGTGACCGCGCCAGCCTGTCTCAGGTGGTGGGGCGCAAGGTTGTTTGGGACAACCGAAAGTCCAATCAGGGCAAGGGCGACATGTGGGCGCCATGCCCCTTCCATCAGGAAAAATCCGCCAGCTTTCACGTCGATGATCGCAAAGGGTTCTACTACTGCTTTGGCTGCCACGCGAAGGGGGATGCGATCTCTTTCGTGCGCGAGACCGAGAATGTGAGCTTCATGGAAGCGGTGGAAATCATCGCCCGCGAAGTCGGCATGACGATCCCCAAGCAAGACCCCCGCGCACAGGCCAAGGCCGACAAGCGCACGCAATTGGCCGAGGTGATGGAGCAAGCGGTGCAATGGTTCCGCCTGCAATTGCGCACCGGGGCGGCGGGGGCGGCGCGCGATTATCTGGCCAAGCGCGGGTTGTCGGAACAGGCGCAGGCGCATTGGGAGATTGGTTTCGCCCCGAACAGTTGGCAGGGTCTATGGGATGCGCTGAAGTCCAAGGGCGTGGCGGATGAGTTGATCCTCGGCGCGGGGCTGGCGAAACCCTCCTCCAAAGGCGGCAAACCCTATGACACGTTCCGGGGGCGCATCATGTTCCCAATCCGCGATGCGCGCGGGCGGGCGATTGCCTTCGGCGGTCGCGCGATGGACCCCGAGGATAAGGCGAAATACCTCAACTCGCCCGAGACCGAACTCTTTGACAAGGGCCGCAGCCTTTACAACGTCAAACACGCCCGCGCCGCCGCAGGGCGGGGGCAGCCGCTGATTGTGGCCGAAGGCTATATGGATGTGATCGCCCTGCATGGGGCGGGCTTCAAAGGGGCCGTGGCCCCCTTGGGCACCGCCATCACCGAGAACCAATTGCAAATGCTGTGGCGGATCGCGCCTGAGCCGATCATCACGCTGGATGGCGATGCGGCGGGCCAACGCGCGGCGCTGCGCTTGATCGATCTGGCTCTACCGCTGTTGGAGGCCGGGCAGAGCCTGCGTTTCGCGGTCATGCCCGAGGGGCAGGATCCCGACGATTTGCTGCGCGCGCAGGGGGCCGGGGCCTTGCAAAAGCTCTTGGACAATGCCCTGCCCATGGTGCGCCTGCTGTGGCAGCGTGAGACCGAAGGCAAGATTTTCGACAGCCCCGAACGCAAGGCGGCGCTGGACAAAAGCCTGCGCGAAAAGATCAAACTGATCCGCGACCCGTCGATCCGCAGCCACTATGGGCAAGAGATCAAGGACCTGCGGTGGGAGCTGTTCCGTCCGCAAAAGAAACGGCCCGAATTCCGCCCCGTCGGGGGCAAAGCGCCGGGCACGGGCAAAGGCGGCAAGGGCGCTGCTTGGGGCGCGCCGCCGCTGGCCCCGCTGGCCAGCACCAAAGCCTCGGCCCTCGTGGCGATGAGCGATGAGCAGGTGGGGATGCATCTGCGCGAGGCGGTGATCCTCGTGGCCCTCGTCGATTGCCCGCAGTTGATCGAGACCTTCGAGACGGGGCTGGAGGCGATGCGCTGCGATGACCCTGATCATGCGCGGCTGCGCGATCTGCTGCTGCGCTTTGGCCATGCGGGCGAAGAGACGCTGCGCGAGGAGATTTCCTATTCCCTCGGCTGGGAGACACTTGAAAATATGAAGGGGCAACGCCACGTTGCCATCACGCCCTGCATCCGCAATCCCGGCAATGTGGACATGACCCGCCTGACCGTGGCCGAGGAACTGGCCAAACTGGATGCTGCCCGTGGGCTGAACGAAGAGATCGCCGAAGCCGTCGAAGACCTCAGCGGCCCGGCGGATGAGGGGGTCACCTGGCGCTTGAGCGAAGCGGCCCGTGCCGCCGATCTTGCCCGCCGCAGCGCACAGGAAGAAAGCAACGGGGAATTCGACGTGGGCGACAACGGCATGACGATGGACCGCGATGAGCGCAGCGCATTGGACGCGCTCTTGGGAACGATTAAATATGACAAGTCAAAGGGCCGCGGATGAGCATTGGCGTGGCCCATTTGCAGGACTTTTTGAAAATGCTGGGCAACGGGTTTAAGAATCACCCATAACCCCGCATGATTCGGAAAACCGAATCGTCTGCGGATGATTCGCGCTGACGCGCTGAAGGAGCATGAGATGGCTGCCAAAGATACGAATGACGACGCAAAGAGCAACGATTCAGAGGCCGGCCACTCGCTCGACATGAGCCAAGCCGCCGTGAAGAAGATGATCGGTGAGGCCCGCGAGAAGGGCTATATCACCTATGATCAGCTCAACACGGTCCTGCCGCCCGATCAGGTCAGCTCGGAACAGATCGAAGACGTGATGTCGATGCTCTCGGAAATGGGCATCAACATCATCGAAGACGAGGAAGCCGAAGAGGAAGAGAACAAAGGCTCGACCGAGGTTGCGACCACTGAGTCCAACCGGGATGTGGCGCTGTCCTCCGGCACCTCCGAGAAGCTCGACCGCACCGATGATCCGGTGCGGATGTACCTGCGCGAGATGGGCAGTGTCGAACTGCTGAGCCGCGAGGGCGAGATCGCCATCGCCAAGCGGATCGAGGCCGGGCGCAACACGATGATCGCCGGGCTTTGCGAAAGCCCGCTGACCTTCCAGGCCATCACCATCTGGCGTGACGAACTTCTCTCCGAAGACATTCTGCTGCGCGATGTGATCGACCTTGAAGCCACCTTTGGCACGCAAATGGGCGATGAGGAGGAGACCTCTCCGGTCGTGGCCCCCGCCGCCGGCGGCGAGACCAAGAGCGAAGAGTCCAAGCCCGAGTATGACGCCGACGGCAATCCGATCTCTTCCGACGACGACGATGACGAGGACGAACAAGCCAACATGAGCCTTGCGGCCATGGAAGCGGCGTTGAAACCGCAGGTTCTGGAAGCGCTCGACATCATCGCGGATGACTATGAAAAGCTCAGCGCGATGCAGGACAGCCGCATCTCGGCCACGCTGAACGAAGACGGCTCTTTCACCAAGGAACAGGAAGAGACCTATCAAAAGCTGCGGTCGGAAATCGTGCTTTTGGTGAACGACCTGCACCTGCACAACAACCGTATTGAAGCGCTGATCGACCAGCTTTACGGCATTAACCGCCGTATCATGCAGATCGACAGCGCCATGGTGAAGCTCGCCGACCAAGCGCGCATCAACCGCAAGGAATTCGTCGACAACTACCGCGGCTATGAGCTTGATCCCAACTGGATGGAGCGGATGGCCGAGAAGTCCGGTCGGGGCTGGCAGATGTTCATCGAACGCTCCTCCGAAAAGGTCGAAGAACTGCGTGCCGACATGGCGCAGGTCGGCCAATATGTCGGCCTAGATATCTCGGAATTCCGCCGCATCGTGCAGCAGGTCCAGAAGGGTGAGAAAGAAGCCCGGCAGGCCAAGAAGGAAATGGTCGAGGCGAACCTGCGCCTCGTCATCTCCATCGCGAAGAAATACACGAACCGCGGTCTGCAATTCCTTGATCTCATTCAGGAAGGCAACATCGGCCTGATGAAAGCCGTCGATAAGTTCGAGTATCGCCGCGGCTACAAGTTCTCCACCTACGCGACATGGTGGATCCGTCAGGCGATCACCCGCTCAATTGCTGACCAAGCCCGCACCATCCGCATCCCGGTGCATATGATCGAGACGATCAACAAGCTGGTCCGGACCGGTCGCCAGATGTTGCATGAGATTGGCCGCGAGCCGACGCCGGAGGAACTGGCCGAGAAGCTGCAAATGCCGCTCGAAAAGGTCCGCAAGGTGATGAAGATCGCCAAGGAGCCGATCAGCCTTGAGACGCCCATCGGCGACGAGGAAGACAGCCAGCTGGGTGACTTCATTGAGGACAAGAATGCCGTGCTGCCGCTCGACAGCGCCATTCAGGAAAACCTCAAGGAGACCACGACGCGCGTGCTGTCCTCGCTCACCCCGCGCGAGGAGCGGGTTTTGCGGATGCGTTTCGGCATCGGCATGAACACCGACCACACGCTCGAAGAGGTCGGCCAGCAATTCTCGGTCACGCGCGAACGTATTCGCCAGATCGAAGCCAAAGCACTGCGCAAGCTCAAACATCCGAGCCGCTCGCGCAAGCTGCGCAGCTTCTTGGACCAATAAGCCAAAACGCGGCCCCGGTGGCCGCGTTTTCTTTTGCGGGGCGGGTCTTTGACCTGCCGCCCGCGCCGCTTACATCAAAGGGGGTATCCCAAGAAGGTTCCCATGATGCGCAAAACTGTCCTTACCCTTCTTTGCCTTATGCTGCCGCTGCAAGCCGCCGCACAGGCCTACCGGGCCGAGAACCGGCTGATCGTTGTGCCCCTCACCGCGCAGGAGTTCGAGGTGATCGAAGACCACGGCGCAGGCGCGCGTCACATCTGGTGCGCCGCAGCGGAGTTTGCGCAGGACGTTCTGGGCCTTCCGCGAGGGGAGCGGCTTTATATCAAAACGCCTCGCGGCCCGTCGGTGAGCGGCGTGGGCCGTACCAGCGTCGTTTACACCACCAACCCTGAGCGGGTGAGCGGCGACAGGGGGCAGTCCTATTCCGTCACGATCAAACGCGCGGGAGAGAACTTGCCCAGCCACCATGCCCGGCAGTTCTGTCTGGATCGCATAATTGAGTTGCGGGATTTCTAAACCGGGGAAGCCGTTGTTTTCACGCGGTGGCAGGCTTATTCTGCGGGTATTGTTACGACGGATTAATCTCATGCGTTTCGTGCTCGCCAGCCTGTTTCTGACCCTCGGCACCAGCCAAGCCCTTGCCCACTGCCACCAGCGCAGCGCAACGGTTCTAACCTGTACGATTGACCATGGGGCGAAGCAGTTGGAGGTCTGCCTCGACGGGGAAGAGGTGATCTACCGCTTCGGCCCGGCTGACGCGCCCGGTCTGACCCTGAGCGCTCCAATCACGGAGGTGGCGCATCAGCCTTGGCCGGGCATAGGTCGCGCCATTTGGGAGAGTACGACCTTTCGGAATGGCGCTTTTACATATGAGGTCCATGGCTCTTTCGACAAACTCGATCAGATCAGCGATGGCGGGGTAACGGTGCGCGAGAATGGGCGCGAGATCGCCTCGCTTTCCTGCGACAGGGGGTCAACGGAACTGGGCCTCTTTGCCATAAGCGACGCGAAAGAGGTGGCAGGACAGTGTTGGGATGCTGAGGCGCAGCACTGGAGAGCCTGCTGAGATGCAGACAGCCTTTACCATTCAAACCCGCGGTCAGGCGCTCTACGAGTTCACGGATGACGTGGCCCGCTGGATTGCGGGGCAGGGGGATGGGTTGCTAACGCTACTGGTCCGACACACCTCGGCATCGCTGCTGATCCAAGAGAACGCGGACCCGGATGTGCAGCGCGACCTTTTGGCCTATTTCGCCCGGCTGGTGCCGCCCGCCGATGCGCCAGAAATGCGCTATCTCACGCATCTGCTGGAAGGGCCGGATGACATGCCCGCGCATATCAAAGCCTCAGTCCTGCCGGTGAGCCTTAGCATCCCCGTCGCGCGGGGGCGGATGATGCTGGGCACGTGGCAAGGCATTTACCTGTTCGAGCATCGCGACGCCCCGCATCAGCGGCGCATCGCGGCGCATTTCCGGCCCGACTGACGCCGGACGGGGCAGGGGTCACCCTGTCGGCATCAGGTGAATTTCACGCACCGCGGCCCGGGCGGGCGCTTCGAGCGCATGCATCACCGCATCTGCCACATCCTCAGGCTGCAACTTGTCGGGTTTGGCCTCGTCGAAAAAGGCGGTGTCGACCATGCCGGGCGAGACCACCATGCAGCGGCCACCCCATTCGGCCATCTCATCCGCCAGATTGCCCGCGTAGCCGTGGATAAACCACTTGGTCGCCCCGTAGATCGACCCTTGGATATGACGCCGCCCGGCGGCAGAGCCAGTCACGACATATTGCCCAGTGGTCTTGCGCAGATGCGGCATGGCGGCATGGGCGGTATAGAGCGCGCCCATGATGTTCAGGTCCACCATCACTTTCCAATCCTGCGGGTCGCCATTCTCCGTCCCCGCCGAGCTGGTGCCGCGCCCGGCGTTGGCGAAGGCAGCGTCAACCTGTCCGAAGTGGTCGGCCAGTTTGTCGATCGCTTGTTTCTGCGCGTCGTAATCGGTGGCGTCGCCCACCAGCACCAACGCCTGATCGCCGATCTCATCGGCGAGGTCGTTCAGCTTGTCTTCGCTCCGGGCAAAGAGGCCGATGTTCCAGCCCGCTTTCGCGGCGGCGCGGGCGGTGGCGGCGCCGATCCCGCTGGAGGCGCCGGTTAGGAAAAGTGTCTTGGTCATGGTATGCTCCGTTTATAGCCTTCGTTGACCAACGCGGCGGCATGCCGTTGGGTCCATGACACATATTTGAACGCAAGATATAGCTGTGGAAATCTTCTCTACCCAAAACCTCGCGGCTCCCCTATAAGTTTTGACAAGAGGGCCGCGCGCCCCACAAGTGAGGCAGGATGAAGAGGGGGACGGCCGATGCGCTGCCCGTTTTGCGGAAATATCGACACCCAAGTGAAAGACAGCCGCCCGGCCGAGGATCACGTCTCGATCCGGCGCAGACGGTTCTGCCCGGCCTGCGGGGGCCGCTTCACCACCTACGAACGGGTGCAATTGCGCGACCTTGTGGTCATCAAAACCTCCGGCAAGCGCGAGGATTTTGACCGCGACAAGCTGGAACGCTCGATCCGTATCTCCATGCAGAAACGCCCCATTGATCCCGAACGTATCGATCAGATGATCTCGGGCATCGTGCGCCGGTTGGAAAGCATGGGCGAGACCGACATCAGCTCGAAACATATCGGTGAGATCGTGATGGAGGCGCTGGCCCGGATCGACACCGTGGCCTATGTGCGTTTCGCCTCTGTTTACAAGAACTTCCAAGCCGCGGACGATTTCGACAAATTCGTTCAGGAACTGCGGCCCGACGCCCTGCCGGAAGAGTGACCGGCGAGCGGGTGAGCGACGCGCGGTATATGGCGCTGGCGCTGTCCTTGGGGCGGCGCGGGCAGGGCAATGTCTGGCCCAATCCGGCGGTGGGCTGCGTCATCGTGCAAGGCACGCGGATCGTCGGGCGCGGTTGGACCCAGCCGGGCGGGCGTCCCCATGCCGAGCCGCAAGCGCTGGCGCAGGCGGGTGCGGGGGCGCGGGGGGCGACGGTCTATGTCACGCTTGAACCCTGTTCCCACCACGGCAAAACGCCGCCCTGTGCGCAGGCGCTGATCGACGCAGGCGTGGCCCGCGTGGCGATCGCGACGCAGGATGACGACGCGCGGGTCAACGGGCGCGGCATCGCGATGTTGCGAGATGCCGGGATCGAGGTCTCGGTCGGGCTGCACGAAGACGCGGCCCGCGCGGATAACGCCGGTTTCTTCTGCCGCACCGATCTGGGCCGCCCGATGCTCACGCTGAAGCTGGCCAATTCCTTTGACGGGCGCATCGCCACCGGCACGGGCGAAAGCCAGTGGATCACCGACGCCCCCGCGCGGCGGCTGACCCATGCCATGCGCAGCCGCCATGACGCGGTGATGGTCGGGGCAGGCACCGCCCGGAAGGACGACCCGAGCCTGACGGTGCGTGGTCTCGGGCTTGCCCAGCAACCGGCGCGCGTCGTCGTCTCCCGCAGGCTCGACCTGCCGTTGATGGGGCAACTGGCGCGCACGGCGGCTGAGGTGCCTTTGATCCTCTGCCACGGTGCGGATGCCGATCCGGCTTTGGTCAAAGCTTGGGCGGATCTGGGGGCGACACTGCTGCCCTGTGCCGCACGCGGGGCGCAGTTGGACCCGCAGGATGTGATGCGGCAATTGGCGGCGCATGGCCTCACAAGGATTTTCTGCGAGGGGGGAAGCGCCTTGGCCGCTTCGCTTATCGAGGCGGATTTGGTCGACCGGCTGGTGGGGTTCACCGCCGGGCTGGTGATCGGGGCCGAAGGTCTGCCCGGCATCGGGGCGCTTGGCCTGTCGCGGCTGGCCGAGGCGCCGCGCTTCGCGCTGCAATCCAGTCAGCAGATTGGGCCGGACCTGCTGCACATTTGGCGGCGCAACGCAGCCGATTGAGCGCTACCGCCGCCAGAGGTGGCTCTGGCTGGCAAAGACCCCTTGGAGTTTCGACAGCATTCGGTTGCCCAGGCCGGCGCGGGGCAGGCGGCCCGTGGCCAGCCGTTCGACGACCACCTCAACGGGGCAGGGCAAGCCGCTGACCGGGTCGCGGTAGCGCGGGTAATCGATGAGCGCGGCATGAACGAGCCCTTCGAGCGTCGGTGTCGCGCGGCGGCGGGGCGGGACATCGCCCCGGTCTTCGGTCAGCCCCCAGCCCGCGTAGAAGGGCGCGCCCAAGGTCACCACCGGCACCCGGCGTAGGAGGGCTTCGAACCCCAGGAGGGAGGTCATGGTCCAAACCGCGTCGACTTGGCCCAGAAGCGCCACCGGGTCGGCCCGGTGCAGGATCAGATCGGCCTCGCCCGCCTCGGTCGCGCCTTTGCGCAGGCCCGCTTCGACATCAGGGTGGGGTTTGTAGAGGATCACGGCATCCGGGTTTGCGGCGCGGGCGGCGGCCAGCAGGGCCGCGTTGCTGCACACATCGCCCGTGCCGGTGAGGATAGAGGCGTCGTCTTCGACCTGTCCGGGGACGAGGATGCGCCGCCCCGGCGGCAGGTCGGGCGCGGCACCGCCGAGGTTGTATTTGCTGAGGCCCGCCCCAGTCAGCGCCGCGATCAGCGCGCGGGCGCGGGCCAGTTGATCGGGGCGCAGGTCGGCGCGTTTCGCGATCCATTTCTCCAACCGGCTCGGCCCTTGGGGATCGTAGTAGATGCCCAGATCGTCGCAGACCAGCGACAGGGGCGGGACCAGTTCGGCCCCCAGCCCACGCGAGCGCAGAAACCCGTCCTCGACCCGCAGCGCATCTTGGGGCGCGACCTCGGCCTTGCTGGCCCAGACCATGGCGCGGCGGGGCGGCTTGGGGGCTTCTGCCGGGCCTTTGCGAAAGCGAAGGGGCGTGGTCGTTCCGAAGAATTGTTGCAGCGGGCGGCGCTTCCACAGGCGCATGCCCCATGCGTCCCAGCCGCGATGATCCTCTCGCCACGCGCGGGCCTGCGCGGCGAGGGCGGTGAGGGCCGTCTCGAAACTGCCGAGTTCGTCGCGATAGGGGTCGTACCAGGTCGGATAGAGGATCATCGCGGCGGCGAAGAGTTGCGCGCGGCTAAGGCGGCGCTGGCGGCGTTGAACGGGGAATTCATCCTCCGTTAGCCCCCAACCGGCATAGAAGGGCTGGCCGAAGACGCGCGGTCTGTGGCCTGCAAAAATCGCCTCGAACCCCATTTGCGAAGAGACCGTGTAGACACCCACCGCCCCTTCGAACAGTGCCCAAGGGCTGATGGGATCGGTCAGCAGGGTGATCCGGTCGTTGGTATCCTCGGGGCCGTAATGCCCGGCGCGGTAGCCCCGTGCCGTCTCGGGATGGCTCTTGATGATGACCCGTGCGCCGGGGTGTTCCTCTTGCGCGAAGACGAGCATTTCCAGAAACCGCGCACGATCCGCGCCCGAGGCGGTGACCGAGGCGTCGCCGCGGGTCTGGTCGATCACCAACACATAGCCCGGCTCCGGCGCGGGCATGTCGGGGTCAAAGCCCGCATATTTTGTCAGATGCGCCTCGGCCATCTGCGCCATGCCGCCCCGGGCGCGGTCCAGAAGGGCGGTATCGTCCAGCGGGTGATGGGCGAGCAGCTCTTCGAGGTCTGAGGGCTGGGAGGGATCGAAATGCGCGCTTCGGCTGTCGATCAGCAGGCCCAAGGGCGGCTCGCCCGCGCGACCGGGGTGGAGCGAGCGCAGCCATGCGTCCTCCACCCGGATCACCAGCACGCCGCGTTTGGCGGCCACGGCCAGCCCGCGATGCGCGGTGGGGGAGTTGCCCCAGACCACCACGGCGTCATCGGGGCCGGGCAGGCCAAGGCGCAGGGAATGGCCCGAGAGTTGCAAGATGCGCCGAACCCTGCGCTGCGTCAGAAACCCACCGTTATATACGAAAAGCCGCCGGCTCCTTTCGGGACCGGCGGCGGGGTATTGGTATGGGTCAGCTTCGAAGGCCACCGGGGTGGCTCATTCGGTCAGCGAGGTGATGCTATCCGCCGAACCCGCCGTGCCGGTGATGGCCGAGATTACCTTGCTCCACTGGGTGAAGGGCGCTTCGGTCACATAGATCGTGTCGCCGTCGCGGATCACGAAATCGCGGGCCATGAACATGCCGTTGGGTTTGGTCAGGTCGGTGACATAGACCATGCGCTGCGCGCCAGTCAGATCGCTGCGCCCCAGCACCTGTTCGGCGACTTCCTCAGGCTCATTGCGGAACACGAAGACGCCGGTGGGGTCGGCCGAGAGGGGGCTGAGCCCGCCCACCTGCGCGATGCCTTCCAAAAGCGAGAGGTTTTGCGATTCAAAGGGCACGCGGGCCTGTCCGCCGGTGGCGCCAAGCGCGGTGAAAGAGCGGGTGTCTTCCTCGACCAGAATCCGGTCGCCCGGACGCAGGGCGATGTCGAGTTCGGGGTGGTCATAGAGGTCTTGGAACCAAATCTTACCGCGCTGCCCGCCGCGGATCACGGTGACCTGCGCGATTTCGGGGATGATGGTCACACCGCCCGCGCGTGCCAGCATGGCGGCCAGCGTGCGGGTCGGCCGTTCGATCGGGTAGACGCCCTGCGCCCCGATGGAACCGATGAGCGAGACGGTCGAGCCGTCACCGGCGGCGCGGCGCACTTCGACCTGCGGGTCGGGGGTCTGTTCGCCCAACTTATTGGTGATGATGCGGCGGATCGCCGCGGGAGTGTTGCCCGCAGCGCGAATGCGGCCCGCGTAGGGGATAAAGATAAAGCCCGCGCCGTCGACCTGCACCTCTTCCAGGATGGTGGCCGGGGCGCCTTCGACGCCGAGAAGCGGATCGTCCACGTTCTCATAGACCGTGATGCCAAGAATGTCGCCCGGCTGGATCGTGTCGGAGCCGACCCGGCCTGCGTTCTTGAAGCTTTCGGAAAAGCCAAGCGCGGGGGCCACGGCGGTGGCGCGGGTCACACGGTCGTTCACGCTGACGACGAAGGCATCGCCTTCGCGCTGAACGGAGCCTGCGTAGATTTGACGTTTGTTCGGTCCAACCTGCGGCAAACCACAAGATGAGATGACGGCCACCGCCGTCAGCGCTGCGATGGGGCGCGCCCACCGGAAAGATACGGATTTCACTGCCCGGTCTCCTCGACCTGAAATATCTGCCTCGAAATCGCCAATTGTCTTGACGTATTACTTTGCAACTTAGCGCAGCCTAGCGAAAAAATCTACAGGGCGGAATGGGTTAACTCAGGTGACGACCCGCAACTGTTGCCGAGGGGCCGCGGTGCCCTGTTCCAGTGCGTCATAGGGATCCTCGGTGGCGAGCATCATATCGACCACTTGGCGCAGCAATTGCCGCCGCCCGCGCGCGGCATAGAAACCGCCCGGAACCTGAGAGGTTTCAAGCAGATAGCGGCGGTAATCCTTATACGCGCGGTTGTCGGGGCGGTTGGCGGTGGCAAAGAATTCCGGCAGCGGCTGGTCCGACACGAATTCGGGCTGAGAATAGACCGCGCGGCCAAAGACCTTGAGGGGGATGCCGCGCCAGAGCACCTGTTGTCCGGCGGTGGAATTCACCGTGACAGCACTGCGGGTGTCATTGAGAAGCTGTGCCAGCTTGCCGCCGCGCACGAAATGCACGCGGTCTAAGACGCCATGCAGGCGGGCCAGCCGTTTGACATCGCGCCGCACCGGCACGCGGCCATCCTCCAGCGGATGCGCCTTGATGACGAGGTGGTGATGCTGCGGCGCGCCCTTGGCGAACCCTTCGATCACCAGTTCAAGGAAATCGGCCATCGTGTTGAAGGGCGAATGTTTCTGAAAAGAGGAATCATGCTCCAATTGCAGCAGCGCCAGATGGTAGGGAAAGCCGCCCAGCCGGATCTTCAGCGTGGCCAGCAGGCGGTCGGCAGCCAGCACCGGCATCAGCAAGAGCCGCTTGAGGTAGAGACGGAATTCCTTGGTGACCGGCAGGCTGCGGTGTGGTTTGAAATTGCGGTAGTCGCCGTTCCGAAACATCACGAACCAATGGTAAAGTGCGCCGTAGAAGATGTGGTGGCGCATGTCGCCCCAATGGCCCGGCGGCAGGGGGGCTTCCATGTCTGAGCGGGCGAGGGCGGCCTGCATTTGGGGAATGGTCATCTCCATCAGCCGCGAGTTGCCGTTCGATCCGCCGCGCTCATAGGTGACCCAATAGGGCCGCATATAGCCTTCCTCAAAGACATGGACGGTGATGCCACGGCGCTTGGCCTCGGCCACCGCTTCGGCGTGGATGGGGCGGGTGTCGCCGTAAAGCACAATGTCGGTGACCTGTTTGTCCTCCAGCAGGCTGGCAAAGACGCCCGGCCAATCCTCGACCCTGCCGCGAAAGGGGATGTAGGTCGACGGATGAAACCAAAAGGCCCGGTCGCCCGCGTTGAAGCCCACCCGCCAGACCTCGGCCCCCGCACGGCGCAGCATCTTGCCCAGACTGTTAAAGAAAGGGCCATGCGGTCCTTGCAGGAACAAGAAGGTTCTGGTCGGGGCGGCGGTCACGGTCACTCTGGTCCTTTGGTGGGGCTTTGCCCTCTTAACCACCATATAATAGGGGCGACAATGTGGCGTCACCCGCTCTTGCCTGTGGCGGTGACCGGGTTTACCACTGCGCGGAACCAGCAAAGGAGCCTACCCCATGTTCACCGGCATTATCACAGACGTTGGCACCGTGACCAAGCTGGAGCAGGAAGGCGACCGGCGCGCGCGCATCCAGACCGGCTATGACACCAGTGGCATCGACATGGGCGCCTCCATCGCCAGCGACGGGGTCTGCCTGACCGTCGTGGGGCTGGGCGAGGATTGGTATGAGGTGCAGATCAGCGCCGAGACCGTGGCCAAGACCAACCTCGGCCAGCACTGGTGCGAGGGCAAACGCGTGAACCTTGAACGCGCCTTGAAGGTGGGCGATGAGTTGGGCGGACATATCGTCTCGGGCCATGTCGATGGCGTGGCCGAGATCATTGAGATGAAAGACGAGGGCGACAGCACCCGCGTGACCCTGCGCGCGCCCGAGGATCTGGCGCGGTTCATCGCGCCGAAAGGCTCGGTGGCGCTGAATGGCACCTCGCTGACGGTGAATGATGTTGATGGCTGTGATTTTGGCATCAACTTCATCCCGCATACCAAGGAGGTGACGACTTGGGGCGATGCCGGCGTCGGCGATCTGGTGAACCTCGAAATCGACACGCTGGCCCGTTACGTGGCGCGTTTGAACGAGATGTGACGCCGCGCCCTTCGGGGCGCGCTCTGGCCAAGCGGCGCGGGTCAGGCTAAGAGCCGGGCAACAGATAGATGGAAGCAGCCGATGCAATTTGACAAACCCGGACCGGTCGAGACAGGGCTGAGCGACGCGATCTCGCCGATCGAAGAGATCATCGAAGACGCGCGCCAAGGCCGCATGTTCATTCTGGTGGATCATGAGGACCGCGAGAACGAAGGCGATCTGGTGATCCCGGCTGAGTTTGCCGATGCCGCGGCGATCAACTTCATGGCGACCCATGGGCGCGGGCTGATATGTCTGCCGATGACGGCGGAGCGGGTCGATCACCTTGGCTTGCCGATGATGGCGGTGAACAACTCCTCCCGGCATGAAACGGCCTTTACCGTCAGCATTGAGGCGCGTGAGGGTGTCAGCACCGGCATCTCTGCCGCCGACCGTGCGCTGACCGTGGCTGTGGCGATCTCGGAACAATCCGGTTCGGCAGATATTGCCACCCCCGGTCACGTCTTCCCCCTGCGCGCCCGCGATGGTGGCGTGCTGGTGCGGGCGGGCCATACCGAAGCCGCGGTCGATATTTCGCGCCTCGCGGGGCTGCACCCTTCGGGCGTGATCTGCGAGATCATGAAAGACGATGGCGAAATGGCCCGTCTGCCCGATCTGGTGGAATTCGCCGCCGCGCATGGGCTCAAGATCGGGACGATCAGCGATCTCATCACCTACCGCCACAAGCACGACAATCTGTTGGTGGAGCGCGACAGCCGCACCGTGACCTCCGCCTATGGCGGCGACTGGCAGATGCGGGTGTTCTCCGACCAGATCACGGGCACCGACCATGTGGTGCTGACCAAGGGCGACATCTCGACCCCCGAGCCGGTGCTGATCCGCACCCATGCGATCAACGCGTTGGAAGATATTCTCGGCCTCGGCCCCAGCCCTGCGGATGAGTTGCCCCGCGCCATGCAGATCATCGCCGAAGAGGGGCGGGGGGCCGTGGTGCTCTTCCGCGATCCTTACCCGCGCCTCAAGCTCGACCCCGAGGATGACGACCGCCCGCGCACGATCAAACGCACTGGGCTTGGCGCGCAGATCCTCTCGACAATGGGGCTGCATGAACTGGTCCTGCTGACCGACAATCCCGATACGCGCTATCTGGGCCTCGACGCCTATGCGCTGGAAATCGTGGGCACCCGGCCCATCACTACGGAGTAATCGCCATGGCATCCGCCGAAGAGCATACCATCCTGCCGCGTCCCAGCTTCGACGAACCGGTGAAGCTGCTGATCGTCGTCTCGCCCTATTACTCGGACATCGCGAATGGCCTGTTGACCGGCGCCAAGGCCGAGTTGGAGGCTGCGGGCGCCAGTTACGAGGTGATCGAAATGCCCGGCGCGCTGGAGATTCCCACCGCCATCGGCATTTCCGACCGGGGCAGCAATTTCGACGGCTATGTCGCGCTTGGCTGCGTCATCCGGGGCGAGACCACCCATTACGAGACCGTCTGCAATGACAGCAGCCGCGCCTTGCAACTGCTTGGCCTGCAAGGGCTTTGCATCGGCAATGGCATTCTAACGGTCGAGAGCAAACAACAGGCCGAGGTGCGCGCCGACCCCAAGGGGCAAAACAAAGGCGGCGGCGCGGCCGCTGCGGCCTTGCATCTTGTCGCGCTCGCTCGTAAATGGGGCCGCCAGAGCAAGGGCATCGGGTTCAAGCCATTCGGGCAGGACACTTTGATGGCCGGCGATACGGATGGATCAAACATCGCATGACCAGCAACGGGCCTTCGGGCAACCAGAAACGTAAGATGAAGTCGGCCTCGCGGCTCTATGCCGTGCAGGCGCTGTTCCAGATGGAGCATTCCGCGCAGACGGTCGATGTCGTGCGTCACGAGTTTATCGACCACCGTTTCGGTGCCGTCTATGAAGGCGACGAGATGCAGGAGGGGGATGTCGATCACTTCTCTCGCGTGCTCGAAGATGCGGTGAACTATCAAGCGCCGATCGACCAGATGGCCAACCGCGCCATCGTCGCCAAATGGGCCATTGCGCGGATCGACCCGACCCTGCGCGCACTGTTCCGCGCCGCCGGGGCCGAGTTCCGCCATGACGACACGCCGCCGCGCGTGGTGATCAAGGAATATGTCGACGTGGCCCATGCCTTCTTCCCCGATGGGCGCGAGCCGAGCTTTGTCAACGCCGTGCTTGACCATATGGCCCGCGAGGCGCGCCCCGAAGCGTTCTAAACGCGCGGGAAAGTGGCCCCGAGGGGCCATCTACCACATCAATGTCTTGGGAAAGTGACGGGAACCGCGCCTGCCGCTGCTGTTTTATATTCCCGAGGACCTGTATGTACAGGTGGGCGCCAGGTAACCGAACCAGGGCTCGGACAGAGCCAGCTCCCTCGGATTTGCTTAAGGCCACTGGAATGTAACGTTCACGAACAGGGCAGAACCCGTCGACCCCCGATGTAGAGGCCAAGTGGGGCTGCGGCAAGGGGGCGGAAGTGGATTTGCAAAACTTCTCTGCCGCGCTCAATCTTCGGCGGGGATAAAGCCGTAGCGGCGCAATTCTTCGGGCAGCAGCACATAGATTTCATCGGGTGGCGTGACCAGCGCGTGCTGCATCACCATCGGATCAATGCCCATATCATCCAGGTATCGCATCACCTCACCTTGGCCGCGCTGGATGTCTTCCACAGCGACAAAGGCGGGCAGAATCGTACTTTCGCCAAAGTAATGTTGATGCACCCCGACCGAGGCGCTCTCGGGCACCGTCCGTGCCGCGCCGGCGGCCAGTAGATAGGGGCAGGCGGAATAGCAGATGTCGCCCTCCCGCAGTGCGGTGTTTAGCCCTTCGCGCCGCAGGTAGTGGCCCAGTTCCAAAGCGTCGCGGACCGATCCGCCGGGGGAATTGAGATAGATTTCCTCGGGCGCGGGCGTCAGTTCGCTCAACTGTTTGACGATCCGCTCTGCATCGCCAGCGTCGATGGCCCCTTCCAGCAGCGCCGCCCGCCCGCCCGAGACGGGGGTGAGCACCAGCCGGTCGGGCAGGGCGGTCTCGGGCATCGGCTCGCCGGGGGTCGGCGCGCGTTCGGGGCGGAAGCGCCGGGTCTGGTCGCCGGGGCGGATCGGCTCGGTCAGTTCCGGGGCGCGCGGGCCGAAGCCCGGCAGGCGCAGCCCTTCCCCTAGGTCCCCCCAGAACAGCAGCACCGCAAGGCCAAGTTGAAAGATCAGCACGCCGATCAGCACCCGCCCGACAATTGGCTTCCGGTGGGGGGCTTCGGCTTCTGGTGGGGTCTCCTCGCTCATGTGCTTTTGATCGATGTGACGGGGCCGGGGGCCGGTTCTTCGGGCGCATCCGCGGCGGGCGGCGTTTCGGCGGCGGGGCGTTTGTGGGCGGGGCTTTCCTGCATCGCCACATCGACATCATGCACGGCAGCAAGCGCGGCACGCAGTTCTGCAAGGGTCAGCGTGTCTTCGACGGCAGCCCCCTCACGGCCCGAGCGGATCGCCCCTTGGGTGATGGAGAGGATCAGCACCAGCACGGCGGGCAACAGGTCAATCGCGATGGCCCCGGCCCAAGAGGGCACGAAATTGCGCGCATAGAGGATCACCGCATCGGCGCTGGAGATCGGCGTATAGGTCGTGTCAGCAGCGGGCGGCATGGCCTGCACATCCTGCGCCGCGCGCTCCAATGTCGCTGCACGCTGGGCCAGCACCTCCAGAACCGAGGTGATCGTCGCCCCTTGTGCGCCGCGTTGTTCTTCGTTGCTGCCATCAAGCTCAGGCAGAACGACGGAGGCCGCCAAATCCTGCGCCGCGCGCTCCACCAGCGGGGCCACGGAAAGCTGCCGCAGCCGGGTGATCAGACCTGCAAGCCGCACGGCCTGTTCGGAAAACTCGACCGAGCGCGCCTGAACTGGGCCGGGCTCTACCGTAAGGGCGCGCATGCGGCTGAGGATCTGGTTCCCTTCTGCAAAGGCGTCATTCACCAGCGGGGTCTGGGTGGCGATCTGCGCCTCCAGCGCGCCCAGTTCTGCCGACTTCTGCCGCAGCACCCGGAACACCGCGCCGCGCCCGGCAAGGCCCGACAGGCTGCCTGCCGCCTCTTGCTCGCTCAGGTCTTCAAAGCTTTGCCTGACCCGAGCCACGTCCCGCTCAAGCCCTTGAGCGGACAAGGCAATCTCATGGGTGCGCTCCAACGCGCCTTGGTAGTCTTGCACCGTCTCGGCCAGATGCTGCTCTACCGCCGCCGATCCGGCAAGCGCGGCGGCGTTCAGCCAGCTCGACATCGCGATGATCGCGACGGAGCCGAGCCCCATGGCCCCCAAAAGCCCCATCCGCGCACGCGTGGTGCGCACTGCGGGGAAGAGCCTCAGCAGATAGGACCAGAAGACGAAAATCCCCACCGAGACCGCCACCGAATAGGCGATCGCGGCAAAGGCCGACATGGCGCCGTTGTCATCCAGCAGCGACGAGACGCCAAGGTAGGTGTAAATGCCCGAGGCCACGGCCAAAACGCCAAGCGCCGTGCCGGAAAATGTATCGAGCCATGTCAGATGGCCCTCCAATTCACGGGCATAACGCACCCCGCGCGCCTGCGTCTCACTCATCGGTTCGCGTTGTGCCATGGGCCTCCCTCGCTTTGCTGGGGTGAAGATAGGGGGTCACGGGGGAATTACCAAACTTTCCGGTGCTGCCCCTTGTGGATGTTCATCAAATGTTCATATTTGTCGCCATGATGGAGAATGACATACGACAGTTCCAACCCGGCCAGTTACTGGCGCGGGGGGTGATGCGGCATCTGGCCGATCTTGGGTTCGCCTCGGTGGAGGAACTTGTGCCGACGCGCGGTTTGCGGGTCGACGTGATGGCGCTTGGCCCGAAGGGGGAGATTTGGATCGTCGAATGCAAATCCAGTCGCGCCGATTTCATGGGCGACGCAAAATGGGAGGGCTATTTGGAATGGGCCGACCGGTTCTTTTGGGCCGTGGACAGTGATTTCCCGGTGGAACTGCTGCCCGAGGAAAGCGGCCTCATCATCGGTGACGCCTATGGGGCCGAGATTGTAAGGATGTGCGATGAGACCAAGCTTGCGCCCGCTCGGCGCAAGGTGATGGTGCAGAAATTGGCGACCCATGCCGCCCGGCGCCTGCATCGTCTACGCGATCCCGACATGGCGCCGAACTGGTCTTGAAAGGGGGGCGTGATCTGAGGGCGCCCGTCTATTTCGTGGCCGAACCCGCGCGTAGGCGGCTTAGCGCCCTTTTTTGCCCGCGCGGTTTGCGGCGGCCATGATCTCTTCCGCGATTTCGCGGGCTTCTTCCGGGGTGAAATCCATCGGAATTTCAACGCCGCCGCCTTCGACGAAAAGGCGGACCATGCCCTTGTCTGTCGGGCCGATTTGCAGGTTTGCTTCGATGTCGCGTTCGGTGTCGATGCCCATGGGAGCCTCCGGTTTGGTGGGGCTTATCGCTAGCGCGGCATGGGCGGAAAGGCAAGATATCTTGGCGGGTTGCGACGCAGGGCAGGGGTGCGTTGGCCTTAGGTGACGGATGCATCATCACCGTTCTGGAAGAGGGTGGGGTGCCGGTCTGGCGGATCGGGAGATTGCCGCGACGCGCAGCTTGGAGATCGAGGGTGAAATCGCCGCGTCATCCACCCGCGTTTCCCGCATGAGTGCCGATGACACAGGGCGCGCGAAAAATCTGACGGAAACCGGCATTTCTTCTGACTTTGAGGTCTTGCATTCCTCCGCCACGGGCGCTAAATCCGCCCCAGTGCCGCCTTAGCTCAGTTGGTTAGAGCGCTTGATTGTGGATCAAGAGGTCCCTGGTTCGAGACCAGGAGGTGGTACCACCCCCCCCATTTCATTCTACCTCCGCCTTGGGGTGAATTGCCTTTTCACGGCGCGCCGCATGATGCTGCCAGCGCGCTGGCACCCTAACCCATCGTAAATTTTAGATTTTCTGGAACGTTCTGTCTGAGCTTTCGTTGTGACCATAGCAAATAACGAAAAGGAGAGAGACATGAAAACGCTTACAGCCAGCACCCTTGCCCTGACACTCGCAGGCACCGCCGCTTTCGCTGAAACGCATATGACCGACTATTCCAACGTCGACAGCATGCAGATGAACGAAATGCGCGGCGATCTGATCCGCTCACGCGACATCACCGGCGGTGAGATCTACACCCTCAACGAAGCCGGCGACGAATGGAGCCCCAATACGGCCTATAACGAAATCGGCGCCGACTGGAACGAGATCGGTGAAATCGAAGACATCGTTCTGTCGAAAAACGGCCAGATGGTCGGCATCGTAGCCGAGGTCGGTGGTTTCCTCGATATCGGTGACAAACACGTCATGATCTCGACACCCGATGTGAACCTCGTCGCCGTCGATGACCAGACCTACGCCTATGTCACGCGTCTGAGCGAAGAAGAGCTCGAAGCGCTGCCCGGCGTTGACGAAGGCTTCTGGGATTAATTTGAGCGGTTAATGCTTAAGTTAAATTCTTGGACCCCGGCGTGGAGCTTTCCGCGCCGGGGTTCTTCGTGAATGGACTTAGCCCAGCTTCATCACGATGCAGGTGGTGGAGCCTGTGGCATAAAGCTTGCCATCCTCGACGCCGCGAATCTCTCCATGCGCGACACCGGTCGAACGGCCCACATGATCGGTCACCCCGATACAGTCGATCTCCATCCCCAAGGGCAGGCCGCGCAGGATATTAATCTTGTATTCCAAAGTGGTATAGACCGAGCCGCGGGGGATTTTCGTCATCACCGCGCAGGCCATCGCTGAATCGAGCAGCGTGCCGTACCAACCGCCGTGCACCGTCCCCATCGGGTTCGTCATGGCAAAGCTCGGCGCGCCACGAAAGACGATGCGGCCCTCTTCGACCGAATGCAGCGCATAGCCCATGGTCTGGCCGATGGGCGGGCCGGGGTTGGTGCCGTCGAGAATGGCCTGCATGAACTCCAGCCCCGAAAGCTTGAGCGCTTCGGATTGGGACAAAAGGTCAGCGGGGCTTTGGGCGATGCGGGGCATGGTCTTCTCCGGCAAGTGAATTTCGCCGGAGGATACGCCTGCGCGGGGCAGGGGCAAGCCCCCCAGCCGGAGGGACAGCGCTTACGCGACGTCCGAGAGATCGACCTGCGGGGTCACACCGATGGCGCGGCAGACGTCGCGGGTGAGTTCCGCGCGGTTGAGCGTGTAGAAATGCAGCGCATCCACGCCTTCGTCGATCAACTCGCTGCACAGTTCGGTGCACATGGCTTGGGCCAGCAGATCGTGCCGATCATCGCGGATCGCGGCCTCATAGGCTTGGTCGACCCATTCCGGGACCGGCGTGCCGCATTTGACGGCAAATTTACGGGCCGAGGTCCAGTTCACCACCGGCAGGATGCCCGGCGTGATCGGCTTGTCGATGCCCGCTTTCACACAGGCATCGCGGAAACGCAGGAAGGTCTCCGCCTCGAAGAAGAACTGGGTCAGCGCCTCATCCGCGCCTGCGTCGAACTTGCGCTTGAGCCAGTCGATATTCGCCTGCTGGTCCGCCGCTTCGGGGTGGGGGTCGGGGTAGGCGCCCACGCGGATTGTGAATTTGCCGGTTTTCGCCAGCGCCTCGATCAGCTCGCAGCTGTCGGCGAAGCCTTCAGGGTGGGGTACGAACCTGTCGGTGCCCGCTTGTGGGTCACCGCGCAGGGCGACGATGTCTTTGATGCCTGCTTCGGCGAATTTATCGGCCACGTCGAGCGTCTCCGCCCGGCTGGCGCCGACGCAGGTCAGGTGGCCTGCGACAGGCAAGCCCGAGGTGCGGTGCAGCACATGCGCCGAATCATGGGTGAGATCGCGCGTCGTGCCACCCGCGCCGTAGGTGACAGAGAAGAAACGCGGCGCCAGCGGGGCCAATGCCTGCGCCGCATCCCACAGTTTGAACGCCGCGCCGACGGTGCGGGGCGGGAAGACTTCGAAGGAAACGGCAGGCGTGGTCATTGAGAGATCCTTTTGGCGGTTTCACGTCTTGTCTCACATCTAGCCTTGTGAGACAAACTCATAACATTCATCTTGAACATGAGTAATGCCTCAAATGCACATTGAGTTCCGTCACCTGCGCACAATCAAGGCCATCCACGAGGCGGGCGGCTTGGCCCGCGCGGCGGATCAGATGAATATCACGCAATCGGCGTTAAGTCATCAGGTGAAGGGGTTGGAGGATCAGGCGGGGGTCGAACTCTTTGTGCGGCGCTCGAAACCGTTGAAGCTGTCGCCCGCCGGGCAGCGGCTGTTGAAGCTTGCGCAGCAGGTCTTGCCGCAGGTCGAAGCCTTGCAGGACGAGTTTTCGGGCCTGCGGGCGGGCAGCACCGGGCGGATGCACATTGCGATCGAATGTCACGCCTGTTTTGAGTGGCTCTTCCCGGTGTTGGAGCAGTTCCGCCGCCATTGGCCGGATGTGGATGTCGATATCCGCGCCGGTCTCGCCTTCGACGCGCTGCCTGCGCTGTTGCGGGAGGAGGTTGATTTGGTGGTCTCCTCGGACCCTGAGGAACTGCCGGGTGTCGAATTTGTCGAACTGTTTGACTACAATCCGGTTTTCGTAGCTTCGCAAAGCCATCCTTTGGCGGAAAAGTCCTTTGTCGAGGCGGCTGATTTTCGCGGGGAGACATTGATTACCTATCCGGTGGAACGGACCCGGCTGGACGTGTTCAGCCAGTTGTTGATCCCCGCCAAGGTCGAGCCTGCGACGATCCGGCAGGTAGAGCTGACGGCGGTGATCCTGTTGCTGGTGGCGTCCAACCGCGGGGTCTCGGTCCTGCCGGATTGGGTGGTGCGGGAGGTGAAATATTCCTCCGATTACGTCACGCGGCCTTTGACGGCCGAGGGGATCACACGGCGGCTTTACGCGGCGGTGCGGCGGGATGATTTGGGCAAACCGTTTATGGATGAGTTGCTAAAGCTGGCCGGGCAGGAGGCGCGGAAGTTGCAGCGGGCCTGAGCGGGGTGCCGAGGGCCAGCGCCTGCCCGGGGTGGGCGATCTGACCGTGGTTCATGCCGCTTTATGGTTCAGCCATGACGCACGGTCGCGAAGTCGCGCCAAGTCTTTCTAAATCGCCTACCCGGGGGACGGGCAGGCGATGGCCCGGTGCCTGCGGCTTGGCTCCGAGCGGGTGGGTGAACGCGCCGTTCCACAAGGCGGAACGACGCATTCCAAAGCTTACTTCACCTTAACGATAGCCTTGCCGGTGTTCCCGCCATTCAGCATGTCGATGAAGGCCTGTGGCGCATTCTCCAGCCCTTCGGTGATGTCCTCTTTCACCTTCACGCGGCCATCGGCGACCATCGGCGCCACTTCGCGCTGGAACTTCGGCATCTGGTCCCAGTGGTTCGAGATGATGAAGCCGCGCACGGTGAGGAAGTTCACCAAAATCGTGCGCCACAGCCGCGGCGCGGTGAGGCCAGCGCCTTCGGCATCGGCACCCAGCCCGCCCGCGTTATACCACGCGATCATGCCGCAAAGCGGGATGCGGCCATGGGGGTTCATCAGCGGCAGTACCGCGTCCAGCACCTTGCCGCCGACGTTTTCGTAATAGATATCAATGCCATCCGGTGCGGCCTCTTTCAGGGCGGTGCGCAGGGATTTGGCATCGTCATAGGCGCGGTGATCAAGGCAGACGTCAAAGCCGAAATCGCGGGTGGCGATCTCGCATTTCTCGGCGCCGCCTGCGATGCCCACAGTGCGCAGCCCTTTGGCCTTGGCCAATTGCCCAACGATCGAGCCGACGGGGCCGGTGGCTGCGGCCACGACGAGGGTCTCGCCCTCTTTCGGTTGGCCGATGTCGTTCAAACCGTACCAGCCGGTCAGGCCGGGCATGCCCAGCACGCCGAGGGAGGCGGTGATCGGCACGCCTTCGGCATCGACCTTCTGACATTGTTTCGCCGGGGCGACGCCATGGGTGGCCCAGCCGAAGGCGCCAAAGGCAAAATCGCCCTCGGCAAAGCTGGGGTCATTGGAGGCGATCACCTTGCCCACACTGCCGCCTTCCATCAACCCGCCGATGGGCACAGGTTCGGCATAGGATTTCGCATCGTCCATCCGGCCCCGCATGTATGGGTCGAGCGACATGTAATGCACTTCGACCAGAATTTCGCCATCGCCCGGCTGGGGGATATCCGCGCTTTCAAGGCGGAAGTTCTCGGGCGTGGGTGCGCCATCGGGGCGGGAGGCGAGGACGATTCTCTGCATCTGGTCGGACATGGGGTTTCCTTCGTGCTGGTTGCTACAGCGTCCAAGGTGTTCCCTCGCGCTCTGAATGCAACCCGTGAGGTGCGCAAGAATCAATAAGCGGTGCAGGTTTCTGCCCCCTTGGCAATTGCGCTCTTGCGCCCTATACGTCCCGCCTTATCCATCAAAGGGCGCGAACAATGATCGGCAGTGCGAATCTCAACATCATGATCAAGGCGGCACGCAAAGCGGGGCGTGCATTGGTCAAGGATTTCCGCGAGGTCGAGAACCTTCAGGTCTCGGTCAAGGGCGCGGGCGATTTCGTGACCAAGGCCGACATCGGCGCCGAGAAGATCATCAAAGACGACCTCATGGGCGCCCGTCCAACCTATGGCTGGCTGGCCGAAGAGGGGGGCGAGGAAGAGGGCCAAGACCCGACCCGTCGCTGGATCGTCGACCCGCTGGATGGCACGACCAACTTTCTGCACGGTCTGCCGCATTGGGCCATCTCCATCGCGTTGGAGCATAAGGGCGAGATTGTCGCCGGTGTGATCTTTGACCCCGCCAAGGACGAGATGTTCTTTGCCGAGAAGGGCACCGGCGCTTGGATGAACGAAGGCCGTCTGCGGGTCTCTGGCCGTCACCGCATGATTGAGTCGATCTTTGCCACAGGTCTGCCTTTCGGGGGCCGTGCCGATCTGCCTGAAACGCTCAAGGATTTGGGCCGCCTGCTGCCCGTCTGCGCCGGTGTGCGCCGCTGGGGCGCGGCATCGCTCGATCTCGCCTATGTCGCCTCGGGCCGTTACGATGGCTTCTGGGAGCGTCGTCTGAAGCCATGGGATGTGGCCGCGGGCATGTTGATCGTCAAAGAGGCTGGTGGCCTTGTCGAGCCGATCCGCCCTGAGCGCAACATCCTGCAACATGGTGAGATCATCTGCGCGAACGAGCCGATCTATTCGACCTTCGCCAAAACGATCCGCGGCTGATTACTCGATCACGACCGTCTGGCGCAATGCGCCGGTCAGCTGGTCAAAGATCAGGATCTCATCCGCATCCGTCACCACCGCATACCAGCCGCGCCCTTGCGTAAACGCTTGGGCGCTGCTGCCATCGGGCAGGGTGATGCTGCGCGGCATGGTCGGGCCCTGATCGCTCAGGCGGGTGACAAGCACGAAGATCAGCACTAGAACCCCGCCAATCATCACGACGGTCAAGACCGTCACCATCCGCCGCAGAAACCGCAGGTTCGCCGGTTCATCAGGGTTGTCCGTGTCCATGTCTCACCGCCGCATTGATTTCATTCTGGGCGATAGCCCGCCCGCCCGTCTTGATAAGGCGCTGGCCCGCGATGTGCCAGAGGAAGCGAACCTGTCGCGCACGCGGTTGGGCCGTTTGATCACCGAAGGCGCTGTCACGCTGGACGGTGTCGTGGTCCAAGACCCCCGCGCCAAAGTGGCCGAAGGGCAGGCGGTGCAGATCACGGTCGAAGAGGCGGCGGAAAGCCACATCTTGCCCGAAGACATCCCGCTGTCGGTGGTGTTCGAGGACGACGATCTGATCGTGATCGACAAACCCGCAGGCATGGTGGTGCATCCTGCGCCGGGCTCGCCCTCCGGCACTCTGGTCAACGCATTGCTGGCGCATTGCGGCGATGATCTCTCTGGCGTGGGCGGAATGAAACGGCCCGGCATCGTGCACCGGATCGACAAGGATACCACCGGCCTGCTCGTCGTCGCCAAATCTGATGCGGCGCATCACGGGCTGGCGGCGCAGTTCGAGAAACATACCGTAGAGCGTTATTACCAGACCCTCGTCTATGGGGTGCCGGATGCCAATGACCCGCGCCTGCGGGGCGTCAAAGGCGCGTCCTTCGAGGCGGGGAATATCCTGCGGATGACCACCCGACTGGCGCGGCACAAGACCGACCGCCAGCGGCAGGCGGTGCTGTTTCAAGGCGGGCGGCACGCGGTGACCCGCGCCCGCACGGTTGAGCGTTTCGGCATCCCGCCCGTACTGGCGCTGCTGGAATGCTGGCTTGAGACGGGGCGCACGCACCAAATCCGCGTGCACATGTCTCACGCGGGCCATGGTCTCGTGGGGGATGCGACCTATGGCGGGCGGCGCAAGCTGGCCAAGACGGCCTTGCCTGAGGCCACCGCCGAAGCAATCCGCGCCTTCCCCCGCCAAGCGCTGCACGCCGCCGTTCTGGGGTTCGAACATCCAGTAACCGGTGAAAACCTGCGTTTCGAAGCACCCCTGCCGCCCGATATGGCGGCCCTGCTGGACCTGTTGCGCGACGGCCCCACCGCCCCATCGGCGTGACCCCGCCACCCCGCGGAACCGCCTAAGGAGCGGTTACGTTTTGTTCACAGAAACTGTGCAGTCATGAACAAAAGCGTGAATGCTTCTGTCTTGAAAGCACGAAGGGGGCCGCCCATATTGCATGTTAAGCGAAATAACATAGGCCCCGATTAAACTGGGGAAAGGGACAAGACATGGCAAATTATGCAAATCTGCCCGCACCAACGCCCGAAGGCGGGCTGAACCGCTATATGCAAGAGATCCGCAAGTTCCCGCTGCTGGAGCCTGAGGAAGAATACATGCTGGCCAAACGCTGGGTCGAAGAGCAAGACACCGAAGCCGCGCATAAGATGGTCACCTCTCACCTGCGCCTCGCGGCGAAGATCGCGATGGGCTACCGCGGCTATGGATTGCCACAGTCCGAGGTGATCTCGGAAGCGAACGTCGGCCTGATGCAGGCGGTGAAACGTTTCGATCCTGAGAAGGGCTTCCGCCTTGCCACCTATGCGATGTGGTGGATTCGCGCCTCGATTCAGGAATATATCCTGCGGTCGTGGTCGCTGGTTAAGCTCGGCACGACCTCAGGTCAGAAAAAGCTGTTCTTCAACCTGCGTAAGGCCAAAAACAAGATCGGCGCGTTGGAAGAGGGCGATCTGCGCCCTGAAAACGTGAAAGAGATCGCGACCCAGCTTGGCGTGACCGAGGATGAGGTCGTCTCCATGAACCGGCGGATGTCGGGCGGGGATGCCTCGCTCAACGCCACTGTTGGGTCCGAAGGCGAAGGCACGATGCAGTGGCAAGATTGGTTGGAGGATGAAGACGCCGACCAAGCGGGCGACTACGCGGAGCGTGACGAATTGGAGACCCGGCGTGAGATGCTGGCCGAGGCTTTGGACGTGCTGAACGAGCGCGAGAAGGACATTCTGACCCAGCGTCGCCTGTCGGATGAGACTGTCACGCTCGAAGACCTCTCGGCGCAATACGATGTCAGCCGCGAGCGGATCCGCCAGATCGAAGTGCGCGCCTTCGAGAAGCTGCAAAAGCGGATGCGCGACTTGGCGAAGGAAAAGGGCATGTTGGCGGCCAGCTAACGGCTGAACCAGATGATGCAGAAGGCCCCGCTTCTTTGGAGCGGGGCTTTCTTTATTCGCTTCGGGATTCGATGAGCTGGCTTTCGAGCCTTGCGACTTCTTCGAAACAGGCGGCGATCGTGCCCGACTGCATCGCCCGGGCAGCGGCTTGCAGCACCGCCCGCAGATGCACGATCTGAGGTTCCGGCGCGGTGTCGAAATCCCGCAAGGACCATCTGATCAGCCGCCAATAGGCCGCGCGAAAGGCGTCGCTGAGGATCGGGTTCTCGATCATCTCCGATAGGGCGTTCAAAAGCCGGGCGCGGATGTCGAAAAACGCCTCGGCATTGTCCAGCGGGGCGAGGTCCATCATGCCCAGCATCCCGGCGAGTGGCATGAAGTGCGCCGGTGGGGCGGGGGAGGGCGGTGCACATTTGCCGGCGGCTTCGATAATCGCCACAGCCGCGCGAATGTCATTCGCGCGCATGGGCGCGTCCAAAGGGGTCACGATAGACCCCACGCCGGATTTCACGGCGATCATGCGTTCATAGGCTAAACGTTGCAACGCTTGCCGGATGGGTGTGCGGGACACGCCGAAACGCTGGGCGAGGGCCACCTCATGCAGCATGCCGTCGGCGATATTGCGGTTCAGGCAGATGTCCGTCCGAAGCGCTTCTGCAATCGCGGCGCTGGATTTGACTTGGGTAGACATTGCCCGGCATCCTTCGTCTGTTCGATTTTACCTATTTAACATGTATACAGGTGCTCCTGCCGTTACTCAAATTCTATGGATGTTTTTATGTCTCATGATGTGCCTTTTTTCGATCCTGAAGCGACCTCCATACGCGCCGTTATCCCCACCCCCCGCGGCGGGCATCTGGCGATGACGGGTTTTCCGGGGCTGTTGACCCATGTGGATGGCAGCGCTTACCTCGATCCTCAACAGATGCGGGAAACCTTGGGAGGCCTGCGCGCGGCTGGGGCGCGTGAGTTGCTGGTTCTTACCGAGGAGGTCGAGCTTCCTGACGGAGCTTTTTACCTGATTTCAAAGACTTCACAGTCGCTTGGCCTAAGGATCTCCTTCGCGCCAATCGAAGATTTCAACGTCCCTTGCGACAGATTCCTAACCGAATGGCCTCCACACCGGGTGCGTTTCGAGGCGGCGCTAGAGGCGGGAGAGACGGTTGCCCTTTCCTGCCAATACGGCGCGGGGCGCAGTGGGCTGATCGCGGCGTGGTTGCTGATTGGGGCCGGAATGCCCGGCGCGGAAGCCATCGCCTTGGTGCGCAGCCATTTCCCCGAAGCGATCGAAAACCGGCTTCAAGAAAACTGGCTGCTAGAGGTCGAAAAGGAGAGGTAGACCTCCCTTTCGCATAGGAAATGTGAAAAAAGTTTGGCGAATTATACGATTGCCCCATTGCCGGAAAGTTGTTGCCACATTTACGCCACAATTGGGCCCGACAACATGTATACAGGTTGGGCAGGAGCGTCACCTCAGGGAACGCAAAGGCCCATAGAAAGGGAAGATAAGCGACCAGACGATTAGGAAGAGGATCAGATATGCCAAGCCGCTCCACCGCGCCAGAAACACTCGGCCCCATCACGTCCCTCAATGCAGGTGACATTCTCCGCCGCAAACGCAGCTATGATCCCGTCACCGTTGGTCACCCGTCCGATGAATGCCCCGTCACACTTACCATCTGCGACGCCCGATTTCACAGTGTACAGTATGCCCGCGACTTTGGCCGGGTCGAGGCGATGGTTGAAGTGACCTATACCTGCCATCCCGCCGCCATGCCGCAAAGGGTCCACCTGCGCACCAACGTTCCGCTGCGCCCTGCCGGCCAGCGACAAGAGCTTCGCCGACGGCTCATTCAAAGCGCCGTCACCCTGTCCACCCTACTAAACCGCTTGAATGGAGGAGATACGACCCTGCGTGCTGCTTGACTCACAGCCCAATGCCTAGCAACTGCACCCCCTTTTGGGGGTGTTTTTTTATTTGCGCGACCCCATCTAGTGAGCCTTGGGGCGGGGGACATATCCCGGGTGAGGCCGTGACATGCTGCCGCTGCGGCCCATATCTATGAAGTGAACCGCATGAGGAGGGCGCAACATGGCAGGTGGATGGACACGCGATGGCGCGGTGAACGAGCAGATCGAAGCCTCCATTTCCGACGAATTGGCGCGGCTAAAAGCGCGCCGCGCGCCAGTGGGCGAGAGCCGCACCCATTGCGCGGAATGCGAAGAGCCGATTCCAGAGGCGCGGCGCATGGCGCTGCCGGGGGTAAAGCTTTGTATCGACTGCGTGCGAGAACGAGACGGGCAGGCGCAGATGCGCGGCGGAATTAATCGGCGAGGCTCGAAAGACAGCCAGTTGAAGTGACCTCAAGGCCGTTCTGCCCGCCGTCTGCGGCGAAGGGAGCGCCAGCGCCGAAATAGCCGCACATCCATCGCCGCCACCATGAGGCCAAGCGGCAGCATCCAGAATCCGAGGATCGGCAAGAACCCGAGGATGCCGCCACAGATGAGCGGCAGGCCGAGCGCAAATCTAAATCCGGGCGGCACCCGCCGCCGAATCCAGACAAAGAAGGGTGCGAACCTTTCTTTCATGCGCTCGGCGCGGAACATCAGTCTTCCATCGCTTCCAATTCGTCGATCATGGCCGAGATCATCGACAGGCCCTTGTCCCAGAACGCTGGATCGCTGGCATCAAGTCCGAAGGGGGCGAGAAGCTCCTTGTGGTGCTTCGATCCGCCGGCTTTCAGCATCTCGAAATACTTGTCCTCGAAGCCCTCTTCGCCCTCGGCGTAGACCGCATAGAGCGCGTTCACCAGACCGTCACCGAAGGCATAGGCATAGACGTAGAAGGGCGAATGCACGAAATGCGGGATATAGGCCCAGAAGGTCTCGTAGCCCTCCATGTACTCGAAGGCCGGCCCGAGGCTCTCGGCCTGAACGCTCATCCACAGCGCGTTGATGTCGTCGGGCGTCAACTCCCCGCCGCGGCGCGCTTCGTGCAGCTTGCATTCGAAATCGTAAAAGGCGATCTGGCGCACGACCGTGTTGATCATGTCCTCGACCTTGCCCGCCAGCAGCACCTTGCGCTCGGTCTGGGTCTGCGCCTTATCGAGCATCTTGCGGAAGGTGAGCATCTCGCCGAAGACCGAGGCGGTCTCGGCCAATGTCAGCGGGGTCGAGGAGAGCATCTCGCCCTGATCGGCGGCCAGCACCTGATGCACGCCGTGGCCCAACTCATGCGCCAGCGTCATCACGTCGCGCGGTTTGCCGAGGTAGTTCAGCATCACGTAAGGATGCACGTCCGTCACGGTGGGATGCGCGAAGGCGCCCGGCGCCTTGCCGGGTTTCACGCCCGCGTCGATCCAGCCCTTGGTGAAGAAGGGCTTGGCCAGTTCGCCCATGCGCGGATCGAAGGCGTTGTAGGCCTCCATCACGGTCGCTTCGGCCTGCGCCCAGTCGACCACCTTGGGGTCTTCCATTGGCAGCGGCGCGTTGCGGTCCCAGACCTGCATCACATCAAGGCCCAGCCATTTGCGCTTGAGCTCATAATAGCGGTGGCTCAGCTTCGGATAGGCTTCGACCACCGCGTTGCGCAGCGCCTCGACAACCTCGGGCTCCACGTGGTTGCTGAGGTGGCGCCCGGTCTGCGGTGTCTCCATGCCGCGCCAGCGGTCGATGACCTCTTTCTCTTTGACTTGCGTGTTGTGGACGCGGGCGAAGGTGCGGATGTTGCGGCCCAGCACATTGGCCAAGTCGCGCGCACCGGCCTCGCGCTTGGCGCGGTCGGGGTCGGTCAGCAGGTTCAGCGTGCCTTCGATGTTCAGCGTCTCGCCATCGACCTCGAACTCCAGCCCAGCGATGGTCTCGTCGAACATCCGCTCCCATGCGTCGCCGACGACGCCGAGGTCGTGCAGGAACTTCTCCATCTCGTCCGAAAGCTGGTAGGGCTTCATGGCGCGGATGCGGTCGAAGACCGGCTTGTAGCGGGCAAGGTCGGGGTTCTCGTCCAGCAGTTTGGCGAGGTGATCGTCCGGCAGCTTGTTCAATTCGAGCGTGAAGAAGACCAGCGGCGTGGTGTAATCGGTGATTTTCTCTTGGCAATCGGACATGAATTTGGCCCGGCCCGAGTCCGTCGTCTGCTGGTAATAGCGCAGCCCCGCGTAGGACATGATGCGCCCGGCGACCTGATTGATCTTTTCATTGCGCAGCACACAGTCGAGCAGCCCTTCGGCGTCCAATGCGGCTAGATTGCCTTCGTAGTCGGCGGCGAAACGCGCGCAGGATTCCTCTAGCCAGTCGAGATCGCGTTTCAATTCGGGTGCGTCCTCACTGGTGTAGAGATCGCTCAAATCCCATTCCGGCAGATCGCCAAGGTCTTTGCCCCCGGCGCTGGCGTTGGCATCGTGAAGCGGGAAGGGAAGCTGAAACATCGGTGTACCTCATTTGCGTTTCGTCACATCTATGCCTCCGGGCGGGCCGGAACAACCTATCCGTAGATGCGCAGCATTTCTTTCAGATCGTCGAGGGTGTTGGCCTCTTGCAGCGGCTTGTCCTTGCGCCACCGCAGCATGCGCGGAAACCGCAGGGCGACGCCGGACTTGTGGCGCGGGCTGGGCTGGATGCCCTCGAAGGCGATCTCGAAGACATGGTGCGGGGTGACCTGCCGCACGGGGCCGAAGCGCTGCTGCGTGTTGCGGCGCACCCAAGCGGTGATCTGGCGGAACTCGGCGTCGGTAAGGCCGGAATAGGCCTTGGTGAAGGGCACCAGATCGTTCCCGTTCCAGACCGCGAAGGTGAAATCGGTAAAGAGGTTCGCACGGCGGCCCGAGCCCGATTGCGCGTAGATCATCACCGCGTCGATGGTCAGCGGGTCGAGCTTCCATTTCCACCAATCGCCCTTCTTGCGGCCCGAAAGGTACGGGCTGTCGGCGCGTTTCAGCATCAGCCCTTCGGCCTGCGCCTCACGCGCGGTTTCGCGCAAGGTCGCGAGCTGGTCCCAGTCGGTGAACCGGTGCTGCGGCGAGAGGCGGACGGGCGCGTCCTCGGGCAGGCCGGCGGCGGCTTCTTCCAGTAGGGCGCGGCGTTCGGCGAAGGGGCGGTCGCGGATGTCCACGTCCTGCCATTCCAGCAGATCGTAGGCGTGCAGCACGACCGGCGCCTCCTTGAGCAGCTTTTTCGGCACGGTCTTGCGCCCGATGCGGGCTTGTAAAGCATTGAAGGAAGAAGGGAATTCGGCCCCCGGCTGCCAGACCAGCAACTCGCCATCCAGCACGGTGCCCGGCGGCAGGTGATCGGCGGCGCGGGCCAGTTCGGGGAAGCGGTCGGTCATCAGCTCCTCGCCGCGCGACCAGACGAAATAATCGCCGTCGCGCAGGATGAGCTGGCCGCGGATGCCGTCCCATTTCCATTCCGCGCGCCAATCGGCTGGATCGCCCAAACCCTCCGGCCCGTCCTCCAGCGCATAGGCGAGGTAGAAGGGGTAGGGGCGTGAGGCGTCGGCGCTGGCGTCCTCGGCCTCGATCAGACTGTGCCATGTGACATCGTCGGGGTGCCAATTGCCCATCAGCCGGTGCGCCATCTCCGCCTCGGGCCGCCCGGTGGCGCGCGAGAGCGCCCGGGTCATCAGCTTCTGGCTGATGCCGATGCGAAAGCCGCCGGTGATGAGCTTGTTGAAAAGAAACCTTTCGGTGCCGCCAAGCTGTTGCCACGCCGAGAGGACAAATTCCTTGCGCGCCGCGTCGTCGAGATCCTTCAGCCCGCGCAGAGCGTTGATCCAAGAGGTGAGCGTGCCGGTGTCGTCGCTCTCGACCGGTGGCAGGACCAGCGCGATGGTCTCGGCCAGATCGCCAACGATGGCGTAGCTGTCCTCGAAAAGCCAGAGCGGCACGCCGGATGCCTCGGAAGCCCATTCGCGCAGGCGGGTCGTGGTGACGGCACGTTTCGGGCGGCGGCCTGAGAAGAGCGCCACGGTCCAGAGCCGGTCGTCCTCGGCGGCCGTAGTGAAATATTCGGCCAGTGCGGCGACCTTCACCGTGGTCTTGGTGGTCTGGTCGACAGCGTTGAAAAGCGCGGCAAAATCCTTCATTCGCTGTCGCCCCCGTCGCCTTCGAACTGGGTGGGCACGACTTCGGCGTTCCAGCCCTGATCGTTCAGGTATCGCGTGAAGATATCCGTGTAACCATGTGTGACATATATGTTTTCCGCCCCGGTCTCGCGGATCGCCCAGAGCAGCCCATGCCAATCCGCATGGTCCGAGATGACAAAGCCCCGGTCCCCCGCCCGCCGCCTGCGCACCCCGCGCAGCGCCATCCAGCCCGAGGCGAAGGCGCTCTCCTGCGCGCCGAAGCGCCGCGCCCATTGGCTGCCAAGCGCGGAAGGCGGGGCCAGCACCAGCGCGCCGGGATGTTCCTTGGGGTTAAGCTCGGGCGTGACCAGCGTGGTCTCGGGTAGCGCGATGCCTTGGCCGCGCAGCACCTCGTTGGTGTTCTCCACCGCCGTATGGGTCAGGATCGGCCCGATCTCGGGGTCGAGCATCGACAGAAGCCGCTGTGCTTTGCCCAGTGAATAGGCCCCGAGGAAGGCGGTCTTGCCCGCCGCCTTGCAGCCCGCCCACCAGTCGTTGATCTGTGCGGCCACCTCGGCCTGTGGGGCCCATCGGAAGACCGGCAGGCCAAAGGTGCTCTCAGTAATGAAATGGTGGCAGCGGACCGGCTCGAAAGCCTCGGACATGCCATCGTCGATCACCTTGTAATCGCCCGAAGCGACCCAGACCTCCCCACCGACCTCGACCCTGATCTGCGCGCTGCCGGGCACATGGCCCGCGGGGTGGAAAGAGACCGTGGCCCCGCCGATCTGGCGCGTCTCGCCGTAAGCGATGCCCTCGATGGCGATCTCGCCCAACCGGTGGCGCATCACCGGGAGCGCGGCATAGGTGGCCAGATAGCTGCCCATCCCGTCGCGGGCATGGTCGGCGTGGCCGTGGGTGATCAGCGCCCGGCCGACGGGGCGCCAGGGGTCGATGTAGAAGTCACCGGCGGCGCAGTAGATGCCGTTTTCGGTGAAGCTGAGGACGGGTTCGCGTGTCATCCCAAGCAATCTAGGCGGCGCAGGCCGATTGCACAGGAAAATGACGCGGGCGCGGGGGTAAGGCGAGGGGTTAACCGGTGATATTGCCCAGATAGAGCTTTTCCAGCCCGTCGAAGATCGGCTTGCGCAACTCGGGCCTCTCCAACAACACCTCATGCTCGCCGCCCGGTACGATCTCAAGCCGCCCGCCTTTCCACTGCGCCATGCGCTTGTGGACGCGGTCGGTGGCGACGATGCGTTCGTTGCTGCCAAGGTAGGTGACGCAGGGAATGTTGGGCGCCGAGCGTCCGGCGAGGTGTTTCGTCTCGGCCAGTGCCTCGCGCAGCCAGACGAAGCTGGGGCCGCCGAGGCTCAGCTCCGGGTGGGCGGCCAGTTGATCGCGCATCATGTCGTACATCTGCGGATCGGTGGTCAGCAGGTTGTCCTCGAAAGGGGCGATGGCGGGATAGGCTTCGATCTTGGTGCCCGGGGGCAGGCGGTGGCCCTGTCCGACCCGGGGCATGAACTGGGCCAAGGACCATGCCAGCGCGCGCAGATGCGGGACGACATAGATGCCCCACATCGGGCCGGTGAAAGCGACGGCCTGCACCGGCAGCCCTTCCATCACGGCACGCAGGCCGATGCAGCCGCCCATGGAATGGGCCAGCAGGAAATAGGGGCGCGGCAGGTTCAGGCTGCGCGCGGCGCGCAGCATGGCGGCGACGTCTTTCTGATAGTCGCTGAAAACATCCACATGGCCGACGCGCGCGTCGGGCAAAAGCCGGTCCGACAGTCCCTGACCGCGCCAGTCGATCGCCAGGGTGGCAAGACCGCGCCGCGCGAAATCGGCGGCGCAAAGCCCGTATTTTTCGATATATTCGGTCCGCCCCGGGAAGAGCAGCACCGTGCCCCGCGCGCCTGCGCAGGGCCAATGACCCAGCCTGATCCGCTTGCCATCCGATGTCTCGGCCCAATGGGCTTGGCCCCCATCGGGGCCGGGGGCGATATCGGTGTAAAGCGGGGCCGGGTCCAGATGCATCAGCCGAGAACAGCGGCGAGCTTCATCGCCATGCCCATGTCGCCGTCGATCTTGAGCTTGCCGGTCATGAATGCGGATGTGGGGTTGGTGTCGCCTTGGAGGATGGACTGGAAGGTTTCGGCATCCGCGCTCAGCGTCACGTCGGCTTCTTCGTCCGCCGCGCGGGCGCCGTTTTCGTCCATCATCACGGTGCCTTCACCTTCGATGTCGAACTTGGCCGTGCCGTCAAAATCGCTGCCGGCCAGCTTTTCGTTCAGCACCACTACCGCTTCGTTCACAATATCGCTCATCGCTCGCCCTTTTTTGGCATTTGGCCCCGCTACGTCTGGAATTGCGGCGGCAGCCTGTTACATTCAGTTTTGTTATGCGCATCATACCCGTCAACCTCAAACATACCGTTGCGGCAGTTGGTAGCTTTGTGTTGCTTGCGGGCATGGCTGTGGCCGAGAAGGCCCCGCCCGAGCTGATGCAAAAGCTGCGCGAGGCCCCAGCGGCGGAGGCCCCCAGAATCGCCCATGAGATCGAGGCGCATTGGCAGCGCTCCGGTTCGGCTGCGATGGATTTGCTGCTGTCGCGGGGGCGGGAGGCAATGGCGGATGGCGATGCACGTTTGGCGATCGAGCATTTGACCGCGCTGACCGATCACGCCCCCGGTTTCGCCGAAGGGTTTCATGCCCGGGCGCAGGCCTATTACGGGGCCGATCTCTATGGCCCCGCGTTGGATGATCTGGAGCGGACGCTGGCGCTGAACCCCGACAACTACAACGCGATCTTCGGCCTTGCCGTGATGATACAGGAGTTCGGAGATCTGGGCCGCGCGGCCGCACTTTACCGCAAGACGCTCGCCCTCAACCCGCATCACGAAGACGCCCGCGTGGCCCTTGAGGGGCTGCGCCGGGACGGCATCGGGCGCGAGCTTTAATTCAAGGATAGACAGGTGGCAGGCAACAAGCGCGTCGTGGCCGTTCTCGGCCCGACAAATACCGGCAAGACGACCTATGCAATCGAACGGATGCTGGCCCATCGGACCGGGGTGATCGGCCTGCCGCTGCGGCTCTTGGCGCGTGAGGTCTATGACCGGATCGTCAAGGCGCGCGGCCCCTCGGTGGTGGCGCTGGTCACGGGCGAAGAGCGGATCGTGCCGCCGCGCACGCAGTATTGGGTGTGCACTGTCGAGGCGATGCCGCAGGAGATGGGCGCGGATTTCGTGGCCATCGACGAGATCCAGCTTTGCGCCGATCCCGAGCGCGGCCATGTCTTTACCGACCGTCTGCTGCGCGCGCGGGGCCTGCGTGAGACGCTGTTCATGGGGGCCGACACCATGCGCGGCACTATCGCGGCGCTGGTTCCGGGGGTCGATTTCATGCGCCGCGACCGGATGAGCGAATTGATCTATGTAGGTCAGAAAAAGATAAGCAGAATGAAGCCGCGCAGCGCAATCGTCGGGTTTTCGGTTGAGAATGTATATGCCATCGCCGAGCTGATCCGCCGCCAAAAGGGCGGTGCGGCGGTGGTTATGGGCGCACTCTCTCCGCGCACGCGCAATGCGCAGGTGGCGATGTATCAGAACGGAGAGGTCGATTACCTCGTCGCCACCGATGCCATCGGCATGGGGTTGAACCTTGACGTCGATCATGTGGCCTTCTCGGCGCTCAGTAAGTTTGACGGGCGGCGGATGCGGCCCTTGGCCCCGAATGAACTGGCACAGATCGCTGGCCGGGCAGGGCGCGGGTTCAAATCCGGGACTTTTGGCACCACCGGGGACGCGCCTGCGCTGGACGAACACGTTGCCCGCGCGATTATGGATCACAACTTTACCCCGCAGAACAAGATCAACTGGCGCAACCACGCTTTGCAATTCGGCAGCATTGACCGCCTGATCAAGACCTTGGAAATGCCGCCCGAAGATGAGCGGCTGGTCAGGGCGCGGGAATCCGACGATCTGCGCGCGCTCAAGGCGCTGGCGCAGGTGGATGAGGTTTTTGCCCGGGCCACGGATGGCGCTTCGGTGCGGCTGCTTTGGGATGTGTGCCGGATTCCCGATTTCCGCGGCATCAGCCATGCGGAACATGCGGGGCTCTTGGAGACCATTTTCAACGATCTGCACCAGCGCGGATATATCCCCGATGATTGGCTCGCACGACAAATCAAACGAATTGATCGAACCGATGGCGACATTGATGCGTTGTCCAAACGACTCGCGTTTATTCGCACATGGACCTACGTTGCGCAGCGCAAGGGCTGGACAAAGGACGAAAGCCATTGGCGCGACACGACGCGTGTCGTAGAAGACCGCTTGTCGGACGCTCTGCACGAGCGTTTGACGCAAAGATTTGTAGATCGGCGCACAAGTGTATTGCTGCGCCGGCTTGGACAGAAGGAAGCCATGGTGGCCGATGTAAACGAGACCGGTGAAGTCACCGTTGAAGGTGAATTTGTAGGCAAGCTGGACGGGTTCCGCTTTCGGGTGGACAAGGGCGCGGGTGCGGCTGAAGACAAAACGGTGAAAACCGCCGCATTGCAGGCCTTGGCTCCGCAGTTCCATCTGCGCGCTGACCGGTTCTACAACGCCCCAGACACCGAGATTGATTTCACCGAACAGGGCGGCCTCATGTGGGGCAGCGCTGCGGTGGGCAAACTGACCGCTGGCAGCGACGCGCTGAAGCCGCAAGTCGAAGTCTTTGTCGACGATATCGCCGGGCCTGAAGTAGCCGAGAAGGTGAAACGCCGCCTCCAGCACTTCATCGACCGCAAGGTCGCGGCCCTGTTCGAGCCGCTGCTGGGGCTGAGCAAGGATGACACGCTGACCGGTCTGGCCCGCGGCTTTGCTTTCCAACTGGTTGAGAATTTCGGCATTCTGCCCCGCGCCCAAGTGGCCGAGGATGTGAAGGCGCTGGATCAAGACGCTCGCGGTGCGCTGCGCAAACATGGCATCCGGTTCGGCCAGTTCACCATCTTCATGCCGCTGATGCTCAAACCCGCGCCGACGCGGTTGCGCTTGGTGCTTTGGTCGCTGGCCAGAGGGCTGAACGAATTCCCTGAATCCCCCCCTCCCGGTCTGGTGACCATTCCGGTCGAAGCCGAAGCGCCCGCCGGGGCCGATACCATGTCGGGCTACCGCAACGCCGGCAAACGCGCGATCCGCATCGACATGCTGGAACGTCTCGCCGATATGCTGCGGGCCGAAGATTCGCGCGGCGGGTTTGAGGCAAAGCCGGACATGCTGTCGATCACCGGCATGACGCTTGAGCAATTCGCCGACCTGATGGAAGGTCTGGGCTATAAGGCCGAGAAGGATGAGCGGACTACGGTGAAACCCGTCGATGTAGTGATGCCCAAAGACGGCAGCCATGACGCGATGGACCCTTCCGCCGATACCGTGGTGCCCGAGAAACTCGACAGCGATCTGCCCGGTGACGACGCAGCCGACAACCCGATCATGGATGTCGCCGCCGAGGAACCTGCAGGCGGTATCATCGAAACCCCTTCGGATGAGACAAACCCCGATGACCGCCCTGCGGATGTGGCGCAGATACCCGACGATGGCATCGCCCCCATGGCCGATGTGGCCGCCGAAGAGCCTGAGGTCGACACCAACATCCCCGAAGTGCCAGCGGAAGAAATTCCGCAGGGCACTGCGCCCGATGCCGATGTCGCCGGGCCGGAGATGGAGACCTATTATATCTTCACATGGGCCCGCAGCCCGCGTGGCAATGGCGGTGGCAACCGTCGCGGCGGGGATCGCAACCAAGGGCAGGGCAAGCCGCGTGGCAAACCTGCCAAGGGCAAGGGGCGCAAGCCCGACGGGGACAAAGGCGGCAAGTCGCAGAACTTCTCTGCCCGTCCCCCGCGCAAGGAAAAGCAGATCGACCCTGATAACCCCTTTGCCGCCGCGCTGATGGGGCTGAAGGACGACAAGTAAGTGGAGGCGGGCGCGAAACTGCGGCTGGACAAATGGCTGTGGCACGCCCGCTTTTTCAAAACCCGTTCGCTCGCTGCCGCGCAGGTGGCGGGCGGCGCGGTTCGGATCAACGGCACGCCGACGCAGAAACGCGCCAGCAGTGTCGGCCCCGGCGATGTGCTGACCTTTTCGCAAGGTGACCATGTGCGGGTGATCCGCATCGAGGCGATCGGCCATCGCCGGGGCCCGGCCCCCGAAGCGCAGACGCTCTACACCGATCTGTCCCCGCCACAGCCCAAATCAAAGGACAGACAGCCCGAAAATCCCGGTTTTGAGGGAAAGGGCCGCCCGACCAAGCGCGACCGCAGGCAGCTTGATCTTTCTAAGGCGCGCCACCTTGAATGATCCCGCGCCCCGGTTTAGCTAGTCCCTCACATATCCAGCCAGAGTTTCCGCATGACCTATATCGTGAATGACGCCTGCATCGCTTGCAAATACACCGACTGTGTCGAAGTCTGCCCGGTGGACTGCTTCTATGAAGGCGAGAACATGCTGGTGATCCACCCCGATGAATGCATCGATTGCGGCGTTTGCGAGCCCGAGTGCCCCGCCGATGCGATCCGCCCGGACACCGAGCCGGATATGGAAAAATGGGTGGAGTTCAACCGCAAGTATTCCGAACTTTGGCCCGTCATTATCACCAAGAAAGACCCGCTGCCTGAAGCGGAAGAGATGGATGGCAAAGAGGGCAAGATGGAGCTCTTCTCGGAAAAACCGGGCGAGGGCGGCTAAGGCACGGCGATTCGCGTCCTGTGACGTCTCTGTGACCTCAACTTTGCGTGTTAACCCGCTGAATTGACCGGGAAACCGCCGAGGCTGGCTTGGGGGCGCTTCCGAAAGGCGTGATTCTGTGCTATAGTGTCTTCAAGCTGTAACACACGAGCCTGATAATGTTTCGACCCTGCTGCCAAGGTTGACCTCACATTTCTAACTCAAACGCACCCGAACGCAGACCACTCAGGCTGCGCTTCGCATGCGTTTTACGTGCTGTTCAGGTGTCTGAGTTAATGGCGGGGCTTCCCCCGCGCGCCAAGGAGCGATCTATATGACCAAATCGAAAAAGCTTGATTTCCGCCCTAATGAATTCGTCGTCTACCCTGCGCATGGCGTCGGGCAGATCGTCTCGATTGAGGAGCAGGAAGTTGCCGGCATCGCGCTGGAGCTCTTCGTAATTTCCTTTGAAAAAGACAAGATGACCCTGCGGGTGCCGACCCATAAGGCGACCGAAATCGGCATGCGCGCCCTGTCGACACCCGATGTGATCAACCATGCGATGAAAACGCTCAAGGGCAAGGCCAAGGTCAAGCGCGCCATGTGGTCCCGCCGCGCGCAGGAGTATGAGCAAAAGATCAACTCCGGCGATCTTATCGCCATTGCCGAGGTCGTGCGCGATCTGCACCGCACCGACGACCAGCGCGAGCAGAGCTATTCCGAGCGTCAGCTTTATGAAGCAGCGCTTGAGCGACTGACCCGTGAAGTGGCCGCTGTGTCGGGCGGCGATGAACTCGCCGCCGCAAAACAGGTCGGCGACGTGCTGGAAAGCCGTGTGGCCGCTTAAGCGGTGCACAATTTAAGATAAGGCCGCGTCCCTTCCGGGGGCGCGGTTTTTTATGGAATGGCCTGCCAGCCGTAGGCCATCATCTGGCAACCGGTCAGCAGGGCGATTTCGGTTACCTGTTGGGTCGCGCCCAAGACATCGCCGGTCTGCCCTCCGATCTTGTGTTTGGCGATCTGGCGGACCACCAGCGCCGCAAGCAGCGCCAAAAGCGCCAAGCGCCATGCGGAATAATCCGGCGCCAGAACGATCACGACCACGCCGATCAGCACCGCCACCGCCGTCGCCAATTCCCCGGGGCGGCCCGTGCGGTCAGACAGCCCATCGCGGCGGGCGGTGGGCAGGCTGTCCATCACCCAGACCATTGCCGCCCGCGATCCGCAGGAGGCGACGACCAGCGCCCAGATCAGCGCCTCATCCGTGATCAATTCGCTGATGAGATACCAACGCAGCAAAAGCGACAGCACCAGCGCCACGACGCCATAGGTGCCGATCACGCTGTCTTTCATGATTTTCAGGCGCTTTTCGCGGGTCCAGCCGCCCCAGAATCCATCGGCGCAATCGGCAAGGCCATCCTCATGCATCGCCCCGCTTAGCATCACCAGCGTCAGCAGCACGAAGGCGGCCACCAGCGGCGGCGTCGCGCCCAGGCGCGTCAGCGCCACACCGACGGTCCCGGCAATCAACGCCAACACGATCCCCACCAGCGGATAGGCCCAAGCGCTGCGGGCCGGGGGGCGGTGCGCCTCGGTCGGGAAATGGAAATGCGGCAGGGGCAGGCGGGTCAGCAGGGCAAAGGCCACGGCGATGTCGCGGGGCCGGAAGACCTGCCTCAGGGCGGTGATGTCGGGAATGGCCATTATTTCGCCCCTTCGGCACTTTCAGCCCCGACAGGCTAAGGCTAGAAACGGTTAAATATCAATCCGCAAAGGGCCGCATATGAACACGTCTTTCGCCAGTCTTACCGAATTTCGCAGCCTGCTGCGTGCGATGCCCGCCTGCGACGACGCGGCGATGGCAGAGGCGCGGGCCCATGACGCCATGCTGACCAAACCCCCCGGCGCGCTTGGCCGGTTGGAGGATCTCGCGGTCTGGTATCGGGGCTGGCGCGGCGGGGCGCGGGCCGAGATCGCCGCGCCCCAGATCATCGTGTTTGCAGGCAATCACGGGGTCGCCGCGCGGGGCGTCTCGGCCTTCCCGGCAGAGGTGACGGCGCAGATGGTGTCGAACTTCGAACAGGGCGGGGCGGCGATCAATCAGATCGCACGGGTCAATGGCGCGAGCCTCGACGTGGTGCCGCTGTCCTTGGACAGGCCCACCCAAGATTTCACGGTCGCGCCCGCGATGGCGGAAGACGAATTCGTCGAGGCGCTGCGGGCGGGCTGGGAGGCGGTGAATCCCGAGGCCGATCTGCTTGTCGTGGGTGAGATGGGCATCGCCAACACCACCTCGGCGGCGGCACTTGCCACGGCGCTTCTGGGCGGCGGGGCGGAGTTCTGGACCGGACGCGGCACCGGGGTGGATGACGCGGGCCTGTCGCTGAAGACCGAGGTCGTGGCCGAGGGTGTCGCCCTGCATGCGGACAAGGGCGATGGGCTAGAGCAGCTGCGCCGCCTCGGGGGGCGGGAATTAGCCGCGATGGCCGGAGCTTTGGCGCGGGCGCGGGCCTTGCGCATCCCGGTGATCCTCGACGGTTTCATCTGCTGTGCCGCCGCGCTCAGCCTCGCGCGGACGGCACCCGGCGCGCTGGATCACTGCGTCGCGGGGCATCTCAGCGCGGAAAGCGGTCACCGGCGGCTCTTGGGCGCGTTGGACAAGGAGCCGCTGCTGGAGTTGAGCCTGCGTCTGGGGGAGGGTTCTGGCGCGGGCTTGGCGATTGGCATCCTCAAGACCGCGCTCGCCTGTCACGCGGGCATGGCCACCTTTGCCGAAGCGGGCGTCAGCGACGCATAGGACGGTGCGGGTGGCCCCCCGAAAGGGGCTGCCCGGCTCAGGCGCTTTCCTTGCCCTTGTCATCGCCAAGGTTGAGGAAAGCCGTTTCCAGATCTTTCTGCAATTCCTTCGCGCGGGCGACATAGGCGGCGTTCTGCGAAGGCGGCACATCAGGCCGCCAAAGCGCCGCCAATTCCCGGACCGAGACCCGGTCATGGGCGTAGAAAAGCTTTTGCGCCTCATTCGCCTCGAAATCCGAAAGCCCCATGTTTTCCAACACATAGCGCCCGGCCCGAAGCGAGCTGTCGAACATCTCGCGCACGATGTCATTCGACCCGGCCTGATAGTGGCGGTAGACCTCCTCGCGGTCGCGCGCGCGGCTGACGATATGCAGGTTCGGGTTCTCTTTGCGCGCGTAGGAGATGAGAGAGACCGCGGATTTCGGATCATCGAGGGCCACCACCAAGACGCTGGCCTCTTGCAGCCCCGCCTTGCGCAGGATGTCGGGCCGCGTGGGATCGCCTAGAAACCCTTTGAAGCCAAAGCGCCGCATGACAGCAATGGTCTCGGGGTTGTGGTCCAGCACGACGGTTTGAAAACCGCTGGCTTGGACCATCCGGTTCACCATCTGACCAAAGCGCCCGACGCCCGCGATGATCACCGGGCCGCTGCTGTCGATCTCATCGGCGATGACGGGGCCGCCGTCGTCAAGGCGTCGGCTGATCAGGTCGTGCAGGATGAAAAGCAGCGGCGTGATCAGCATGGTTAGGGCCACGACCAGCAAAAGCGTCTCGCCAATCGGGTCGGGCATGACGCCGGTGGCGAGGGAAAAGCTGACCAGCACAAAGCCAAATTCGCCCGCCTGCGCCAGCGCCAGCGTGAAAAGCCAACCGTCGCGGCCTTTGAGGCGGAAGAGGCGGCCCAGTACCATCAGGATCAGCGCTTTGACGATGATGACCAACAGCGCCATGCAGATCAGGATGAGCGGTTTTTCGAACAGCAGGACAAAGTTGATACCCGCCCCCACGGTGATGAAAAACAGCCCCAAAAGCAGCCCCTTGAAGGGTTCGAGGTCGGTCTCCAACTCATGGCGGAACTCGCTGCTGGCCAGCACCACGCCCGCCAGAAAGGCGCCGAGTGCGGGCGACAGGCCGACCACGGTCATCAGCGAGGAAATCCCCACCACGATCAGCAGCGCCAGCGCGGTATACATCTCGCGCAGCTTGGCGAGGTGGATGTAGCGGAACACCGGGCGGGTCAGATAGATGCCCACGAGGATGATCGCGGCCACGGCCCCGATGGTGACCAGCGTAACGCCCCAGCCCGGCAGGCTTTGCACGAAGGTCTGCGCGGCATGGGCGACCTCTCCGGCGTGGCTGCCCTCGGCCCCGTGATGGGCATTCTCCACCGCCTGCGGGTCGAGCGAGATGGACCCATCGGGCAAAAGCCCGCCCGGAATGCCCGTGGCCAGCAGCGGCAGGAAGGCGAGAATGGGGATCACCGCGATATCCTGCGTCAGCAGGACAGAGAAAACGGAGCGCCCCCCTTGGGTCCGCATCAGCCCTTTTTCCGATAGGGTTTGCAACACGATGGCCGTCGAAGACAGCGCCAGCGTCAACCCGATTGCCAGCGCCACGCGCCACGGCTGGTCGTAAGCCATGGCGATGGCCATGAGCGCCGCGGTCGACAGCAGCACCTGCAAGCCGCCCAAGCCCAGCAGACGGTGGCGCATGTCCCAGAGCGCGCGCGGTTCCAACTCCAGACCGATCAGGAAGAGCATCATCACAACGCCGAATTCCGCGAAATGCTGCACGTCTTTCGTCTCGGACCCGACGAGGCCCAGCACCGGCCCGATCAGAATACCCGCCGCCAGATAGCCCAGCACCGACCCCAGCCCCAATCGCGCGGCGATGGGCACGGCAATCACCGCGGCGGCCAGATAGACGGAGGCTTGGAACAGGAAACCTTCCATTGCGGTCCTCTTTCAGCGTCAGGTGGGCAATGGCCCGTCCTGTTTCAGTTGATCCATGACAATCTGGCTATGCACCCGGCTCACGGCCTGATGGGGCAGAAGAACGTCGTGAATGAGCCTGTTCAGGCTCGGCAGATCGTCACAATAGACCCTCAGGAGGTAGTCCGCATCCCCCGTCATCGTCCAAGCGCTCACAATCTCGGGACGGGTGGCCATGAGCCGGGCAAAGCTCGCCGAATGTTCCGGCCCGTGGGTGCCCAGATGGACCTGCACGAAGCCCTGGACGTTCAGCCCCATCCGCACCGGATCAAGCCGCGCGTGATAGCCGCGAATGTAGCCTTCGGCCTCCAACCGCTGACGCCTGCGCCCGGCCTGGCTGGGGGATAGGTTCAGCTCTTGCCCCAACTCCTGCGCCGTGAGGTGGGCGTTCTTTTGCAGCGCCGTTAGCAGCCGCCTGTCGATCTCATCGAGCATGATGCGCGATCTCCGCATGGTTTGGAGGTACTATGCGTCACTTCCGCGAAATTGACCAGTTGAATGCTGCGATACGCGCAATTCGCGCGGCGGTTGCGGCGTAGACTAGGGCAAATCCCAAAGCAGAGGAGACTGACATGGGCCCTTTCCCGCATGACGCCCCGAAATCGCAGATCACGGCAGAGAACCCCGCCGGCACCGATGGTTTCGAGTTTGTCGAATTTGCCAGCCCCGACCCACAGGCGCTGCGCGATGTCTTCACCAAAATGGGCTATGTCCATGTGGCCAATCACAAGACCAAGAAGATCGAGCTTTGGCAGCAGGGCGACATCACCTATGTTCTGAACCACGACCCCGCGAGCTTTGCCGCGCGCTTTGTCGAAAAACACGGCCCCTGTGCCCCCTCCATGGGCTGGCGCGTCGTGGATGCGCAAAAGGCGCTGGCGCACGCGGTGGCCAATGGTGCCGAGGAATACAAGGGCGATGGCAAGGTGCTCGACGTGCCCGCGATCATGGGCATCGGCGGCTCGCTGATCTATTTCGTCGACCAGTATTACGACACCTCGCCCTACAACTGGGAATACGACTGGATCGCCACCTCCAAGCCCGAGGGCGTGGGGTTCTACTACCTCGACCACCTGACGCACAACGTGCACAAGGGCAATATGGACGTCTGGTTCAAGTTTTACGGCGACCTGTTCAACTTCCGCGAAATCCGATTCTTCGACATTGAGGGCAAATATACGGGCCTCACCAGCCGCGCGCTGACCTCGCCCTGCGGGCGCATTCGCATCCCGATCAACGAAGACCGGGGCGAAACCGGGCAGATCGTGGCTTACCTCAAGAAGTACAACGGCGAGGGCATCCAACATATCGCCGTCGGCGCGCGCAACATCTATGATGCCACTGATGCTATTGCCGACAATGGACTGAAGTTCATGCCCGGGCCGCCCGAGACCTATTACAAGATGTCGAAAGAGCGGGTGACCGGCCACGAAGAGCCGCTGGACCGCATGCAGAAACACGGCATCCTGATCGACGGCGAAGGCGTGGTCGACGGGGGCGAGACGCGCATCCTGTTGCAGATTTTCTCGAAAACCGTGATCGGGCCGATCTTTTTTGAGTTCATCGAACGCAAGGGTGACGACGGCTTTGGCGAAGGCAACTTCAAGGCGCTCTTCGAATCGATCGAGCAAGAGCAGATCGACAATGGCGAGCTTGAGGCCACCTGATCAAAGATCACCCGGGGGAGGGAGAAAAGGGGCGCTGCGGCGTCCCTTTTTGTTAGCGGAGACCTAGTTCGGCATCTTCAGCACGACATTCCGACCCCGGCGCACATAGCGCAGCTCGCTGTCGCCGATGGCCGAGACGCGGCCGCCGTCGATCCGGTCGCCGACCTCAACCTTTTGATAACGCCCGTTGCTGAGCCGAACCAGAGCGCGGCGGTTCGAGGGCTTGCCATAGACGCCGATCAGATTGACGTCGCGCAGGTTGATCGCATTCTTCACCGTTGCCTGTTTCGCCACGGAGGTCTTCGAGGGAAAGCGCGGTTGGACCGCTTTGGGCGCGACGCTCGCGACCTGCGCAGGCGCAGCGCTGCGGGCGGCGCGTTTCACGATCCGGTCGAAATTGCGGGGCCGGGTATCGGGGCGGCGCGACTGGGTTGTGGCCTGTTTCGTCGCGTTTTGGATTGCCGGCGGCGTGGCGAGGGCGGCGGCGACCGCGCCACTGGTGTCGATGGGGGCGACCTCGGGCTCAGGCGTGGCAGCGGCGAGCGCTTCTTGAGCGATTTCTTGAACGGATTTGGGCCGCAGTTGCGGGCGCAGATCGGCCAATTCGGACCGTGTCAGCCCGCCAAGCTGGGCGCGTTCGGTCGTCTCTGCCAAATCGTTGGGGCGCAGACGGGGCCGGGCCTCGGCCAAGGCGCTGTCGACCTCGGGCTCAGCCGGTTCGGCTTCGGGCCGTGTGAGAGTGGCGGGGGGCTGCACGGCGGGGCGTCCGAGGTAGACCAGATGGCCATCGGGGCTAAGCGCCCCCTGCGCCGTGGGTTTGACCAAGCCGCGCGCGTCCAGCGCAAAGCGTGTGCCCGCCGCCGCCGGAGAGCTGACCGCGCCGGGGGCAATGTCGGTGCTGAACTCATCGGCGGGCGGCAGGGCCACGGCATCTGTCGTGCTGCTGATCGGGTCGATGCTGGTGAGGTAGAGATCGTCGATATCAATCGCCGCCGCCGGGGCCGGGGGCACGTCCGGGGCGCGGGCCCAGATGCCGGTGGTGGCATATTTGGCGTCGATCTCGGCCTCGGTCATCTCTGACAGGGGGCGCGGCTCAGGGTCGCGCAGCGCGTCGAGCACGGCACCGTCTTCGTCGGTCAGACCCGCGTCCAAGGCGGCGGTTTCGATCGCGTCAGGCTCAGCCGGTTCGGGGGGCAAAACGGCGATGTCATTTTCGATCTCAGGGGTTTCCGCAGGGGCCAAGGCTTCGGCTGTGCTGCGCGGGCTACGGTCGCCAAAGAGCCGCGAAAGCGCGCTGCCCTCGTCGAGGAAGATAGAGGCCCAAGCCGCGACACCGGCCAAGAAGACCAAAAGCGCCGCCGTCAGGATCAGGCCTAGGAAGCGCGGCTTGCCGCCGACTTCGTTCCGGCGGCGCGCGCCGAAAACGGTCATCCGCTCGGCCTCTGATGCCGGGGTGGCCGTGGCGGGGCTGGCAGGGGCGGTCCGGCGGTCTTTCGACGCTTTCGGTTTGCGGCGGCTGAGGAAGGTGCCGGTCGAGGTGGTCGTCTCGGGCGTCAGCGAGCTGCTGTCAGGCTGGGGGGCTGCAGCCTCTGTCGCGGCGGCGGCGGTGGCCGGTTCGACGGGCATCTGCGGCGCAAGCGGGGTCGCGGCGGGCGAAGGTGCGCCGACGGGCAGGGAGGCTGTGCTGGGGGCGGGCGCGGGCGTCGGTTCCGTTTTGGCGGCAGGCGGGGGCGGGGGTGTTTCCCGGCTCGCGCCGCCAAGGCTGGGCGCGTTGTCTGACCCGCCACGGCGGCTTGCAAAACCGGCGGCAGGGGCACTGCGCGAGGGCGGTGCGGAGAAATCAACCTTGCGCGACGGTTCGGGCTGCGGCGCGGCCTGCGTGCTTGCCGCCGCCGCAAGGGGGGCTGCGGATGCCGCAACGCTGCCCGTGGGGACGGGCGGCGCGTCCGTCTCTGCCGATTCCTCGCTTGGCGCGGCGGTCTCCAGCGCGGGCAGGTCTTCCTCCAACGGCGGTGGGGTTTCCTCTGGAGTGGGGGTCAGTTCGGCCTCTGCCGGGGCTTCCGTCGCCTCCGTTTCCGTCGCAGCGTCCAAGGCGGGCAGGTCTTCGTCCAAGGGTGGTGGCGTGTCTTTGGGGGTGGGCTCCAACGCGGGGGCGGCTTCCGAAGGGTCCTCGGTCGAGCCCAAATCCGGCAGGTCTTCCACTACCGGCGGCGGGGTCTCTTCCGGCGTCGGGGCAAGCTCAGGCTCGGCCACGGGGGTCGTCTCATCCGTGTCCACGACCGGCCCTTCGGGCGCGTTCATCACGCCGGAAATCACGATGGGGGCCGTCTCAGGCTCCACGGTTTCGCCGGGTTCCAGCAGGTCTGACGCGGCTTTCGTCATGCCGAAATGCGGCGCGCCTTCGAAATTTTCATTGGCCGGGGCGGCGGCGAAGCTGACCGGGTGGAAACGATGCTCCACCGCGAAGGCCTCGGCTTCGTCCAAAGTCTCGCGGGCCACGGCGGCCACATGGCTCTGCCCGCCATCGGCATGCACGTCAAACACCAGATCGGAAACCGGATAGGGCGTGGCCCCCTCCAGCGCTTCTGCCGCTGCCGCACGGCGGGCGGCGGGGTCCATATCCGGCGTGTCGAGGGTGAGGTATTTGATCTGCGCGTCGGGGATCAGCAGCAGGCTGCGCAGCCCGCCGGGCTCCAACGCCGTGGCGGTTTTGCGCAAGACCGCCAGTTCCGCCGCCAGATCGGCGCTGTCGAGCGCCACTTCACCAACAAGCTGCCATCCACCCGATGTGCGGTGGAGCAAACGAATGCCGTCGAACGACAGGGAGAGGGTAAAATTCGGCTTCATCGCGGTCGACTTTAGCATGGGGTCGGGCGCACTTACAGACGCGCCGCAGTCATCGCGAAGGATAGAGCAGGAGTTCGCCCAAGGGAAGGGTGCGCACCGCGCAGGTGCTTGTCAGAACCGGCCCGCGATGGGCAAATGGCGGCGCATTGATGCACGGAAAGGAACGAACATGCGACTGATGAATTGGGTGGCGCTGGCGTGGATGGCGGGGGCCGGATTGGTCTCGGCCCAGCAGGGACCGGAAGAGGGGATTATCGTCACCGGCCAAGGCAGCATCGCCGCCGCGCCCGACATGGCAACGATCACTCTGGGCGTGACCGAAGAGGCCGAAACCGCCAAGGCCGCGATGGACGGGGTGAATGCCGCCGTGAGCGCGATCCTGACCCAGCTCGACGCGCAGGGCGTCGCGGCGAAGGACCGTCAGACCAGCCGTTTCTACCTGCGTCCGGTGCATGACCGCCGCGCGAACGAAAACGGCCAGCCGCCGCGCATCACCGGCTATCAGGCGGGCAACTCCGTAACGGTCAAAGTGCGCGATCTGGAGCGCTTGGGCGCGATGATGGATGCGGTGATCGACGAGGGTGCGAATGATTTCAACGGGTTGGACTTCGGTCTTCAAGACCCGAAAGATGCGCTGGCCGAGGCGCGCAAAGCCGCCGTTGCGGATGCCACCGAACGCGCGCGGCAGTTGGCCGAGGCGGCAGGGGTAAAGCTCGGCACGCTGATCCGCATGACCGAAAACTCCAACGCGCAGCCCAAAATGTTCGAATCCGCCCGTATGGGGATGGCGATGGACAGTGCCGTGGCCGAAGGTGAGGTTGAGGTGCGGGCGCAGGTCTCGATGACCTTTGCCATTGCCCCGGGGCAGTAAGTTGCCGCAGATGGAAAACCCCCGCCGAGGTGATCGGCGGGGGAAGGTGGTTTAGCTGGTCGCCTTGGTCAGCGCCTGATCGAGATCGGCGATCAGATCGTCGGCGTCCTCGGTCCCGATGGAGATGCGCACGACGCCCGGACCGGCCCCCGCCGCTTCTTGCTGCTCTGCCGTCAGCTGTCGGTGCGTGGTGGAGGCCGAGTGAATGATCAGCGAGCGCGTATCGCCCAAGTTCGCCACGTGGCTAAAGATCTCAAGGCTGTTGACCAGTTTCACACAGGCGTCATAGCCGCCCTTGACCGCAAAGGTGAAAAGCCCGCCCGCGCCCTTGGGGCAGACCTTTTGCATCCGCTCGTGATAGGGTGAGGATTTCAGCCCGGCATAGGTCACGTATTCGACCCGGTCGTCCTGCTCCAGCCATTCGGCCACCTTCACCGCGTTCTGCACATGCCGCTCCATGCGCAGCGACAAGGTCTCGATCCCCATAAGCGTGTAATGCGCCGCCTGTGGGTTCATCGTCATCCCCAGATCGCGCAGCCCGATGGCGATGCCGTGGAAGGTGAAGGCCATAGCGCCGAAGGTCTCGTGGAACTTCATGCCGTGATAGGCTTCCTCGGGCTGGCTGAGCGAGGGGAATTTGTCATTCGCGGACCAGTCGAACTTGCCTGAATCCACCACGCAGCCGCCCATGACAGTGCCATTGCCGGTGAGGTATTTGGTGGTGGAATGCACCACCAGCGTCGCGCCATGCTCAATCGGGCGGCAGAGGTAGGGCGTGGCGCTGGTATTGTCGATGATCAGCGGAATGCCCGCCGCATCGGCCACATCCGCAATGGCGCGCACATCCATGATATAGCCGCCGGGGTTTGCAATAGCCTCACCAAAGACCGCGCGGGTGTCGTCGTCGATCGCATCGGCCACGGCCTGCGGATCGTCGAAGTCGACGAATTTGCAGGACCAGCCGAACCGCTTGATCGTATGGCTGAACTGCGTGACCGTGCCACCATAAAGACGGGTGGAGGCAACGATATTCTTGCCCGGCCCCATCAGCGGGAACAGCGCCATGATCTGCGCCGCGTGGCCCGATGAGCAGCAGACCGCGCCGACACCGCCTTCGAGCGTGGCGATACGCTCTTGCAGGACCGCGTTGGTGGGGTTGGTCAGGCGCGAATAGATATAGCCGACTTCCTCAAGGTTGAACAAAGCCGCCGCGTGATCGGCATCGCGAAAGACATAGGCCGTGGTCTGATAGATCGGCGTCTGCCGCGCGCCGGTGGCCGGGTCGGGGGTGGCGCCTGCGTGGATTTGCAGCGTGTCGAAATGTGGGGTGGGGCTGTCGGCCATTGGTCTGTCCTCTCAGAAAATGGTTCTCGCGCAGCCTAGGCGCAAAGATCCTTCCAGACAACGGGGCAGGCGAGGCTCAGCGCATCCAGAAACCGTTTGATTTGATCCGGTTGCGGATCGCCTGTTCCCGGCGCGGCAGGTTGTCTTGATCGAAAAGCGCGCGCACCTTGGCCCCACGGCCCTGATAGACCATCCGCTTGATCGCATCGCGCTGCTTGAGCAGCTTTTTCATTCGGTTGGGGGCGGTGATGGCCTCTAGCACCTCGATCGCATGATCGCTCTCTCGCGCGTAGAGCAGGGGCAGAAAGCGATAGTGGCAGGAGACCGTACCATCCAACAGGCCAGCGGGCAGGGTGTCCTGCCCGCCGCCAAGGGCGTGGATCACCAGCGGCAGCACGATTTGGTCGAGCCAAGGGTCAAAGCTCTGCGCGCAAAGCTCGACCGGAGGGTCGTCGCGTACCGCCAGCGCGTAGCGCAGAAAGAGATCGCCGAATTCCTTCGGGCAGCGGTAGTAAAAGAACCCTGCGTTAAAATAGAGATAACGCCGCCAATATTCATCCGGTTGGCTCAGGTCGAGGCTGCTGGCGAAGTCGAGGCCGAACTTGTCGTAAAGCGACTTCCACAATGCGCTATAGCCCGGCCCGTATAGCTGCGGCTCGGGCCATGTGCCTTCGCGTTTGAGAGAGGCCGAGGGGCGGTCGAAATCAAACGGCACCGCCGACAAGTCGCCGGTGATCAGCGTATCGGTGTCAAAGAAAACAAAGGGTTCGCCCGCAGGCAGGGCGCTGAGCATCTCGATCTTATTGCCATTGGGATAGGTGCTGCCAAAATGTTGGTTTTCGAAGGGGACGAACTCCGCCCCAAACGCGCTCAGCGCCTCGCGCAGCGCGCTGTCGGTGATGCGCGGATCACGATCCCAAAGCGGGCCGGGCTGCGGCTCGGCGATCAGCAGGCGGCCTTGGAACTCCGGGCAGGAATGGCGCAGGGAGGCGGCGAAAAGCAGCGCCTCATAGGCCAGCCGCCCCTCTTGGCCCACGATGACAACGTTGAAAATTTGCGGGGTACGCGAATTGCGTGTCATACTTAACTGCGGCCTTTGGTTTTCGGCCAGTATAGGGGCAGGGCTCTGTCGGCAAAAGCCAGCAATTTGAGCGGCCTGCGAAAGGGGTTCGAATGTTCGATTTTGTCTTTGCCGTGATCGCGATCAGCCTTGGCGGCCCCTCTGCGCCTTCGGACGGGGTAGGCCGACCGGATGCGCCGATGACGGTGCAGGCTCCGGCACGCCCCGCAGCCCCCGCCAGCCCGGCGGCGCCCCCGGCGCCCGCGGCCCCGCCGCCTGCATTCTACATGGATGCCGTGCCCCCCGGATTGATCGCCGAAGACCAGACACCCACGGGCCGTTTCACCACCGCCGCAGAGGTGCGTCCGATCCTGAACGCCACCCGCGGCAATTGGATCGCCGTGCGGGAGTATGATGGGCGAGACTTCCTCTATGTGACCCACCTGTGGAGCTGGCGCTGCGGGCTGGCCGCCATGGCAATCGCGGTGTACGACGCGCCGATGCAGAATCTGCCGATGCCGCCCTGTCACGATTCATCGCCGACGCCGAATGCGATTCTGGAGGGGGATCCGCAGCCTTACCTGACGTTCGATCTCGGGTCAGTTGAGAGGATTCGGGTTCAACTGGTTTACGACGATTTGGGAATGGCGCTTGAGGGGTTTTTGCGGAGCGATGTGTTGATCCCGTGATGGCCATCGGGCCCGACATTGATTGGTCGCCACGAGCGCGCCTTAACTGCGCATACGAACTATCGCGAGGGGGGAGAAAGTGGTGGGCGACCCTGGAATCGAACCAGGCGTGCGTCTCCGCGAGGGAGTTACAGTCCCCTGCCACACCTTGCGGCCTGTCGCCCACTTTGTCCCGGTGCATTGCACCTGACGTGGGGGCGTGATTACAAGCGAGCCAAAGAAGCGTCAAGGCGAATTCCTGAGAAATCTTGGGGAAATCGCACGAAAGGATAAAGAGATGAAGAAACCCAAATGGGTCGTGCAAAAAGAGCAGGACAAGAAGGCCGAAGCGGCGCAAACGGTCTGGCTGTTCGGCCTGCATGCGGTGCGCGATGCGCTGATGAACCCGCGGCGTGAAAAATTGCAGTTGATGGTCACGCCGAACGCGCAGGCGAAGCTGGAAGAGGCCATCGCCGAGGCGGGAATCACGCCGCAGGTCGTGGACCCACGCAAGTTCCGCCCGCCGCTCGATCCAAACTCGGTCCACCAAGGTGCCGTTTTGGAGGTGAAGCCGCTGAACTGGGGCCGATTGGAAGATGTGGCCATCGGTGATTCCGCGCCGCGGCTTTTGCTGCTCGACCGGGTGACCGATCCGCATAACGTCGGCGCGATTCTACGCTCTGCCGAAGTGCTTGGCGCCTCGGCGGTCATCGGCACCAAACACCATTCCGCGCCCGAGACCGGGGCGCTGGCCAAAACCGCCAGCGGCGCGCTGGAGCGGCAGCCCTATCTGAGGGTCCGCAACCTTGCCGATGCCATCCGGGCCTTGCAGGAGATGGGCTATGTCGTGCTGGGGCTTGATGGCGAGGCCACGCAGACCATCGAGGAGGCCGTCGAGGGTCGCCGTGACCGCCCCGTGGCGCTTGTTCTGGGGGCCGAGGGGCCGGGGCTGCGAGAGAAGACCCGCGAGACCGTAGACGCGCTGGTGCGGATCGATGCGGCGGGCGGATTCGGCTCGCTCAACGTCTCTAACGCGGCGGCTATCGCGCTTTATGCCAGCCGAGTTGGCGGCTGAGAATCGGCAAGAACTGGCTCAAATTCGAACAGGGGGCAGGGCGGCTGGGCCCGGCCCCTTTGAAAACGGCTAAGGCTTCCTAAATTTAAAGGTGACCGCAGGCCCGGAACGCCTGCCGGCCATCTACTGTCCCTCGTTCCGTACCTTACGCCCCGTGTTCGTCATGGGGCGTTTTTTTATGTAGGGCTAGATACACAAAAGCCGCCCCGAAGGGCGGCTTTGCGTTTCCTACGGGGTGGTAGGATCAACCTGGAGCGGGCGAGGCGATTCGAACGCCCGACCCTAACCTTGGCAAGGTTATGCTCTACCCCTGAGCTACGCCCGCATCCGGTTGGTGAGGGGGGAATACCCATTCCCGCAGGGGGCTGCAAGGGGGAAATGAAGCGATCTAAGCGTCGCGCGGCAATTTTTTTCGGGAAGGTTTTGGGGGTAGAAAAGCACAAAGGGCCGCATCCGAAGATGCGACCCTGTGAAGTCCAGATGGAGCGGGCGAGGCGATTCGAACGCCCGACCCTAACCTTGGCAAGGTTATGCTCTACCCCTGAGCTACGCCCGCTTACCGTCTGGTGAGGGCGAGATACCTATTGGGGCGGGGGGCTTCAAGAGGGAAATGTGGTTTTTGGTGGAAAAATTTGCGTAAGGCGGGGGCTCTGCCCCCGGACCCCCGAGGGTATTTGAGAAAGGATGAAGTTGGAGGGGAGGGGCGGCTGTCAGAGGAGTGGGGGCAAAAGAAAAGGCCCCGCGGGGAGCGGGGCCTTTGTGGTTTGGGTCAGCTTAGTGGCTGTGCTGCTTGTCCCAGTCTTCCTGTTTCGGAAGCTGCTCGAAGGTGTGTTCGGGCGGCGGGCTGGGCAGGGTCCATTCCAGCGTATCCGCGAATTCGTTCCACGGGTTGTTTGCTGTGGAGCGTGCGCCGCGGGTCAGCGTGTAGGCCATCACCCCGAAGAAGAAGAGGAAGGAGGCAAAGCTGAGGAAGGCGCCGATCGAGGACCACTGGTTCCAGTAGGCGAATGCCTCAGGATAGTCGATGTAGCGGCGCGGCATGCCCTGACGGCCCAGGAAGTGCTGCGGGAAGAAGGTCAGGTTTGCACCGATGAACATCGCCCAGAAGTGCAGTTTGCCGGCCCATTCGGGGTACATGCGGCCCGTCATCTTGGGCAGGTAGAAGTAGATGCCCGCGAAGATGGCGAAGACGGCGCCGAGCGACATCACGTAGTGGAAGTGCGCCACGACGTAGTAGGTGTCATGGTAGGCACGGTCCACGGCGGCCTGGCTCAGTACGATGCCGGTGACGCCACCGACGGTGAAGAGGAACAGGAAGCCAAAGGCCCAGAGCATCGGTGTTTTGAACTCGATCGAGCCGCCCCACATGGTGGCGATCCAGCTGAAGACCTTTACCCCCGTTGGCACCGCGATGACCATGGTGGCCAGCATGAAGTAGGCCTGCTGGTTCAGGGTCATGCCCACGGTGTACATGTGGTGCGCCCAGACGACGAAGCCCAGAGCACCGATCGCGATGATCGCCCAGACCATCGGCAGGTAGCCGAAGACCGGTTTGCGCGAGAAGGTCGCGATGACGTGGGAGATGATGCCGAAGCCCGGCAGGATGATGATGTAGACTTCGGGGTGGCCGAAGAACCACAGAATGTGCTGGTAGAGGATCGGGTCACCGCCGCCTGCGGGGTCGAAGAAGGCGAAGCCGAAGTTGCGGTCCATCAAGAGCATGGTGATCGCGCCCGCCAGAACCGGCAGGGACAGGAGGATCAGCCAGCTTGTGACGAAGATCGACCAGGCGAAGAGCGGCACTTTGAACAAGGTCATGCCGGGGGCGCGCATGTTCAGGAAGGTGGTGATCATGTTGATCGCGCCGAGGATCGAGGAGGCACCGGAGACGTGCACCGCGAAGATCGCGAAGTCCATCGACATGCCCGCTTCGCGTACCGAAAGCGGCGGGTAGAGCACCCAGCCCACGCCGGAGCCAAGCTGACCGTTGCCGCCGGGTGTCAGCAGCGAGCAGACTGCGAGGGTGGTGCCTGCGACATAGAGCCAGAAGCTGAGGTTGTTCATCCGCGGGAAAGCCATGTCCGGCGCGCCGATTTGCAGCGGCATGAAGTAGTTGCCGAAACCGCCGAAGAGCGCGGGAATCACGACGAAGAACATCATCAGGATGCCGTGGCCGGTGATCAGCACGTTCCACAAATGGCCGTTTGGCGTACAGGCGGCAGAGCTATCCGCGATGAAACGCGCGCCTTCCATACACATGTATTGAACGCCCGGATCCATGAGCTCAAGGCGCATGTAGACGGTGAATGCCACCGAAATAAGACCGACCAAGGCCGAGACGATAAGGTACAGAATACCGATATCTTTGTGGTTGGTGGACATGAACCACCGGGTAAAGAACCCCCGGTCGTCGTGATGATCTTGGCCGTGAATGGCTGCGTCTGCCATGCGGTGCCTCCTGCAAATGAATTGGACACATGGCGCCATAGGCGGAACATGCGGTGTCGCGCCCGTTTTAGAGCGACCGTCTCGCGGGGGCAATGGGCGCGATGGTCGCAGGGTGGGTATTTTTTGCGCTGTGGCTGTCGCCGTAAAATCCGGCCTTTGGGGCGCTTGGCGCGTGCTTTGCTGCTGTTAGGGGGTGATGTCGCAACTGCCTGTGGGGTCGCTGGCAAAGACCTCATCAAAGGTGGCGCGCAGGGCGAGATCGACATCGTCCATCGTGACGGGCAGGCCCAGATCGACCAGCGAGGTCACGCCGTGGTTCGTGATGCCGCAGGGGACGATGCCGCCAAAATGGCTGAGGTCCGGCTCCACATTGATGCTGATGCCGTGGAAGCTGACCCATTTGCGCAGCCTGATTCCAATGGCGGCGATCTTGTCTTCGGCGGGGCTGCCATCGGGCTGGGCGGGTTTCTCGGGCCGTTGCACCCAAACGCCGACGCGACCGGGGCGGATTTCACCGCGCAGGTTGAATTGATCCAACGTGGCGATGACCCAGTTTTCGAGCTGGCGCACGAAACAGCGCACATCGCGCCCCCGGGCGGCGACGTTGAGCATCACATAGGCCACACGCTGGCCCGGCCCGTGATAGGTATACTGCCCGCCGCGCCGGGTGGGGTGGACGGGAAAGCGGTCGGGCTCTGTCAGGTCTTCGGCCCGCGCCGAGGTTCCGGCGGTATAGAGCGGGGGATGTTCGACCAGCCAGATGCATTCCTCGGCCTCGCCGGCGGCGATGGCGGTGGCACGCGCCTCCATCCACGCCTCGGCGCTGCGGTAGTCGGTCAAGCCGTCAGTGATGATCCATTCAACCATGGGGATGCCTTAGCAAGACCCGCGCCACACCGCCAGAGGCACAGTGTCAGGCGGCGGCGTCGCGTTCCTCCAAGACCTTGCGCAGGATTTGGGCATAGTTTTCTGCCCCCTGCGCCCCGGTGATGAGGTATTTGCCCTCGAAGATCATCGACGGCACGCCGGAGATGCCGCGCGAGGTCCAGAATTGCTGCGCTTCGCGGGTCTGTTCGGCAAAGCTGCCGCTGCGGAGCACCTCAAGCGCCTCATCCCGGTCCAATCCGACGGAAGCGGCAACATCGGCGAGCACATCAGTGTCGTTCACATTGCGCCCTTGGGTGAAATGCGCGTCAAAAAGGGCCATCTTCAGCGGGTGTTGCAGCCCTTGGACCTGCGCCCATGTCAGCAGTTGATGCGCGGCAAAGGTGTTTTGCATCCGCGTGTCGTCGGAAAAGTTAAAGGTAAAGCCGAGGTCTTGCCCCATCTGGGTCAGCCGTTTGCGATTCTCGACCGACTGAGCAGGGGTGGAGCCGTATTTTTCGGCCAGATGTTCGGCCATGTTCTGGCCTTCGGCTGGCATCTGCGGGTTCAACTCAAAGGGGTGCCAACGCACGTAGGCGCCGACGCCAACCGCGCCGAGCGCTTGCTCAAGTTGCTTGTAGCCCACGATACACCAAGGGCACATCACATCCGATACGATGTCGATCTGCACGGTGGGGGTATTTGTGGGGGTGGCGGTATCTGCGGGCATGGCGTGTTCCTTCTTGCTTGCGTCACAGATGGCCCGCCGAACGCGCGCTTTCAACGGCTGAGCCGTCAGATTGCAGGGCGGTAAGGGAATTGTGATCGGGGGTGCGGCTGCGGAAAATCGGGGGCTGAACCCGCTTTCTGAAACGCATTGAAAAATTTTGCCGATTGCCTCTTCACAAGCCCTTGGTCTTTGGCTAAACCCCGCCCACCAACCATGGCGTGCGGTCGTGGCGGAATGGTAGACGCGCAGCGTTGAGGTCGCTGTGGGGTAACACCCGTGAGAGTTCGAGTCTCTCCGACCGCACCACCATGCTTTGCAATGCAAAGCGATGGTCGGACTCCCCTGAAAGAAAAAACGTTTTGGTCCTCGTCTCGGGCCGTGGTCAGCCTACACTCTTGCTGCGCGGTATCTTGCCGATTCCGCGCGTGACACCTGCGCGGGGCGGGGCAGAGCGTTCTCATCGCGCGATTCCCCCGGCAGAGTGTTTGCAGCCAAGGCGGCAATGCCGTTTAACGGTTGCTAAGAATAAGGCCCGTTTGGGCGGGCAAAGGAGAACCGGCGCGAAAACCGGGCTGACGAACGCAAGGAGGGTAGCGCGTGGCGCAACAAGGGCAGACTCAAGGGGCGGCGCTTTGTCTCGCTCTTGGACTACTTCTTGGCGGGGGGGCTGCGGCACAGGCCGCGGAACTGGCCATCACCGGCATCGCGGCGGATTCGGACCTCTATGCCACCCTGCGTGATGGGTCCTTGCTGGCCGAGCAGACCGATGAGGATGCCGAGCCTGCCACGCCGCAGGAGTTGGTCGCAGCGGCGCAGGCCGATTATGGGCGGCTTTTGGCGCTGCTCTACGACAACGGGTATTTCGGGCCGACGCTCAAGATCACCTTGGATGGCGTCGATGCCGCCGCGATTCCCCCCGTGCAACCGCCGCGCCGCATCGACCGGGCCGTGATCACGGTAGACCCGGGGCCGAAGTTCCGCTTTGGCGCGACCCGCATCGCGCCCATAGCCCCGGGCACCGAGTTGCCGGACGGATTTGCCGCGGGGGAGACCGCGAGCCTTGGCGTGCTGAAGGAAACCGTCTCGGCTGGCGTCAGCGGTTGGCGCGATGTGGGCCACGCGAAAGCGGCATTGGCAGATCAAGATCTTGTGGCCAAACACCGCGAACGCCAGATCGACGCTGCCCTGCGGCTGGCTCCGGGGCCAAAGCTGCGTTTTGGCGCGCTGACTGTGACCGGCAACGAAGACGTGCGCACCGCGCGGCTGATCGAAATCGCAGGGCTGCCACTGGGGGAGGTCTTCTCGCCCGAAGAGTTGGAACTGGCCACCGAACGGCTGCGCCGCACCGGCGCGTTCGACGCCGTGGCGCTCATCGAAGCGGATCGGATTGGCCCCAACGACACGCTGCCCATCACCGCGCAGGTGACCGAAGCGCCCAAGCGGCGCTTTGGCTTTGGTGCGGAACTGTCTTCGCTCGAAGGGCTGACGCTGAGCACTTTCTGGCTGCACCGCAATCTGCTGGGCGGGGCCGAACGTCTGCGCCTCTCGGCTGAGATCGAAGGGATCGGCGGCAATTCGGGGGGCGAGGACTATACGCTCTCCGCCCGGTTCGAACGTCCGGCGACCTTTAACGAAGACACCGATTTCTACGCGCTGGCCACGTTGGAACAGTTGGACGAGGTGAATTACTTTTCCCGCCAGTTGGATCTGGAGGCGGGGATCGAGCGGATTGCCAACCAGAATCGCACCTATTCCGCGGGTCTCGGCCTGCGTGTGGCTGAGACCGAGGATGCCTTCGGCACCAACCAATATACCCTGCTGACCCTGCCGCTGGGGGCCGAGTTCGACTACCGCGACAAGGAGTTGGACGCGACCGATGGCTATTACATCGACGCCAGCCTCACGCCCTTTGTCGCCCTGTCGGGGTCTGAAAGCGGGCTGCGCAGCTATCTTGATGCGCGCTACTATCGCAGCTTCGGGACGGAGCGCCCGGTGACGCTGGCCTTCCGGGGGCAGCTTGGATCGGTTGCAGGGCCGGACCTGTCGGAAGCGCCGGCGGATTACCTCTTTTACTCCGGCGGGGGCGGCAGCGTGCGCGGACAACCCTATCAAACGCTTGGGGTTGAACTGCCGAGCGGCGACACCGTGGGCGGGCGCAGCTTTGTCGGGCTATCAGCAGAGGCGCGCGTGGCCCTGACCGAGAAGATCGGCGTCGTGGGCTTTGCCGATGCAGGCTATATCGGGTCGGAAGAATTCTACGATGGATCAGGCACTTGGCACTCGGGCGCGGGTCTGGGTCTGCGCTATGCCACGGGCATCGGGCCGATCCGGCTGGACGTGGCCGTGCCCACATCGGGGCCGGAAGTGGATGAAGATTTCCAAGTCTATATCGGGATTGGACAGGCGTTTTAATGCGACAGTTTTTGCAGATCCTCACCGCCAGCCTTGTCTATCTGGCCTGCTTCACACCGGCTGCCGCACAGGATGACGACAAGGGCTTTCTCACCCGGACCATTCAAGACGCGCTGAGCGGCGCGGGCCGCACCGTCAGCATCGACGGATTCGCAGGTGCGCTGAGTTCGGAGGCCTCCTTTGACCGGATGACGATTGCGGATGACGATGGCATCTGGCTGACGCTTGATGACGTGGTCCTGGATTGGAACCGTTCGGCCCTGCTGCGCGGACGGCTGGAGGTCGAGCAACTCACCGCCGGGCGGCTCGATGTCGAGCGTCTGCCGGTCAGCAATGAAGTCGATCTGCCCGATGCCGAGGCCAAACCCTTTGCCTTGCCCGATCTGCCCGTTTCCATCGAAATCGCGGATTTCTCGGTGGATGAGATCAACTTGGGCGAGCCGATCTTGGGCGAGGCGGCGCAGCTTTCGGTAAGCGCCAATGCACGGCTGACCGATACGGTCGGCATCGTCGATTTTCAGGCCCGCCGCACCGATGGCAAACGGGGCGAGTTCGACATTCAAGCCGATTTTGACCGCACCGAAAATGTGCTGGACCTGTTATTGAACCTGACCGAAGACCCCGAAGGCATCGCGTCGAAACTGCTGAACCTGCCGGGGCAGCCTTCGGTGCAGATGACCGTCGAAGGCGCAGGGCCGCTGGATGATTTCGCGACCGATGTGACCATCGCCACCGATGGGCAAGAGCGTTTGGCCGGGCAGGTGACCCTTGGCACGCAGGCCCCGCGTCGCGCCAGCGATACACCGGACCGCCGCATTCAAGCCGATATCGGCGGTGACATCACTGCGCTGCTCGCCCCGCGCTACCGTGACTTTTTCGGCGAGGATGTGCGGCTAGCGCTGGATGCGCTGCTGGAAAGCAACGGTGCGGTTGAGGTCAGCAGCTTTGCCCTTGCCGCGAACTCCGTCGATCTGCAGGGGCAGGTCACGTTGAACCAAGAGAAATGGCCGACGCTGATCGACATCTCAGGTCGGATCGCAAACCCCGATGGCACCTCGACCCTTCTGCCGGTCTCGGGTGAGGGCACGCGGGTCGAGGCCGTGACCCTGCGCGTGGATTACGATGCCGCCGATGGCGACCGTTTCGACAGTGCCTTCGACATCACCGGGCTGGACACGGGCGCGCTGCAAATCGCGCAGACCCAACTGGCGCTCGACGGTATTCTCGAAGGCAACCTTGGCAGTCTGGGGCAATTCCTCGGCGACGTGACCTTTGCCACCGAGGGGCTGACGCTGACCGATCCGGCCAGCGCCGAGGCGATTGGCGATGCGATCACCGGCAGCGCCGAAATCCGCTTTGTCGAAGGCGAACCGATTGAGATCAACGGTCTGACCCTCTCGGGCGAAGACTATGGCCTGACCGGCGAAGCCGCGATCGACGGGGTCGACACCGGGCTGCTCACCCAGTTGAAGATGACGCTCGAAGCCCAAGATATCAGTCGCTTTTCCGCGCTGGCGGGCCGCGATATCGCGGGCGCCACGGCGCTGGCACTGAACGGCACGGTCACGCCTTTGGGCGGCATGTTCGATCTGGCGATTGCTGGGGGCACCGATGACCTTGAGATCGGGATCGAACAGGCCGATGCGGTTCTCGCGGGGCGGACCAGCCTCAGCATGGTGGCGAAACGCAACGAGACGGGGACTTTCCTGCGCGATCTTGAGTTAAAGAACGATGCGCTGGACCTGACCGGCGATGTCGAATTGCGCAGCGAAGACAGCCGCGCGGCCTTGGACTTCACACTCGCCGATGTCGGGCTGGTGCTGCCGCAATACGAAGGCCCCATCGCGGTCAAAGCGACAGCGGTGCAAGAGACCCGCGGCTGGGTCGTCGACGCGGTCACCGACGGCCCCTATGACGCAGCGTTGACCGTCTCGGGCTTGGCCACGGGCGAGGACGCGCAAATCGACTTCACCGCCGATATCCCCCGGATCGAGGATTTCCTGCCCGAGGCGGATATCACCGGCCCGGTCACCGCCAAAGGCGCATTGCGCCAGACGCCGCAAGGGTGGGAAATCGACACCGAAGCCAGCGGCCCGCTGGAGGCGCAGGCCTCGGTCGAAGGGCTGGTCACGCCGCGCGTCGATGTGGCCTTTGACCTGTCTCTGCCCGATATCCAACCCCTCGTCCCGCAGATCAACGGCGGGGTTGCGGCCAGCGGCACGGTAGAGCAGACCGAACAGGGGTTTGTCGTCGATACTATTGCCAATGGCCCCTACGACAGCCGCCTCGCGGTCGAAGGCTTGGCGACGGGGCCTGACATGGCGCTGCGCTTTGACCTGACCTTGCCGGATGTCAGCCCGCTCGCCCCCGGGGTGAACGGGCCGCTGGCGGCCCAAGGCACGGTGCGGCAGCAGGAGAGCGGCATTGCCGTGGATGTCGCCGCGCGTGGCCCCTATGGCAGCAGCGCCGTGGTTGAAGGGCTGGCCACCGGTCCGAATATGGCGCTCAGCTTTGACCTCTCAGTGCCCGACGTCAGCCTCCTCGCACCCGGTGTGAACGGCCCGCTTTCGGCCACGGGCGACATCCGTCAGACCGATGACGGAATCGCCGTGGATGTCAGCGCCGATGGCCCCTATGGCAGCAGCGCCATGGTCGAAGGGCTGGTGACCGGAGAGGTCTCTCTTCGGTTCGACGTCTCGGTGCCCAACGTGAACCCGCTGGTGCCCAGTGTCTCGGGCTCTTTCGCGGCCAACGGCGTGGCGCGTCAGACCGAAAACGGCGTGGTCCTCGATGCCAGCGCCAGCGGCCCCTATGGCGCACGGGCGACGGTCGAAGGCTTGGTCACCGGCCCCAATGCGGCGGTTGATTTCCAGTTGAACATGCCCGACATCGGCGCCTTGGTGGAACAGGTGAACGGCCCGCTCAGCGTTGCAGGCTCGGCCCGGCGCGAGGGGGAGGCTTGGCGCATCGACACCAGTGCCAATGGCCCCGCAGGCACGCAGGCGACTGTGGCAGGGCTGGTGAACCCCGATGGGACGCTGAACCTCGATATCGCGGGCAATGCGCCGCTTGGTCTGTCGCGCCCCTTCCTTGCCCCGCGCAATTTGCAGGGGCAGGCGCGCTTTGATTTGCAGATCAACGGCCCGGCGGCACTGTCCTCGGTCAGCGGTCAGATCACCACCAGCGGCGCGACCTTCACCGCGCCGAATCTGCGGGTGGCGCTGCGGGGGATCGACGCGGATGTTCAGCTTGGGGGTAACCGGGCGCAGCTCAATGTGACCGGTCAGGCCGTCGACGGCGGAGAGCTGCGCGTGGCGGGGGCGATCACCCTGACACCGGCCTTGCCTGCGGATATCAACGTGACCCTGCGCAACCTCGTCTATGCGGACCCGAGCCTTTACAGCACTACGCTGAACGGTGATTTGCGGCTTGCCGGGCCGTTGAGCGGGGGGGCGCAGATCACAGGCGTGATCAACGCGGGCGAGACGAATATTCAGGTGCCCGCGACGGGTCTGACCTCGATCGGGGACATTCCGCAGATCACCCATGTCAACGCCCCCGCCGATGTGCTGGCCACCCGCCGCAAGGCGGGGTTGGAGGGGGGCGAGGCCGGGGACGACCCTGCGGCGGAGGCGTCCGGCCCCGGGTTCGGGCTGGACCTGCAACTCAACGCGCCAAACCGGATTTACGTCCGGGGCCGCGGGCTGGATGCGGAACTGGGCGGCGCGCTGAACCTCAGCGGCACCACCAATCGCATCATCTCGGCCGGGCGGTTCGAGTTGATCCGCGGGCGGCTCGATATCTTGGGCAAACGCTTCTTGCTCGACGAAGGGTCGATCCAGTTTCAGGGCGATTTCATCCCCTATATCCGCTTCGTCACTTCGACCGATACCGAAGCGGGGGAGGTGCGTGTCATCGTGAGCGGCCCGGCGAATGAGCCGGAGGTCACTTTCGAATCCACCCCCGCCGCGCCGCAGGACGAGGTGCTGTCGCAGCTGCTCTTTGGGCGCAACATCTCGGAAATCTCGGCCTTTCAGGCGCTGCAATTGGCCAGTGCGGTAGCGACCCTCGCAGGGCGCGGCGGCGACGGGGTGATCGGCAACCTGCGTGAGGGCTTCGGCCTCGACGATCTGGATGTGACCACCACCGAGGATGGCGAGACTGCGCTGCGGCTGGGGAAATACCTGACCGACAACATCTATACCGATGTGACGGCGGCCTCGGATGGCACGGGCGAGGTGTCGCTCAACCTCGATATCACCGAAAGCCTGACGGCCAAGGGCACACTTGGCTCGGACGGCGACAGCAGCATCGGCATCTTCTTCGAGCGGGACTATTGATTGATAGGGGCGCCTTACGGGGCGCCCTTTTTCTTATCTGTCGTCGCGGGGGGTGAAGTGGCCGTAACGGCCTTGGTCGAACATCAAGCCCGCCGCCCCATCCTCGCGCAAAGCGACCTGTTGCACATGGCCCAAGATCAGCGAATGATCGCCCGCCGGATGCACGGCATAGGTCGCGCAGTGAAACCGGGCGAGGCAGCCTGCGAAAGTGGGCACACCGGCGGCGTCCTCCGTCCAATCGAAACCAGAGAAGTCATGGCCTTGGCTTGCGAAACGCTGGGCCAAACCCTCTTGATCCGCGCCCAAAACGTGAATGCAAAAGGATGCAGCCGAGGTGAAACTATCGTGCCGTTTGGATGAGATAGCAGGCGACCACAGCACCAAAGGCGGGTCGAGCGAGACCGAGGCGAAGGAATTCGCAGTCATCCCCAAGGGGCCTTGGGCGGTTTTTACGGTCACCACGGTCACGCCGGTGCCGAAACGCCCGAAGGCACGGCGCAGCGCCGGGGCATCGCCGCTGTCGGGCGCGAAGGGGATCAGATCATCACTCATAGCGACAAGCGGTGCCATGTGGCGGCTGATTTGTCCAGCGGTGCCGGGGCGTTGCGCATCGGCCCTCTTGCGCGGATTTTTGCCCCCGCGGTTGGGCCGAGGAACCGCCGCCAAGGCCCGGCGTTGGGCCAGCGATGAGAGGCATCATCGGCCCCAATTGGTGTCGATGCTGGCTGTCTGAAAGGGGCGGCGCAGGAGGTCTGCGCCGTCTGTCCAAGGCACCCGAATGCCGTTCACAGCAGAAAAGGCGCGTCTCGTCGCGCCGGAAAGTGACAAAGATGATGTATGCAAGCAAACTCACCCTCGGCGCGGCCCTTCTGAGTGCCACCGCCTTCGGCTCCACCGCGATGGCCGATGACAATGAGACCGTCGACCACGTCGAGATCGGCTCCCTGTCTTGCGATGTGGGCGAGGGCACTGGCTTCGTTTTCGGCTCCACCCGTGAACTGACCTGCACCTTTAATCCCATTCAAGAAGGTCTCGAAGATGAGACCTATGTGGGCGAGATCAACCGCTGGGGCGTCGACATCGGCAAGACCGAGAATGGCCAGATGTCATGGCTAGTGCTGGCCCCGACCGAGCAGGAATATTCCGAAGGCGGGTTGAACGGCAGCTACAAAGGCGTTTCCGCCGAGGCGACCGTCGGTGTCGGTGCGGGGGCCAACCTGATGACGGGCGGTTCCGAGAACACATTGGCGCTTCAACCGCTGAGCGTGAATACCCAGACCGGCGTGAACTTTGCTGTGGGCGTGGGTGAGATCAACCTTCAGCGCGTCGAAGGCTAAACCCGCGCGAAAACGTTTGAAATGATGATCTGGGCCGTCCCCTGGGGGCGGCCCATTTCTATGTGAGAGGCGTCAGAGCTTGGTCAGCCGGTCCCCACGGCGAACGGTGCCGTCCTGCACGATTTTGCACAGAACGCCGCGCAATCGATGCGGGCGGTTTTCCTTTCGGTTGATCCACCGCAGGCTGTCTTGGCCATAGCGATCGCGCCATTTGATGCAGCCGGTGTTGAACTTATCGCTCACCTCCAGCACCGCAGACCCGGCTTGAAGGCGCGTGCCGACGGGCAGGTTCTCATGGCCAAGGTCCATGTCCACGATCATCGTATCGCCGGGGTGCGGCGTGTTTGCCCGGTCGCGCCAGCAGAGGTCCATCACGCGTTTGGGCAGGATGGAGACCTGTATCCGCGGATCGGGGCTGCCGTCAGGCAGGGTTAGCCAGGGTTTCTCGGTCCAACATTCGCCAAGGATGCCTTGGGCCACGGTCAGGTCCAGTTCATCACGGAAATCCCGCTCCCCGTAATCGGGGCGAAAGCAAAGTTCTTCGATCACGGCGCCATCCTTGGGCGCGGCGAGGATATCCGGCAGGGCGGCGTCGCATTCCGCAGCGGAGGCGGGGGGTGGCACTTGGGGGGCGGTTTGGTCCATGTCTCTCTTTCTCATGCAACGCGGCGTGGGGGCAGGTAGCCGCCCGCGCCGCGCAGCGTGTCAGCGGTTCATGCGGTTGCCGATCAGATCGTCCACCACGCCGGGGTCCGCCAGCGTCGAGGTGTCGCCCAACGCGCCGTAATCATCCTCGGCGATCTTGCGCAGGATGCGGCGCATGATCTTGCCCGAACGTGTTTTCGGCAGGCCCGGCGCCCATTGGATCAGATCGGGCGAGGCGATGGGGCCGATCTCTTGCCGGACCCAATTGCGCAACTCGGCCCGCAACTCTTCGGAAGGTTCCTCACCGCTCATCAAGGTGACATAGCAATAGATGCCTTGGCCTTTGACGTCATGCGGGTAGCCGACCACGGCGGCTTCGGCCACTTTGTCATGCGCGACAAGGGCGCTTTCCACTTCGGCGGTGCCCATGCGGTGGCCCGAGACGTTGATCACATCGTCAACGCGGCCCGTGATCCAATAGTCGCCATCGGCATCGCGTTTGCAGCCGTCGCCGGTGAAGTAATAGCCCGGGTAATCGGCGAAATAGGTCTTTTCGAACCTTTCGTGATCGCCCCAGACGGTGCGCATCTGCCCCGGCCAGCTGTCGGCGATGCACAGCACGCCCTCGGCAGGGTTGCCGTCGATCTCTTGACCCGATGTCGGGTCCAGCACCACCGGTTTGACGCCGAAGAAGGGTTTCATCGCGGCCCCCGGTTTCATGTCATGCGCGCCGGGCAGGGGGGTCATCAGATGGCCGCCGGTCTCGGTCTGCCACCACGTGTCGACAATGGGGCAGCGGTTTTGGCCGACGACCTCGTGATACCAGTTCCACGCCTCGGGGTTGATCGGCTCGCCCACGGTGCCAAGAATGCGCAGTGAGGACAGATCGCTTTTGCTCACATAGTCATTGCCTTGCCCCATCAGCGCGCGGATTGCGGTGGGGGCGGTGTAGAACTGCGTGACTTTGTGCTTTTCGCAGACCTGCCAGAAACGGCTGGCATCCGGGTAGGTGGGCACGCCTTCGAACATCAGCGTTGTGGCGCCATTGGCCAGCGGGCCGTAGACGATATAGCTGTGCCCGGTGACCCAGCCCACATCCGCCGTGCACCAGTAAATGTCGCCGTCGTGGTAATCGAACGTCACCTCATGTGTCAGCGCCGCATAGGTGATATAGCCGCCGGTGGTATGGACCACGCCCTTGGGCTGACCGGTGGAACCTGAGGTGTAGAGGATGAAAAGCGGGTCTTCGGCGCCTACGGCAGTGGGCTCGCAGGTGTCGGCGGCATCCTTGATCAGCGCGTTATAATCGCGGTCGCGGGCATCATCCCATGCCACGTCACCGCCCGTGCGGCGCACCACGAGGCATTGCACGGACGCATCGCATTGCGCCAGCGCCTTGTCGGCATTGGCCTTAAGCGGTGTGGCCTTGCCGCCGCGCGGCGCTTCATCTGCGGTGATCACGACCTTTGCCTCGCAGCCGTTCACCCGCGCGGCCAAAGCATCGGGCGAGAAGCCTGCGAAAACAATTGAGTGAATCGCCCCGATCCGCGCGCAGGCCAGCATGGCATAGGCGGCTTCGGGGATCATCGGCATATAGATGATCACGCGGTCGCCTTTGCCCACGCCGAGATCACGCAGCACATTGGCCATGCGGCAGGTGGCGCTGTGAAGTTCGCGGTAGCTGATGTGCTTGGCCTCATCCTCAGGGCTGTCCGGCTCCCAGATGATCGCGGTCTGATCGCCGCGCGTCTCAAGATGGCGGTCGATGCAATTGGCGCTGACGTTCAATTCGCCATCCGCGAACCAATTGATGCTGACCGACCCGAGGTCGAAGTTCACATCGCGCACTTGGGTGAAGGGTTTGATCCAGTCGATCCGCTGCGCCTGTTCGCGCCAGAACCCGTCGGTGTCGGTGACCGAGGCTTGGTACATCTTGTCATAGGTCTGCGCGTCCACATGGGCCCGGGCGACCATGTCGGTGGATGGCGGATAGGTCTTGGCGGTGGCGTCGGACATGGTGGTTCCTCCCTTGATGTTCGCATCGCCACGGGGCGCGGGTCAAACCCGGTGGCCGTGGCATCCTCCTCAGCCGGATCATAGCGGCCCGTGAAAAGAAGGGAATAAGCAACTGGATTACAAGGGCTTGCCTGTAAAGGTTTTTCCCGATCGGGGCGATTCCTGTAAATTTTTCGCTCTTGCCCGGTGATTGGCGCGGTTTTTCAAAGCCTTGCCAGTCAAACTTGGCGCTACTGTCTTGCGGCTGTCGTATTTGCGCGGCATGACGGGGTTGGCAGGCCAGCCCCCGCGGGGTAGCCTGTGCGCCAATCCGCCCACCCAAGGGCGGCAACTATGGGAGAGAGCCATCATGAAAAATCTGCTCAGCGGTGCCGCCGCCTGTGCGCTGACTGTCGCGTTTGTAAGCGAAGCTGCCGCGACCGAATGGAACGCCTCGGTCTGGGGCAAGCGCCGCGCCTTCACCGAACATGTGGAAAAGATTGCCGAACTGGTTTCTGAGAAGACCGACGGCGAATTCACCATCAACGTCAGCTACGGCGGCCTGTCCAAGAACCGTGAGAACCTCGACGGTATCTCCATCGGCGCTTTCGAGATGGCCCAGTTCTGCGCCGGCTACCACGCCGATAAGAACCGCGCGATCACCGTGCTGGAACTGCCGTTTCTGGGGGTCAGCAACCTTGAAGAGGAAGTCGCGGTTTCCAAAGCGGTCTATGACCACCCCGCCGTCGCCAAAGAGATGGCGCAGTGGAACGCGAAAATGCTGATGACCTCGCCCATGCCGCAGTACAACCTTGTCGGCACCGGCGATCCGCGCACCACGCTGGAAGATTTCGACGGCATGCGCGTCCGCGCCACCGGCGGTCTGGGCAAAGCCTTTGAAGCTGTCGGCGCCGTGCCCACATCCGTGACCGCGACCGAAGCCTATAACGCGATGGAATCGGGTGTCGTTGACACCGTGGCCTTCGCCCAGCACGCGCATCTGTCCTTTGGCACCATCAACAAGGCCGATTGGTGGACCGCGAACCTCAACCCCGGCACCGTGAACTGCCCTGTCGTGGTGAACATCGACGCCTATGAGATGCTGAGCGACGAAGAGCGCGAAGCGCTGGACAGCTCGGTCGATGAGGCGCTGGATCACTACCTCGCCAACTATGCGGAACTGCTGGAGCGTTGGGATTCCGTTCTCGAAGAAAAAGGCGTGGAGAAGGTTGAGTATTCTCCCGAAGTCATCGCCGAGTTCAAAGAGAAAGCCGCCGATCCCGCGCGCGAAGCATGGATCGAAAACATGGAAGCGCAGGGCATCCCGGGTCAGGAACTCTATGACCTCGTGATGGAGACGCTGGAAAAAGAGCGTGCCTCGAACTAAGCCCAGCCGGGCATGACTGTGAGGGCCGTGCGGATTGACCGCGCGGCCCTTTCGACTTCCAAAACGCAACAAACAGACTTTCTGAAAAGGAGAGCCGATGGCCGGATCATCCGCCGTGCTGGAGGACAGCAGCCTCCTCAGCCGCCTCGACCGGGGCCTGCTGAAGCTGGAAACCTTCTTTGCCCTGATCTCGGGGCTTGCCGTTTTCTCACTGATGATACTGGCCGTCTGGTCCGTGGGGGGGCGCAAGTTCTTTTCCACGCCGCTGGCGGGCTATGTCGACTGGATCGAAGCGGCGATGCCTTTCATCGCCATCATGGGCATCGCCTATACCCAACGCATGGGCGGCCATGTGCGCATGGACATCCTGATCGGCCAGCTCAAGGGCCGCGCGCTTTGGGCGGCGGAACTGCTGTCGGTGGTGCTGATCCTTTTGCTGATGCTGGCGCTGACATGGGGCGCTTGGGCGCATTTCGACCGCAGCTTTGACATGAACGCCCCGATGTGGAGTCGCGACAGTTCGATCGACATCGGCCTGCCGATCTGGCCCAGCAAGCTCGTGGTGCCGCTGGCCTTCGTCGTGATCTCCCTGCGGCTTTGCCTGCAAATTTGGGGCTATGGCCGGGCCTTGGTGCTGGGGCTGGAGCGCCCCGTGGCCGTGCCGCTGGTGCAATCGGCGGCGGAACAAGCAATGGCCGAGGCCGAACAACTGGATGGACGTGACTGATGGATCCTATTGAAATCGGCCTTTGGGTCTCGGGCGGTATGCTCGTCATGGTGGTGCTTGGCATGCGGGTGGCCTTTGCCGCGGCCATGGCTGGGCTTGTCGGCCTGATCTGGATTTTCTGGGCCAAGAAGGGCATGGAGTGGGACCAGCTCGGCTGGGCGCTGACCGTGGCGATCAAAACCGCGGGCCAAGTGCCGCACTCGAAGGTATCGAGCCAGACCCTCTCGCTTATCCCGACCTTCATTCTGATCGGCTTTTTGGCCTATTACGCGGGCCTGACCAAGGCGATCTTTGAGGCGGCGAAACGTTGGTTCGCCTGGGTGCCGGGCGGTTTGGCGGTCTCGACCGTTTTCGCCACGGCGGGCTTCGCGGCAGTGTCAGGCGCGTCGGTCGCGACCGCGGCGGTCTTTGCCCGTATCGCCATCCCCGAAATGCTCAAGATCGGCTATAACAAGCAATTCGCAGCCGGTGTCGTGGCGGCAGGGGGCACGCTGGCCTCATTGATCCCGCCCTCGGCGATCCTCGTGATCTACGCGATCATCGTTGAGCAGGACGTGGGCAAGTTGCTGCTCGCGGGCTTTATCCCGGGTGCCTTCTCGGCGGTGGTCTATGCGGTGTTGATCATCGGCATCGCGATGATCTGGAAAAGCGTCGGCCCGCCGGTGCGCGGCTTTACATGGGGCGAGCGATTTGCCTCGCTCCCCGCTGCGATGCCGATTGTCGCCGTGGTCGTGATCATCATCTTTTTCGTCTACAACCCCTTCGGCGACGCTTGGGGCACCCCGACCGAGGGCGGGGCCGTGGGCGCCTTTATCGTCTTCTGCATGGCCGTCTTCCGTGGCATGCGGCTGGCCGAGTTGAAGGACGCGCTGCTGGAGACCGCGAAGCTGACGGTGATGATCTTTACCATCATCTGGGGCGTGCTGATCTATGTGCGCTTCCTTGGCTTCGCCGATCTGCCCGGTGCCTTCGCCGACTGGATTTCCTCGCTCGAAACCTCGCCGATGCTGATCCTGATCTGCATCCTCTTGGCCTATGCCGTGCTGGGGATGTTCATGGACGCCATCGGGATGCTGCTGCTGACGCTGCCGGTGGTCTATCCGGCGGTCATGGCGCTTAACGGGGGCGAGATGGTCTCGGCCGCCGACAGTGCCTTTGGCATGTCGGGTCCGATGTGCGCGATCTGGTTCGGCATTCTGGTAGTGAAGATGGCGGAGTTCTGTCTGATCACCCCGCCAATCGGCCTCAACTGCTTTGTCGTCGCGGGCGTGCGCCCCGACCTCAGCGTGCAGGACGTGTTCCGCGGCGTGATGCCCTTCTTCATCGCTGACGCAGTCACAATCGGCCTTCTGGTCGCCTTCCCGCAGATCGTGCTCTGGCTGCCGTCCCTCGCGGGATAAGCGGCCCTAGCCACCGCGCTTTTCCGCGGCGGGTTCATCCGCCGCGGTTGCCGCCACATCGGGGGCGGATTTATCCAGAAAATGCCCGATCATGTTGAGTGCGGTCACGTTCTCGCAGATCACCTTGAAAACCACGAGGAAGGGCACCGCCACCAGCGCGCCCGCAATCCCCCAGAGCCAGCCCCAGAAGACCACGGTGAGGAACACCGCCACGGTGTTCAACTCCAGCCGCCGCCCGACGAGGTAGGGGGTGACGAATTGCCCCTCGATCCCGGTGAGGATCTGATAGCCAAGCGGGGCGAGGATGGCATAGCCGACACTGTCGAAGGTCGCGATGGCATAGGCCCCCACCAGCACCGCACCGATCACCCCGCCGATATAGGGCAGGAAGTTCAGCAAGAACGCCGCCAAGCCCCAGACGTAAGGCACGGGCAGCCCAAGCGCGAAGAGGTAGAGCCCCACCGAGATGCCCAGGCCTGCGTTGATGATGGTGATGGTCAGCAGGTAGCGCGACACGCGGCGCTCCACGTCATAGACCGCTTTCAAGGCGCGTTTCTTGCCGGTGAAGGTCTGAAAGGACTGCACGAGTTTGAGGTAGAACAGATCGCCCGAGGCCAGCAGAAACAGCGCCAAGACCAAAGCCACCGCCACGGTGCCCCCGATCCGCGCGCCGGTATTCATAGCGTTGTCCAGCAAGCCGGGCTGTTTGACCACCACCTCTTCGGGCCTCCCGCTGCCATTCTCGGTGCCGATCTGTTCGACCTGTTCAGTGGCCGAGCGGACATCCTCGACCGTCTGCGCCCAGCCCTGCAGCTTGCGCCGTATCTCATTGCCCATGGTGGGAATTTCGTCAGACCAAGTCGCCACGGTGCCCGCCGACAGGCCAGCCAGCACAAAGATGATCAGTCCGACACAGCCAATCAGCAGCACGGCACCCAATGGGGCGGAGATGCCGAATTTCTCGAAAGAGCGGATCAGCGGGCTGAGCGTCAGCGCAAGGAGGAAGCCCAGCAGGATCGGCAGCAGCAGGTCCTTGGCAAAATAGGCCGTCACGAAGAGGGCGATCAGAACCAGCACCTCCAGCAGCCGTCTGATCGCGGCGATATCGTTCAATGTCTTCCCCCCAGATGCCCTGCGCATACGTCAGGAGGCTAACGCCGAACGGGGGGAAAAGTTCATTCGGCGCTAGGGGGCCACCGCTTGAAGCCGCAAAGCCTGCCCGCCAAGGGCGCGAAAGGCGCGTTGGCGGCAGGTCAGGACGATGATCTGCATATCCCCCGCTTGCCGGTGCAGCGCGTCGAACATCCGCTCGATCCGGTCGTCATCGGTAAAGACCAGCGCGTCGTCCAAGATCACCGGCGCGATACGCCCCGCCCGGGCCAGCATCCGCGCGAAGGCCAACCGCACCAGCAGGGCCACCTGTTCCTGCGTGCCGCCCGAAAGGACCTCGATCGGCTCTTCCCGGCCCTCACGGATCAGCGCGTGGGGCAGGAGCGATTCCTCGCCCCATGTCAGTTCCGCATCGGGCCAAAGCAGTTGCAGCAGCGGTTTGAGTTCTTTGACGATGGGGGTGAAATAGCGCTCTCGCGCCTCGTTCCTTGCGTCCTGCAAGGCCTCTTGCAGCCGGGTCAGCACCGCGACCTCATGGGCGATCCGGCCAAGGCCCGCTTCGGCGGCTTGCAATTGGTCTTCGGTCTCGGCCAGCCGTTCCTCCACCGCGTCGCCAGAGGCGCGGGTGATGCGTTCGCTCAGCCGGGCCAGCAGGGGGTGCAGGCGGGCGATCTCTTCTCGGGCCTGCGTCTCGACCGATTCCGCGCGGGTGAGCGCGGCCTGAAGGCTGGCCGCATCCGGCGCGTCTTTGGCCTTCTCTGCATGGGCGAGGCGGGCGGCCTCCAGCGCGGCGGCGGTGGTGACGGTTTGGGCGGCGAGGTCTTTTTCTGTGACATCGCCCAGCTTGGCCTGCTGCGCCTCGGCGCGCTGCAGCCGGTCGGTGAGCGAGGCAAGCTGCGCTTCCTTGCCCGCCGCATCGGCCTTGGCATCGGCCAGCGCCTCGGCGGCAGTCTCACGCGCGATGCGGCAGCGCTCATGTACGGTCTGCGCGGTTTGCAGCGCGTCTTCGGCCTGCGCGAGATCCGGCGCGCCGGAGACCTCTTCCGGCGCAGGAATGGCGGCGAGGGCTTGGTGCAGCGCGTCGATCCCATCGGGGGCGAGGCTGGCCAGCACGGCTTTCGCCTCGCCCTGCCGCGCGGCGGCCTCGGCACGGGCAGCCCCGGCGGCGCGGGCCTGCGCCAGATCAGCTGCGCCGATCTCGTCAAGGGCGGTTTGCAACCGGGCCGCGGCGGCGTCGACGGAGCCGTCCTCACCGCCGCCCGCGCCGGGCTCGATCTCCAGATCGCCGACCCCGTCGATCCGCAGGGTGGTGCGGCGTGGCAGGGGCAGGGGGGCGCCATCGGCCAAGGGGCCGTCATCGCCGTGGATGGCGCCCGATTGATTGGGGGCGTAGCGAACCGTCACCTGCGGGGCCGCGGCATCGCGGGCGGCGCGGCTGGCAGAGAGTTCGGCGGAAAGCCTTTCCAACCGTTGCAGCGCCGCGGCGTCCGGGCCGGATTTGGCGGCGGCTCTGGCGCTCTCCATCCGGCGGCGGGCGTCTTCGGCCTCTTTGATGCGCGCTTCGAGCGCTTGGCGTCGGTCAGCGCCGTCGCGGGCCGCACGGGCGCGGAGGGCGTGGCGGTGGTCATCCTCGGCGGTTTTGAGCGCTGTTCGGGCCTCGGCGGCGGCGGCCTCTGCGGCCTCCAACGTGGCGCGACGGTCTGACAGGGCGGCGCGGGCCGCCTCCGCCGCTTCGCGTGCTGCGGCCTCAGCGCGGCGGGCGGCCTTTTGCTCGGCCTCTCCGGCGCGGTAGTTGTTGAGACGCGATGTGGCATTATCGGCGTTGAGACGGGCCAGTTCCACGGCCCGGCTCAACGCTTCCATCTCTTCCGCATGGCGGGTCGCGGCGGCATGGGCGGCGCGGGCGGCCTCCAGTTTTTCGCGCCGTTCGGCGACCACCTCGGGCGCTTCAAGCTCGGCCAAGGCGCGCCGCGCGCGCTGGCGTTCGGCCAAAGCGTCTTGCAACGCGCCTGCGGTCGCGGCCAGTTGATCGCGCGTGGCCATCAGCGCCTCGACCTGATCCTGCGCCTCTTTCCACGGCCCGCCGGTGCGTGGCCGTCCGGTGCTGGTGGCGTATTGCGCAAGCTCCTCGCGGCATTGCGCCAGCGCCTTGTCCATGCGCCGCCCGCCGGTCATCGCTTCCACCTCGGCCCCGACCGAGGTCATCAGATCGCGCCGCGCCTCCAGCGCCAGTTTCTCTTCCTTGGTCGTGCCACCGGTCAGCGCGGTCATCCCCTGCCGCACCCAGATCAGCCCCGAGGGGCCGCCCGCATCGCCGCCCAAAAGCTGCGCGATCCATGCTTCGGCTTCATCCGCCTGCGCGATCAGCTTGCCATCGCGGTGCACGGTGGCGAGGGGCTTTTGAAACCAGCGTTTGTGCAGGGCGAAACGGCCCGCCTCGGTCTCGACCTCGATGGTCACCTCGGGCGCGCCGCCCGCATGGGGGCGCAGGGCCGCTACCTCTTTGTCGCGCGAGCCGAAGGGTTTGAAGAACAGCGCCTGTATCGCGTCGAAGAGGGTGGATTTGCCGTGTTCATTCGGCTCGCTTAGCACGTTGATCCCATCGCCGATTCCGGTGACCTGCGCGGGGTCGGTGAAACGGCGCACGTTGTTGAGGGTGATGGCGCGGATTTTCATGTTTTTGCCCCCTGCACATAGGCGTGAAGCCGGGCCAGCGCATCGGCGGCCACGTCACGGTCGGATTGGGGAAGGGTCTCGGACTGCGCCTCGCTCACCAAGGTTTCCGCCGCCATGCGCAGCGCGCCGCCGCGGTCGATCTCATCAAGGTCCGCGGCTTCATACTGCGTGCCCAGCCCCTCGGTCAGCAATTCGAAATGGGCAAAATCGGGGGCGCAGGCTTGGGCCGCGTGGGCAAGAGCCGCGCGATCGGGAAGGCTTGCCCAGCCCCCCGCCTTGACGCGCAGGAGGTGGTCCCTGCGCCCTGTCTCGGGCAAGAGCGCCTGCAAAGCCGCCGCGACATCTTGCCGGGGGTGCAGCGTGACCTCGGCCTCAGACCACAGGAAACTGCCGGTCTCGACCTCTTCGACCTTGGGGCGCGCGCCGGGGCCTGCGATTTCGACCGCAAGGCAGACGCCACGGCGCCCGTGTTTGAACCGGTCCTGCTCGGGCGAGCCGCAGTAGTGCACCCGGTCAGAGACGGCCATCCGACCGTGCCAGTCGCCAAGGGCGAGGTAGTCGAGCCGCGCGCGCTGGTCCCGGTCCGGGGCGATGGCCTCTCCGCTGTCGGTGAAATCGGTGACCCCGCCATGGGCAAGGCCGATGCGCAGATGGCCCTCGGGGCTGTGCATGCGGTCCAGCGGGGCGCTTGGGTCACTGGCGCCCGCGCGAAAGGCGACGGGGCAGGGCAGCAGGCTGACACCCTCGGCCATTTCGACCGGGGCGGCTTCGGTGAGGGCGCGCAGATTGGGCGGTGCATCGCGGGCGATCACCTCCCACAGGGGTTCGGCATCGCGCAGGTTGTCGTGGTTGCCGGGCAGGAGCCACCATGTCACCTCCGCCGCCTCGCCCATGGCGGTGAGCGCCTGCCGCAGCACGCTGGCCGAGGGCGTCGCGGTGTCGAATGTATCGCCCGCCAAGAGCACATGCGCCGCGCCGTGATCCCGCGCGGCCTGGGCCAGTTTGGCAATGGCGCCATGCCGCGCTTCCATCAGACGCCCCCGGATATTGCCGTCAGGCGCTTGCGGAATATTCGCGAATTTGCGCCCGATATGCAGGTCGGACGCGTGGATGAAACGGAATGTCATGCGGGGGTCCTGAATGGCTTTGGCAAAGGGCGGGGGTTCAATAGGCAGAGGGCAATGGTCGATCGGCTGCGCGGCCAGCCGGGGCGGCCCATCGCTGCCACCCCATTCATCGCAAACTCAGCGCGGAGTGCAAGGCCATGCAAAATCTGCGCGAATTTCTGGCCCCCGGCAGGTTGCGCGCTAACTATGCCCGAAACGCGTTTAAAACGCAGCGGCGCCATTGCCCAAACCCGACAGTTCCGAGATAGGATAACATGTAGACCCGCATTCGAAATCCGCCCCCGCGTGGCGGGCACCGCTTGTCAGCTGCGGGCGTCCTCGCGCCCTTCGGCCTGTCGACCAGCACCTTCCATTGGATAGAAGACCCCCAAGATGAACCACGACTTTGAAAGAATCCTCCAAGCTGCGCCGTCGCCTTTTGTCTTGTTGGACAGTGCGCTTCGGGTGGTCTGGGCCAATGACGCCTATCTGCAGGTGACGGACCGCAAGATGGAAGGGCTTATTGGAAAGAACCTCTTCGACGAGTTCCCCTCGGACCCCGAAAGCGAGTCGGGGCGGATGCTGCGGGCGTCTTTCGAGCGGGTGTTCCGCGATGGCACCACGGATCACCTGCCTGTCATTCCCTATCCGATCGACACGGCCGACGGCAAAACCGAAGACCGCTATTGGAGTGCGACCCATACGCCGATCCTGGGCCCGGAAGGGGAGGTTGAGTTCCTTCTACAGCACACGCAGGACATCACCGAGATATACGCCGCCGAAACGCCAGATGACGCGCGCCCAAGCCCGGCTCAAGCCGCCGTGCTGCGCCGCGCCCATCAGGTGACCCAGCAGAACCTTGAGCTTGATACCGGGATCAATCTTTTCAAGATGATCTTCGAACAGGCACCGAACTTCATGGTCACCCTCATGGGGCCGAACCACGTCTTCCGCACGGTCAACGCCGCCTATATGCAACTGGTGGGCCAAAGAGATCTCATCGGCAAACCCGTCCGCGAGGCGCTGCCCGAGATCGCGGGCCAAGGCTTCTTCGAAATGCTCGACGAGGTTTACCGGACCGGAGAGGCCGTCAGCCAACATGGGGCCGAGGCATGGGTGCGCCGCAGCGCCGAGGGTCCGGCGGAACGTGTCGTGGTGGATTTCGTGTTCCAACCGCTCGACAACGTCCATGGCGAGACGATCGGGATCATGATCCAAGGCCATGACGTGACCGCCCATAAGCTTGCCGAAACCCGGCTGCGCGAGGCCGAGGAACGGTTCCGCACCATGGCCCATACCATGCCGGTTCATGTCTGGACCGCCACCGCCGATGGGCGTCTCGATTGGATCAGCGATCAGGTCTACGCCTTTTCGGGCGCGGAACCGGGCAGTCTGGTGGGCGACGCTTGGCCGACGATCATTCACCCCGATGACCGCGCGGAGGCGATCGCGACTTGGGCCTATGCGGTGGAGACCGGTACGGTCTATGCGACCGAGTTTCGTCTGCGGCGGGCCGATGGGGCCTATTGCTGGCATCTGGTGCGCGGCGCACCAATCCGGGACGACCAAGGCGCTTTGATGCGGTGGGTCGGCACGAATTCCGACATTCACGAACAAAAAGAACTGTCGCGCCAGTTGGCCGATCTGAACACGACGTTGGAAGAGCGTGTCGAGAAACGCAACCGCGAGTTGGAAGAGCTGCATGACCGATTGGCGCAGAGCCAGCGGGTCGAGGCGGTGGGCAATCTCGCCGGTGGCATCGCGCATGACTTCAACAACCTGTTACAGGTGATGACCGGCAGCCTCACCATGGCCGCGCGCGAGATCGCCGCGGATTCGCCTGTGCGGGTGCGGCTCGATGCGGCGATGCGCGCGGTGGAGCGCGGTGCCTCGCTCTCTTCGCAACTGCTCGCCTTCAGCCGCCGCCAGCCGTTGCAGCCCCGCTCGATCGACCTGCGCGATCTGCTGCGGGATATCGACGACATCATGCGCAGCGCCTTGGGCGAGGGGATGGAGGTCGAGATCGACACGCCCGAGGCCCTCTGGCCCGCCTATGCCGATGCGGCCAGCACCCAGAACGCGGTGCTGAACCTCGTGATCAATTCGCGCGACGCGATGGAGGGGCGCGGCAAGCTGAGGATCGCTGTCGAAAACCGGCACGTCGGCCCAGAAGAACTCTTTGGTGAGCCTGACATGGTGGCGGGCGATTATGTTGAGGTCAAAATCATCGACCACGGGCCCGGCATCCCGGCCGAGACGCTGGCCAAGGTCTTTGACCCTTTCTTTACCACCAAACCCGTGGGCAAGGGCACCGGGCTGGGCCTGTCCACCGTCTATGGCTTCGCGCGGCAATCGGGCGGGCGGGTGACCATCGCCAGCCGCCCCGGCGCGGGCACGACGGTGACATTGCTGTTGCCGCGGGCCGAGACGGCGGCGGAGCCTTTGCAGTGGCATGACCCCTCCGAGATCGCAGGCGGGAGTGAGACCGTGCTGCTCGTCGAAGACGACGCTGAGGTGCGCGACGCCACCGCCGCCTTGCTGACAGATTTGGGCTATAGCGTGCGCACCGCAGAAGACCCCACGGCGGCGCTCAAATCAGCGCGGCAAGCGCCGGACTTCGACCTTGTGATATCGGATGTCGTCATGCCCGGCGAGTTCAGCAGCCGCGAGATGGCCGAAACCCTTCAGGCCGAGCGGTCCGATCTGCCGATCCTGTTCATCTCGGGCTATTCGCGCGATGCAATCGTGCGCGATGGCCGGGTCGACGCCGGGGTGCAGTTCCTTGCCAAACCCTTCACCAAAGACGCTTTGGCGATCAAGGTGCGCGATGCGCTGTCTTCGGCCCCGGTCACCTCGACCAAGACCGAGACCCCGGCGCAGGAGCTGCCCGACCGGCCCCGTCATGTGCTGCTGTGCGAAGACGACGCGCTGATCCGGCTCGATCTGGCGGATATCCTCAGCGGGCTTGGCACCGAAGTCACGGAAACCGCCTCGGGTCAGGAAACCTTGGACAGGCTGCAGGCTGGCGCGTACGACGTGCTGCTGATCGACGTGGGCCTGCCAGATATCTCAGGCGAAGAGGTGGCGACCCGCGTCCGGGCAACGCATCCCGATATGCCCATCATCTTTGCCACCGGCCAAGCGGAAGTGCCCGCTGCCGAGGCCCTGGGCCGCTGCGCCGTGGTGCAGAAACCTTTCGGTGACCGCGACCTTGAGCGGGTTTTCACGCGTTTGGGCATTCTAGCGCAGGCGGAAACGGCGACGGCGGTGTGACGCGGCCAGCCGCCCTTCGCGACATCCCGCGCGGGGGCGGCTGCGGCATAAGAACAGCTTGCGCCACCCCTGCAAAGCCGTGCAGAAGGCCGTGACCCAAAGACGGAGCCCGCCGCATGCGCGACCAAAACCTCACCCACGCCGAGGTTTACCGCGCCGCGCGCCTGAGCGTGGCACCCATGGTGGATCGGTAGGGCATTCTTTTTCTCGTTTTGATTCAGTGGCTTACAGGCTATTTCCGAGGTTTTTAGCGCTTTAGTAGCAGAGTTGGGCGCTCAAAGGTTTGAGCTTAGTTTCCAAAATTGATCGCCGCACCGGATGGGGCTCGATGCCGTCGAGGGCAATGGCTGGGGGAGGCTCGTCTGAGGCTTAGAGCAGGAACTCGGCCGGGAAATCGCGATGCGCGCAACATTTTTCTGCGCCGGCGCGGCCTGTGCGGTTTTGCTCACCTACGCATCGGCGATACTCTGGTTGGAATAGTTGAGTGGAACCGTTCTGCCGTTCGCTGCAGGCGCTCTGTTTTCTCTGCGGATGTGAGAACTTGGGGATAGAGGGCAGAAATCCGTCATTCGCTGCGCGCTGCGTTAACGCCGGCTCACAGGACTGAGCGGACTTTCATTACTCCTGCAGCGAAACGTTGGATCAAACTCTTTCTACCATTCGATTGACGCATGATCGTGTCGACGATATCTGCCGTCTTATGGAAAACACTACGACCATCGCAATGACTTGGTGGCTGGCCTCCTGACAGAGTGGCCGGATGACCAAACGTATTCCGAGGCCGCCGCACGGGCGGCCTTTTGTTTTCCAAGCTTCCCGACGTGCTGCCTCTCAATTCATGAGAACACGCAAAATGATCAGACCAACCATCTTGACAGGCGATCGCACGACGGGGCCACTTCACATCGGGCACTATGCAGGCTCACTTTCAAACCGGCTGCGCTACCAGGACAGCGATGAACAATTCCTTCTGCTGGCGGATTCCCAGGCCCTGACAGACAACGCGCATGATCCAGAGAATGTGAATTGGCATGCGAAATTGACCCACTTAGGTGGGTTATGAGCGAGTAAAATTGACCCACCTGTTTTCGTTAACATCCGCACAGGAAGTGCGGAGGAAAGAGCAGGTGTTATTGATGGAAAGTGTATCGAAGATCCGTCTGTGGGTGCTGGTTGAAGGGCGCTGCATCCGGTCTGTTGCGCGGGCGACGGGATTATCGCGCAACACGATCAAGAATTATCTGAAGGATGAGAGCCCGCCGAGCTACCAGCGCCAGGTCCCGCCGGTTCGCCACAAACTGTGCAACGGGTTTGATCTTCGGCTTCAAGATCTGTTCGATCAGGATCAGAAGCGGCCGCGCTGGGAGCGGCGGACGGCTGTGCGGCTTTATGAGCAGCTTGTGTCGGAAGGGTATACCGGTTCCTATTCGCCGGTTCAGCGATTTGTCCGCGATCTGAAGCGGGCCGGTGCCAGTTCGGGCGAGGCATTTATCCCGCTGCATTTTGCGGCAGGTGACGCGCTGCAATTTGACTGGAGCGAGGAACGGGTTGTCCTGGGCGGTGTCGAGCAGAAGGTGAAGGTTGCCCACTTCCGGCTTTGCCACAGCCGCAAGCCCTTTGTCGCCGCCTATCCCGGCGAGAGCCAGGAAATGGTGCTGGATGCCTTTGTGCGGGCGCTGTCCTTTTACAGCGGGGTTCCGCGTCGGGTGATCATCGACAATCCCAAAACGATGGTGACCTATGTCTCACGCTCGAAGGACCGAGTGTTCCATCCGCGGTTCCTAGCGTTGATGAACCACTATGTCATGGAGCCGGTGGCCTGCACCCCCGCGTCGGGTTGGGAGAAGGGTCAGGTCGAGAACCAGGTCCAGTTTTTACGAGGCCGTTTGTTTGTTCCCATGCCAGCCTTTAATGATCTGGATGCGCTGAACAATTGGTTGCGGCTACGCTGTGAGGAATTGGCAAACCGGCTCCATCCCGAGCAATCGGATCGCACGATTGCACAGTTGTTCGAAGACGAACGCGCCGATCTGCGCCCCCTGGGGCGGGCATTTGACGGATACGTGGAAAAGACCGTTCGGGTTCGCTCCACCTGCCTAGTTCAATATGCCAGCAATCGCTACAGCGTGCCGTCCCGATTCGCGGGGCAACATGTGTCGCTGCGCGCCTATGCAGGCCGGATCGTGCTGGTGTCGGGCCAGGATGTCATCGCCGAGCACAAGCGTCGTTTCACCCGCAACGTCAGCTACTTTGAGCCGTGGCATTACGTGCCGCTGCTGGATCGCAAGCCAGGTGCCTTGCGCAACGGGGCACCCTTCGTGGACTGGCAACTGCCCGATGCCATGCATCGGATCAGGGAGCGCTACATGGTCGGCAAAGGTGGGGATCGGGAGTTTGTCGATCTGCTTCTTCTGGCCCAGGATCACGGGATCGAGGTGGTTGAGACGGCTTGCGAATTGGCAGTGGAACAAAGCACGCTGCGCCCGCCCGCCATCATCAATCTGATCAACCAGTTGGTGGAGCCGGTCATCACGCCGCTCAGCGACGCCTATACCTATCCGCAGCTGACCCTTCGGCCCGAGGCCGATTGCAAGCGCTATGAGACGCTGTGTGCAGCCGGGGCGGTCGCGGCATGAATGCCCTCATCGACCAACTCACCGCCCTGAGGCTGCACGGAATGGCAGCTTGCGCCCATGATTTGCTGTCCGCGCGCAAGCCACCAAGTCTGACCACAGCGATAAAGCAACTGATCGACGCGGAGACTGTAGAGCGGCGGGTGCGCTCCATCCAGTATCAAATGCGCATCGCGAAGTTCCCCCATCACAAGGACTTCGCCACCTTCGATTACGGTGCGGCCGCCGTCACTCAAACCCAGATCGAACCGTTCTGCTCGGGCCAGTTCACCGAAGAGGCACACAACCTCATCCTGGTGGGCGGAACCGGGACGGGAAAAACCCATATCGCCATCGCGCTTGGAACCGCCTTGATCAACAATGGCAAGAAGGCTCGCTTCTTCAACGCGGTCGATCTGATCAATGCCCTGATCAAGGAGCAGGCCGATGGCAATGCCGGGAAGGTCATCCGGCAACTGTCGGCCCTGGATTGCGTTATCATCGACGAGTTGGGCTATATCCCGTTCCCGAAATCCGGCGGCGCACTGCTGTTCCACCTGATCAGCAAGCTCTACGAAAAAACCAGCGTCATCATCACCACCAACCTGGAGTTCGGGGAATGGGTCGCTGTCTTCGGCGATGCCAAAATGACAACCGCGCTGTTGGATCGCGTCACGCACCACTGCGCCATCATCGAGACCGGTAATAGATCCTACCGCTTCGCACAGAGCAAAAGTCGCACAGAAAAATAAACATGCCGCAAGCAAAGCCCCCAGACCGACTCGCTATATGAGGGCGGCCCGCCTGGGGGCTTTGCCATCCGATAGGCGGGTCAAAATCAAACGCTGAACCAGGGTCAGTTTTGAACGCTCATTGACCATCCTGCCGCCGCTTGGCGATATTATCGGCGCCGTCTTCGGTCTTGGCGCCATCGCCTGGTTCGTGGCCGTCAGCGTAGCGCTCCTGCGGGTCCGCCAGGAAACGCTCGGCAAGCGGCTCGCCGCCTGACCCTTGGGGCACTGGCCCCGGACGCTTACCGGGCCGGGGCCGGATGGACCTCGATCACGAAACCCTCTTCCGGCGCTGGTGGCACGAAATGGCGCGAGACCTGCCGGAACTGGTCCTCGGTCACAGCGAAGGGATGCAGGCCCTCCTTGTTCCGCGCCCTGAGCCGCGCGAGGCAGACCTCTTCCGGCACATCGAGCAGGTGAAGCACATGCGCGGCATTCGTCCCCATGAGGAGGCCGCGCAGCCAACCTCGCGCCTCGACGGTGTTCGCCTGGAAGTCGAGGACCACTGAGACACCCGCTGTCAGCAGGTCCGTGACATGCGGCCCGACGACCTCGCGAAACTGGCCGGCCCTGCGCATGTAGTTGCGCATCGACGTCAACTCCGCACCGTAGAGCGCCTGGAGCCAGTCTTCCTCGCGGATCACCACCGTCCTTGGACCGTGACCAAGCTCAGTCGCCAGCGTGGACTTGCCTGAGGCGATCCAGCCGCAGAGCAGGCGCAGGGTCGGTGGATCGGCCATGTTGTCTTTCACTTCTCGTCATACGGGCTGGGCCTGGGGCAGCGCCGTCAGCCCGAAGAGCAGCAGCGCCAAGAGCGGCTCAGGGTAGAAGGCGATCCTTGCGGTAGCTCGCCGGCGTCGTCCCCATCCAGCGCTTGAAGGCGCGGGTGAAGGCGCTCTGCTCGGAAAAGCCCGTCAGAAAGGCGATCTCTGCCAGCGAATGGCGCTCGTCCCGTAGGAGCCCTTCGGCCGGATCGCGGCGCGTCTCCTCGGTCAGGGCGTGGTAGCTCATCCCGTGCTCGGAGAGGCGGCGCTGGAAGGAGCGCGCGGAAAAGCCAAGACCCCGCGCGATCTCGGCTATCTTCGGTGTGCCCTCGCTCAGCGCCTGGGCGATGGCATCTTTCGAGCGGCTCACCAGATCGGGCGCGTTCGAAATCCGGGATAGCTTCACATCGAGATGCGAAATGGGATAGCGCGAGATCCCCTCGTCACCGAGGACGTTCGACCGATCCAGCGTTTCGTTTGCGTAGAGGATCGCGTCGAGTTCCGCGCCGAACCGGACCGGGCAGCCGAACCGATTCTCGTGCGCGGCGACGGAGTGCGGCGCGCCATGTCGCACCAGCACTATCTTGGCCAAGACCGGCTCCGGGCTGACCTGCCGGGCGATCGACACGGCGCTCGCAAGAGTTGCTTCGTTCGACAGCCGCATCCCAAGGCGTCTGTCGCCCGCCCGGTGCAGGATGAAGAGCGTGCCGCCCTGCGCCTGGCGCAGTTCATACTCGACTACGCTGGTCCAGAGCCGGGCATAGCGCTCGATCCGCGCGTAGGATGCGCCGAGTGTTGTCGCCGCCTTGAAGGCGAGCCACAGCGCGCCGTATTCGTCGAGCCGCATGGACGCGCTGGCGCGCATGGGCAGATCGGTGACATCGATCTGCGCGGCCATGCGCTCAAGCATGTCGTAGTAGCGTTCGGCCGGGATCATCTGCTCGGTGTCCCAGGGGCTCTCCGGGTCAATCCCGACCGAGGACAGCATCTCGCTGGCGTCGATGCCATCGCCTGCCGCGGCGACAATCTTGCGAGCAAAGAGCGACGTCACATATCCCATGCGCGGCAGTCTACGGCGCGGGTCGGGATCGGCCAAGCTCGACGCTATGCGGATGTCCGATGGGCTCGTTCGATCACGCCCGCCCCCGACCATCAGAAAGTGCTGCACCATAGACGAATGGCCGGTCTGGTGAAGCTGCAACACATCGCTTGACTACATCGGCAAGGGCCGGTTTGGGCCGAAAGCACCAATAAGTGCCAACTCAAAAGTTGCTGCGATTCCCGTTGCTAAGGGTTTTGATAGATTGATTGACCCGATTTACTCCGGTTTTTTTACGCACTTAGACTTTAATCCTTTCAAGACTCTTCAGCACTGCATGCACGGCAAGGCCTGTTTCAGTCAGCCCATAGGTCACCTTGGGCGGAATGGTATTCTCCTGTTCGCGCCAAACCAGCCCATCGGCTTCCAACTCCCGCAGGCGGGTGGTCAGCACCTTGGGAGAGATGCCGGTGATCTGGCGTCGCAACACACCGAAGCGGCAGGCACGCTGATCGCCTAACACGTAGATCACATGGGTTTTCCATTGTCCCCAGAGCTTGCGCAGCAGCGTGTCCGCCGCGCAGGGGATATCAACTGCGTCCCGGTCCCCGGGGCCGGGTGCCTTTTTCTGGGTGGTTTCCATTTGGTAACGACTTTCACTTGGTAACTCTCGCCTTACATAAGTTCCCAACCGACCGACACAATAAGCCGGAAGCGCTTCGCGCCGCTGGCATCGAAAGGAGAGCACCATGTCCCAAGGCACTTCCCGAGCCATCCCCGGCCTGCACCACGTCACCGCTATCTCCGGCCCGCCGCAGGACAACCTTGACTTCTGGGTGCGCACCCTCGGGCAGCGGCTGGTCAAACGCACCGTGAACTTCGACGATCCCGGCACCTATCACCTTTACTACGGGGATAAGGACGCGGCGCCCGGGTCGATCATGACATTCTTTCCATTCGTAGATGCAGGCCCGGGGCGCGCGGGGCCCGGCATGACGTCGGCGGTGGCCTATGCGATCCCCGACTTGGACCGGCGCATGGGGGAACTGGCGGAGGCCACCATCGACTTCGAAGGACCTTTCGATCGCTTCGGCGAACGCGCCATCGCGCTGCGTGACCCCGACGGGCTGCGGGTCGAGGTGATCGAAGGCGGCGCGCGGGACGAGGGGTTTCACAGCGTGACCCTTTGGCTTGAAGAGGTCGCGGCCACCGCCGCTGTGCTTGAGGCAATGGGCTACGTGCGCGAGGGCGAGGAGGCCGCCGCCACGGGCGGCACCGGCGGGACGGAGACCCGTATTCGCTACCGCTCGACCGAACCCGAGCGTGGTTCGGCCGTGGACCTAATGACCTCGGACGTTCGTTCAATCGGGCGCTCAGGCGCAGGCACTATCCACCATGTCGCCTTCCGTGCGCGCAACGAGGAAGAGCAGCTGGCATGGCGGGCGCGGCTCTCTGCCGCCGGCCAGCAGGTCACCCCGGTCATCGACCGGCAGTATTTCGACGCGATCTACTTCCGCACACCCGGCGGGGTGCTCTTCGAGATCGCCACTGATCCACCGGGATTCGCCGTTGACGAAGACCCAGCCCACCTGGGCGAGGCGCTGAAACTGCCCGAGAAATTTGAGCCTCACCGCGCTCAGATCGAGCAGGTGCTGCCGCAGATCCGGGTCCCGTCGTGAGCGGCCTCGGGGCGGTGACGCGCGGCACCGGTCCGCACGCGGGACAAAGGCTGGTCAGCGCTGGTGCTCCGGTGGAACGCGCACGGCTGGCTCTGGTGATGATCCACGGCCGCGGCGGCGCGCCGGAGGATATGTTCGGTCTGGCCAAACACTTTGCCCTGCAGGATCTCGCCGTGCTGGCCCCGCAGGCGGCCGGGCAGTCTTGGTGGCCGGACAGTTTCCTGGCGCCGCTCACGGCCAATGAGCCGGGGCTCGGCAGCGGGCTGAGCGTCATCTCCTCGCTGCTGGATGACCTGTCTGAGCAGGGTTTCGATCCAACACGCGTGGCGCTGATCGGCTTTTCGCAGGGGGCTTGTCTGGCGTTGGAGGCGGCGGCGCGGCTGGCCTGTCCGTTCCGCGCTGTGGCCGCGCTCTCCGGGGGGCTGGTCGGCACGGGCGAGGCGGGCGGCGTTCCGCGGGCCGACCTCTACGACCGTCCGGCCAAGACCTTCGACTATGCGGGCCGGCTGGCCGATGTGCCGGTGCTGCTCGGTTGTCACGAACGCGATCCGCATATTCCGCTGGCGCGGGTGCAGAAGAGCGCCGATGTGCTGCAGAACATGGGGGCCAAGGTCGAGACGCTGATCCTGCCCGGCGCCGGACATGGTATCGTCGCCGAAGAGGCCGACTGGCTGCGCAGGCAGCTGAACACCGAAATGTAAGGAGAGCACCCATGGACAGCGAGATCGAGATTACCCGCGAAGAGGGCGACAGCAAGGGCCGCTACCTGGCGGTGGTCGACGGCTACGAGGCCGAGATGACCTACTCCCGCCTCGGCGCCCGCGCGATCATCATCGACCATACCGGCGTGCCGGAGGCCCTGCGGGGCCGCGGCGTCGGCGAAGCGATGGTACGCCGCGGCGTAGAGGACGCCCGCGCCGAGGACCGCAAGATCGTGCCGCTTTGCCTCTTCGCCAAGGCACAGATCGACCGTCACCCCGAATGGCAGGACGTCCTGCAACGAAAAAGCTGAAAGGAGACACGTCATGAGCTGGAGCCCCTGTCCCGACCCAATCCCCGGGGACGCGAAGAGCGTCGATGCGGTGGAGACGTTGATCGTCCCGCGCGCCGTCGATATCGGCGAAATGGAAGTCCGCCGCGCGCTGCCTTCGGACAAGCGCCAGATGGTCGGCCCGTTCATCTTCTTCGACCAGATGGGGCCGGCGGAATTCCTGACCGATCAGGGCATCGACGTGCGCCCGCATCCGCATATCAACCTCGCTACGCTGACCTATCTCTTTGAGGGACAGGTCCATCACCGCGACAGCCTCGGCACCGATCTGGCGATCGAACCCGGCGCGGTAAACTGGATGAAGGCGGGCAGGGGAATAGTCCATTCCGAGCGCACCGCGCCCGAGCGCCGCAAGACCGGCCAGCGCTTGTTCGGCCTGCAAACATGGATGGCGCTGCCCGAGGCGGAGGAGGAAAGCGACCCCGCCTTCCTGCACTACGGCAAGACCGACCTGCCCACGGTTGAGGTCGAGGGACTGACCGCCCGGCTGATCGCCGGATCAGCCTTCGGCGTCGCCTCACCGCTCAAGACGGCCTCGGACACGCTTTACGTCGACGTGACCCTTGCGCCGGGGGCGAAGGCACCGATCGTGGCGAATACCGAGGAACGCGCCCTCTATACCATCCACGGCGGGATCGACGTGGCTGGGGATACCTTCGCGCCGGGGCAGCTACTGGTCCTCCGCCCCGGGGACGAGGTCACCGTAACGGGCGTCGATGACGGCACCGGCGCCCATGCGCGCTTCATGCTCTTCGGCGGCGCGCCGATGGAGGGGCCGCGCTACATCTGGTGGAATTTCGTCTCCTCGCGCCGCGAGCGCATCGAAGAGGCGCGCGAGGAATGGCGGCAGGGTAAGTTCTCGACGGTGCCGGGGGACGAGGCCGATTTCATCCCGGCGCCGGAGGGCAAGCCCAAGATCAAACGGGCGCAGGGAGGCGTCTTCTACCCATGACGTTGCCTCCTGCACCGGCGGTCGACGTTCACGAACAAGGACTTGCATGTCTATCATGACCGAATTTTCTAATCAGCCACTGGATCAACTCAGCCTCGACGAGGCTGCCCGCCCGACAGCGCCGCCGGTGCCGGAGGCGACGGATAGGCACCGTGCTCAGGGGCGACAGCTGGCGGCCATTCATCGGCACTATCTGATGGAGATGGCCCAAATCGGAGCGGTTCTGGCGCGGATCGAAGCGGGGGACAGCCCGCCCGATGACCTCAAGCGGATCGTGCTTTCGCTCGATATGGCAGAGAATTTCCGCGCCTTCGGTTCGCTTTGCGGACGCGAATGCCAAATTCTGAAGTTCCACCACGACATCGAGAGCACCGACATGTTCCCTCGGATCGAGGCGGCGGGTAAAGGCAAGTTCCGTGAGGTCGTCGCCAAATTGAAGGCGGAGCACGCGGTGGTGCATGAGTTGATCCTCCGCCTCGACCGCGCGGCGGACGTATTGACGGAAGATCCGAACGATGCGAATTTCCTTCATGCCGCCACCGCCTTCAGAAAGTTGGAGGAGGTCGTGCGATCTCATTTCAGATACGAGGAAACTGAACTGGCAGAGGCCATCGGTTATTATCTCGGATCGGTCTAACTATTCCTAATGGCCATCACTGCATTATTGAGATCGAAAAGCCTTTCGACAACTTGGAAGGGGCAAGCAATCTTCAATTCAAAAAGACCCTTCGTTTCGCAGCGAACGGCGGCTCCTAATCTACACCAAGGGCGGTTTGCCGACTTTCGCTGCAGGTGCGCAATGCGGTGCCAAAGTGCATGATCGGCAGGTGGAACCATAAAGTTGAAGCTGCGTCAGCCGCCAAAACCAGCAACCGAACCGGACGTCACCCATGCACTGGAGCATTTTCCGTCATAGGCAACATTCGGTGGCCAGCTAGCCTCGTTCAGGCCGCAGGCGACAAGACGTGCGTCGAAATCGAGCATGGACCACGGAAGGTCATCGCCGCGCTTGTCCCTATCGGGCCAGACGATGCCGCTGAAACCGTTTTCATTCCAGCATTCGAAGGCTCCCGTGGCGTCGTAGGGGCTGAGATACCCCATGATCGCGGCGTCCTCAAAGGCGGCGGTGTAAAGCGCAATTTGACCCGCGTCAGAGCCTTCCTTACTTTCGACCAGACCGACTTCGCGGCAAGCATAGCCGCCATAAGGCGTATCTCCAGGCAGTCGTTGGCGCGGGATGTAGAAGGGGCGGCTGTCTGCGGAAGGGCCGGTGCGCGCGCCATTTGGCGCAACGCCGCGTGTCGTCAGCAGAGCGTCAATTTCAGCGCGCAGGGCGGGCACCATACAGGTTAAAGTGCGCTGCGGTTCGGACCCGCGTCCGAACAGGTCGAGCGAGATTTCAACGTGACTGTTATCCACGGCATCAATCGCACGGCGCAGGTTGAGCACGGCGTGTCCGCTCTCGTCGAAGAAAGTCAGACCATAACTGTCCCAAGGGTAGCCACCTGTCCCGAGTGTCATCGCAAAGGGAATATCCCGTGCCACCTCGCTGTGTGGTCCCTTAGAGATCGCCGGATCAACGTTAAGAGTCAAAATCTCCATCTCGGTCATCGGGTGGACCGTGCGGCAGAGTTTAATTTCTTCTGCATCTTCGGTCACACAAAGCACATCGGTTTCCAGAATGCCTTCGTCGCAAAACGCAGCGGCTTGGCTCGCAGCCAGCACAGCTGCAATTGTCATAGTTTTCCGCATCTTCCCCCCACTGCGCTCAAAATTGAAAGTGCCATGTGTTATGTCTGTGTCGTAGATTTAAGCTTCGGCGATCCGTTACTGAAGCATCTGTAGGTACTGCTGATCCACCCAGCCCGTGGCACAGGGGCCGTTGTAGGGATGCCCCATGTCTTCAGGACGGATTACGCATTCGCTAACGGCGATCGGGATCGCCACCGCGCGAAAAGCGCCATGCACGGCCAGCACCTCAACTTCGTCACCGTTATATAGCTGCCACCACACGGGTGTTGCGGCATTGGGGCTGCTCCACTGGTAGACAGGTACCGTTGTATCGGTCTGCACGCGACCGACTGTCTCTGGGGTCGGCACGATTTCATCACCCGAGAAAAACAAGCCCACAGGCCCGCGATCCACAAACCCGAGCTCCATCGTGGCGAGGTCGGCGTAGACGGTTTGCGGCAGGCACAGTTCCTGTTCAATCGGCATCTGCCAATCAGCGGTTTGCAACCAGGCTTCGGCAGGAAGATCAAGCCGCTGTTCGTCTTCCTCTTCGTTCCACGGCACCGCCATATGAAGAATGCGCGGCATGGCGTAGGGTTCGTCCCAAAAGCCCAGTTCGACCTTGAGCGTTTCCTCGTCGAGCCAGCCAAAAGTGTAGTGGGTCAGCGCCCCATCGGCGGTCAGAGGAACGTCATAGCGCAGCTCACCGGAGGCCAAGTGGTGCCGCACCATTTCAAACCGCGCATCAGACTGACAAACAGTAATCTGCTCCCGCTCCGCCTCGGGCGCGTTGGTGGCGCATTGAAACACCACCTCGCCCGAACACACCCCCTGCGCCTGTGCGGCAGAGCCGAGGCTCGCCGCGATCAGGGCCGCAGCCCAAGGTCTCATGGGGAGACCTGCGCATTGTCGATCATCATGATGAACTCACCAAGGCTTTGCTGAACAGACCCCGCATCGCAGGACAGGTCGGCAATCTCGTTGCCGTCCTGATAAACGGTGAGGCCACCGCCGACCTCGGCGTCGCCCCGTTCGGCCCACCAGTATACCTCGTAGCCATAGCCGTCTTCGGTTTGGAAGGTGACCGACTCGCTCATCATCGTGCCCATGCCCGTGCCCTCGTTGTAAAGCAGGGAGGCCTTGTCGACGATGATTTCCTTCTCGAGTTCACCGCTGGTTTGGAAAAAGCCATAAGAGGCCATATCGCCGTCCATCCAGAAGGCATCGCAAACCTCAACGGCCTTTGCGCCACCGTTAAAGGTGCAGCTGAACATCTCCGACCCGTCCAGTTCGCAGTAAGAGCCGGCCATTGCGGCAGAAGAGGTCATCATGGCCAAAGCCGTCAGAAGTGCCCGTTTCATGGGAATATCCTTTTGAGAAGTTAGAGCGATTGGGAATGTGTCTTTTGAACCTTGCGGCGGACCTGAAAAGCCCCCAAGAGCGCGAAGCCGATAAATGCCACCCCGAGCCCGACATCCTTGAGGGCCTCTTTTACGCGCGACCCAAGCTCGACATGGGCGGTTCGAGTAAGCTTGCTCATGGAGAATACGCTCCGAATTATACGTTCTGAAACGCTGCCGCGGTAAGGCCCGATCCACACATAGGCGGAGCCTAATGGTCTGAAAGTAGTAATTAAAAATCTGTTTTTGCTTTGCGCGAAATTGATAATTTTAACAACGCTACAATGCAAGTCGGCGCGTCCGCGAAAAAATTCTCCTTGGTTTGATTCCCGACTTCCCTGGTTCAGACAGAGAAGCAAGGGAGGCGGCGCGCGGGGTGAACACGGGCGGAGTAAGTGGCGGTGTTCTGGCAGTTCAGATGTGCTACACGGTAGCAATCCTGAATCGAAAACCCCGGAAAACCGGGGGAAACCCCCGGAAATCCACGCCAAGCGTGCTACATCAAGCTCATTCGGAGATGAGGTTAAGCTATTGAAAAATAATGTTGAAAGAGCAGCACGGCTGAGCGTTGCACCCATGATGGATTGGACCGACCGCCACTGCCGCTACCTCCACCGTCTGCTCAGCCGCGAGACCCTGCTTTACACCGAGATGGTGACCGCCCCCGCCTTGGTGCGCGGTGGCGCGTTGCATCTGCTGGATCACGACCCTGCAGAACATCCCGTTGCATTGCAATTGGGCGGGTCGGACCCGCAGGAGCTGGCGCAGGCGGCGCGGTTGGGGGCCGCGGCGGGCTATGATGAGATCAACCTTAATTGCGGCTGCCCCTCTGACAGGGTGCAATCGGGCGCATTCGGGGCCGTCTTGATGCAGCAGCCGGGGCTGGTGGCCGATTGCGTCGACGCGATGCGCGCGGCTTGCGATGTCGAGGTGACGGTGAAATGCCGCATCGGGGTGGACGATCAGAACCCCGAAGAGATCCTCCCCGAGTTCCTGTCCCGGATCGTGGCGGCGGGCTGCACCCGGGTGACCATCCATGCGCGCAAGGCGTGGTTGCAGGGGCTAAGCCCCAAGGAAAACCGCGATATTCCGCCACTGGATTATGACCTCGTCCATCGAATGAAAGGGCTGTTCCCGAACCTGCATATCTCGGTCAATGGCGGGATCACCTCGCTTGATCAGGCCGAAGCCTTTCTCGATGCGGGGCTCGATGGCGTCATGGTGGGGCGCAGCGCCTATCACGCGCCTGCGGATATCCTCGCCACGGCAGATCGGCGCATCTATGGGCAGGGCAGTGACAGCAGTGCGGAGGCGGCGGTGCAGGGGATGTTGCCCTATATCGAGGCCCATTTGGCAAGCGGCGGGCGGCTGGGGCAGATCACCCGTCATATGCTGGGGCTTTTCGCCGGGCGGCCCGGTGCGCGGCAGTGGCGGCGTATCCTCTCCGAAGGGGCGCATAAGCCCGGCGCGGGTCCAGAACTGGTCGAAACGGCCTTAGCCGAGGTCGCCGCGGCACAGGACATGGCCGCGGCGGGGTAGGGTCAGACGCTGGGTTCAGCCACAGGGCGGGGCCGCAGCAGCGCCAGTGTGAGCAGGGCCGCCACCAAACCGCAGGCCGCGATGGCCCCCAGCATGGGCGTGACGCTGCCGTCGAAAAACGGCCCGGCCAGCGCGATGGAAAGGCCCCCGGCCACCATCTGCAAGGTGCCGCCCAAGGACGAGGCCAGCCCCGCGATATCGCCATGGTCATCCAGTGCCACGACCATCACCGTCGGCACCACCACGCCAAGGCAAGCATTGGCGCAGAACAGACCCGCCATCACCAGATAGAGCCCCGGCTCGGTAACCAACGCGGTGACAAAGATCGCGGCGGAAAAGAGCACGAAGCCCGCGACCCCACGCCGGACGAGGCTGCGCATGCCCCAGCGTTCACCGAGCCAACCCGCCAATTGCGAGGCCGAGAAGAAGCCAATCGCATTGGCTGCGAAGGCCAGCGAGAACCCCGTCGGCGCCAGCCCGTATTGCCCGGTATAGACGAAGGGCGCGAAGGCGATGAAGACAAAGAAAGACCCCATGGCGAAGCCGCCGATAAAGGTCAGCCCCATGAAGATCGGATCGCTCAGTAGCACTTTCGCCCCGCGCCAGAGGCTGCGCGGGTTGATCCGAACGCGGCGCTCTGCGGGCAAGGTCTCGGGCTGGGCGGTGGCGGTGAGGGCCAGCGCGGCAACCGCCAGAACGCCAAGGGCGATGAATATTGCGCGCCAATCGGCCAAGGCCAGAACCGCGCTGCCCGCCAGCGGGGCCAGCATGGGCGAGATCGAGATCACCAGCATCAACATCGCCATCAAGCGCGTCGCCTGCGTCCCGGTATATTGATCGCGGATGATCGCGCGGGGCACCACCATCAGCACCGCGCCGCCCAGCCCTTGCAGGGCGCGCCAACCGGTCAGCGCCGCCATCGACGGGGCGAAGGCCGCCCCGAAAGAGGCGACCAGAAACAGCGCGAGCCCGACCATGATCGGCAGTTTGCGCCCCGCCTGATCGGCCCAAGGGCCGTAGAAAAGCTGCCCCAGCCCAAAGGCGATGAAATAGGCGGTGATCGTCGCCTGAACCGCCGTCTCAGAGGCGCCATAGCTGGCGGCGATGGCAGGCATGGCGGGCAGATACATATCAATGGCGAAGGGGCCGACCAGCCCCAGCAACCCGAGAATGAGCGCTGAACGTAGCACGAGATGTCCTTTCGGATGGAATGGCCGGGGCCATATGGGGCAGGCGGCAAACGGTCGGTGCGCTTGGGGCCCACAATCGCGCGCAACCTAACTGCCCCCGGGCAAAGTGCAAGCCCGCCGTTATCGCCTTGAACCCCCCGCGCGAAACGGCTTGATAGAGCCAAAGACAGCCGGGGAGGGGCCCATGCCAGAATTGAACGATCTATTGCCGATGCTGGTGCTGCTCGCCCTGATCGGCGGTTTTGCCGGGATTTTGGCAGGGCTTTTGGGCGTCGGCGGGGGTATCGTCTTGGTCCCGGCGTTCTTTTATGTGCTGCAATCGCTGGGCTACGGCGGGCCGCAGTTGATGCAGATTTGCCTTGCGACCTCTCTGGCGACGATCATCGTCACTTCGGCCCGTTCGGTTCATGCGCACAACAAGAAGGGCGCGGTGGATTGGGAGATTTTGCGCACTTGGGCACCGGGGATTATGCTGGGGGCCATTCTGGGCGTGCTGCTGGTGTCGCAACTGCGGACCCAGACGCTACAGGTGATCTTTGGCGGGTTGGCGCTTTGCGTGGGTCTCTACCTTGGCTTCGGGCGCAGCGAGTGGCGCTTGGGGGAGACCATGCCCCGCGGCCTTAAACGCGCGCTCCTGTCGCCGATGGTGGGCTTTTTGTCGGTGCTCATGGGGATCGGTGGCGGCAGCTTTGGCGTGCCGCTGATGACATTGCACGGGCGGCCCATTCACAAGGCCGTGGCCACGGCGGCGGGCTTTGGCCTCTTGATCGCCGTGCCTTCGGTGATTGCCTTTCTGTTTGTCGACATCGGCCAGAACCGCCCGCCGCTGACGCTCGGCGCGGTCAACCTCGCAGCCTTTGGGATCGTCGTGGTGATGACGCTGATCACCGCGCCTTGGGGCGTGCGGCTGGCCCATGCGATGGGCCCCAAACCGCTGCGGCGGGTCTTTGCCGTCTTCCTCGTACTGGTGGCGCTGAACATGCTCAGAAAAGCGCTTTGGGGCTGAGGCGACCCGGTTTTGACCTTACTCCTGCCGAAATGCGGCTCTTTCTGCCCAATTTCGGACAATGTTCACTTAATTGCCGCAATCTCGACACAAATTGCGGGCTAAATGGCATAATAAACGCGGAATCATCCGAACCAAGGGACGTGACGAGATGCGCCGAAGCGGGACCAAAGCGATCATCCTCAAAGGGCAGGGCAGCGACCTCGCCTATTGGAGACCTGCGCGCCGGGGTCGTCGGGCGTTTCGTTTCGATGGGATGTTCACCCGTGAGACCTGCCTGACCTTCGCCCGTGCCTCTGCGCCTGCCGCCAACTACAACGCGGCCCCGATGGGGCATCAGGACGCGACCAATGGCGAAGCGGCTCTTATTTTCCTGAACCAGATCGTCCAGCGCCGCGGCGCCTGAGCCCGCCTTAGTCGCGCCGCCGGGCCAGCCGCGCCGCGCGGCCCCCGCGCCGTTTCGCATGGGCGCTTTCGCGTGAGGGCAGTTCCGCCATGATGGCGAGGCGTTCCTCGGCGCTCATCGCGGACCAGCGGCCAATCTCGTCGATCGACCGCAGACAGCCGGTGCAAAGACGGCTTTCGGGATGCACCACGCAGATGTTGATGCAGGGGCTTTCGACCTCATCACGTTGCCAGACCTTCTTAGTCACGGCGCATCACCTGCAAACGGTCCAGAAGCCCCTGAAGGATATAGCCCGCCGCCACATGGTCGATGACCTCTGCCCGGCGTTTGCGGGTGGTGTCGGCCTCAAGAAGCGCGCGTTCGGCGGCCACGGTCGACAGGCGCTCGTCCCAATAGGTGATCGGCAGCGGGCTGAGCCGGTCGAAGTTGCGCGCGAAGGCGCGGGTCGACTGGCAGCGCGGCCCCTCGGTGCCATCCATATTGCGCGGCAGCCCCAGAACCAGCCCGCCGATGCGGCGTTCCGCGATGATCTCGGTCAGCCGTGCGGCATCGACGCCGAACTTCTTGCGCCGCACGGTTTCCAGCGGGGTGGCGACGGATTGGAAACTATCGCTCACGGCCACGCCGATGGTTTTCTCACCCAAGTCCAGCCCGATCAGCGCCTGCATCGGGGGCAGGGCGGCGATGAAATCTGCGGTTTCGTCGTAAATCATCCTGCCACCCCTGCGCGTTCCCCGGCGCTGCGGATCATGTCCAGCGCCGCATTGTCGCCCGAGAAGACCTCAAGCGCGTTATCATAGACCGCCCGGGCCTGATCGGTATCGCCCAAGACCCCCAGCGACGTGATCAGCCGCGCCCAGTCCTGCGGTGGGCCGCCTTCGCTGGCCAGACGGTCCGACAGCCCCGCGACCATGCCGCCGATCATCTCCATCCGGTCATCCGCGCTCATCTCCGAGGCGGCTTCGATGTCTTCGGCCGAAGGGCCGCGCGCGGGGGCGCCAGTGCCAATCTGCGGCATCTCGTAATTCACCCCGGCAAGTGCGGCGACCTGAGCGATCTGCGCGCGGATCGGCTCGATCCAGGGGGCATCGACAGGCCCGCGCCGCAGCAGCGCATCCCATATGCGAAAGCCCACATCGGGCCGTCCGGTCTGCACCATCATTAGGCCGAGGTAATAGCGCGCCCGGCCATCCTGCTCATCGCGGTTCAACACCTCGCGCAGGGCGGTTTCCGCCTCGGGCGAGACATAGCCGCCCGCTGCCAGCACCAAGAGTTCGGCATAATCCGCGATATCCTTGGCGGTGCGGTCGGCGCCTTTGAGGCGCAGCACATTGGCCTGCGCCTCGGCGGCGGCGGGGAAATTTCCGATCCGGGCTTCGTTCTGCGCCAGAAGGGTTTGCCCTTGCAGGTCTTCGGGCCGGTCTTTGACCGTGGCGCGCAGCTGTTGCATCAAGGCGAGGTAATCGGCGCTCAGCCCTTCGGTGGCAGGGCTGGGGGGCAGGCTCTCCACCGCGCTTTGCTGGCTGGGCCGGTTGCGGCGCATATCCTCGGCAAAGGCGATGCGGTCAGCGAGGGCCAGATCGCCATAGCCGGGCTGCCCCAGATGCCAATAAAGCGCCAAAGACCCGGCGCCCAAAGCCACGACCCCGGCGATCAGCACCAAGGGCGCGGGGCGCGCGGCGGTGTGCGGGCCACCATCGCGGGCGGCATCGGCCGCGAGGATCCGGCGCGAAATCTCGGTCCGGATGCGGGCGGCGTCGGCCTCGGGGACAACCCCGCGTGCCACGTCGCGCTCAACCTCATCCAACTGGTCGCGGTAGACCTTCAGATCATAGTCCGCCTGAGCGGGCAGGGGCGTATCCGCGCCGCGCCAAGCGGCCCGCGCCAAAAGACCGCCCACGACAAGCGCCATCGCGCCAGAGAGAAACCAGAATATCATGGCTTCTACCTAACCTTTGACCGCCGCCGACAAAAGACCGCAAATGCCGCCTGCCCTGCGGCATTTTTCACCAATCGCGCTGCATGTCGCAAAACCGCGTCCAAATGCCGTGGTGGTCATTTCGCTTATCTGCTCCTAGGCTCAGAACTGAGCACAGCCGCCCGCGCGGCCCGAATCCTTGCCGGGAAGTGACGTGATGAAGAAATACTCCGTTTTCGCAGTGGCCCGAGAGGCGATGCGCCATCATACGGGCTGGACCCGCGCATGGCGGGATGCGCAGCCGAAAAAGCGCTATGACGTGATCATCGTGGGCGCGGGCGGGCATGGGCTGGCGACGGCCTATTATCTGGGCAAGAACTTCGGCATCACCAATGTCGCGGTGCTGGAAAAGGGTTGGCTTGGCGGCGGCAACACCGGGCGCAACACGACGATCATCCGCTCGAACTACCTGCAAGACCCCTCGGCTGCGATCTACGAAAAGGCGCGCAGTCTGTATGAGACGATGAGCCAAGACCTGAACTACAACGTCATGTTCAGCCCCCGTGGTGTCATCATGCTGGCGCAGACCGAACATGAGGTGCGCGGCTACAAACGCACGGCCCATGCCAATGCTCTCCAAGGCGTACAGACCGAATTCATCGGGCCGGACCGGGTCAAACAACTGGTGCCGATCATCAACATCGACGGGCCGCGCTACCCGGTGCTGGGCGGGCTTTGGCAGGCGCGCGGCGGCACCGCGCGGCATGATGCGGTGGCTTGGGGCTATGCGCGGGCCTGCTCGGATATGGGCATGGACATCATCCAGAAATGCGAGGTCACCGGCGTGCGCCAGACGGGCGGCAAGGTGACCGGCGTCAGCACCACACGCGGCGATATCGACTGCGACAAGCTGGGGATCGTCGTGGCCGGGCATTCGGGCCAGCTGGCGAATATGGCGGGCTTTCGTCTGCCGATCGAAAGCGTGGCCTTGCAGGCGCTGGTCTCGGAGCCGGTCAAGCCCTGTATGGATGTCGTCGTCATGGCCAACACGGTGCACGGCTATATGAGCCAGTCCGACAAGGGCGAGATGGTCATCGGGGGCGGCACGGACGGGCATAACAACTACACCCAACGCGGCAGCTTTCACCATATTGAAGAGACGGTGCGCGCGTTGGTTGAGACCTTCCCGATGATCTCGCGGCTCAAGATGCTGCGGCAATGGGGTGGCATCGTGGATGTGACGGGCGACCGCTCTCCGATCCTCAGCAAAACCCCGGTCGAGGGGGTCTTTATCAATGGTGGCTGGGGCACGGGCGGCTTCAAAGCGATCCCCGGCTCGGGCTGGGGCTTTGCGGAGTTGATGGCCAAGGGGCATTCGCCCCTGACCGACGCCTTCGGGCTTGAGCGTTTCGCCGAAGGCCGCTTTATCGACGAATCCGTGGCCGCCGGGGTGGCGCATTGATGTTGTGGATCGGCCACAATTCGCCGCTGCTCAGCACGGGGGGGAACGCCAGTGCCCGGCCCGGGGTTACCCGTTCAGACATTGAATATAACGGAGCTGAACAATGGCAACCCCGGATCACAACCGCACGGATCACGTCGATCATACCAACACCACCACAACCACGACCACGACCGATCGTGGCGGCAACAGCGGCCTTGCCTTCATCGTGGGCGCGGTCGTCGTCGTGGTGGCTTTGCTGGCCTATTTCCTCTTCGCGGGCGGTGACCTTGATGGCGCGAATGACGTCAACGTCAACATCGAAGGTGCAGCCGAAAGCACTGGTGAGACTATTGAGGGCGCGGCCGAAGGCACGGCGGATGCCGTCGATGAGGCCGCAACCCCGACCGAGTAAACCCCCCTCGGCCACGCGCGCAGCGTCGCCTTTTCACGATTCACGCCGCTCTGCGCAGTCGCGCCGGGGCGGCGTTTTGCCGTTCTCTACCCGCGTAGGAGCTTGCCCATGCTGATCCTCACCTGTCCTTGCTGCCATGTCACCGCCGAAGAGACGGAGTTTCACGGCGGCGGGGAGGCGCATTTGAAACGCATCGGCCCCGGCGGCTCCGAAGAGGATTTCGAGCGCTACCTCTTCATGCGCGAAAACCCCAAGGGCGTGCATCTTGAGCGTTGGCGGCATGTCTATGGCTGCGGCAAGTGGTTCCACATGGCCCGCGATACCGCCACGCTCGAAGTCTTTGGCAGCTATCCCGCGCAGACCCTCGCCCCGCCCGATCACATCCTTGAGGCGATCCGCAAACGCCATCCCGATTGGCAGTGGCAGCGCGCCAGCTAGCCCCCGACCTCGTGTTTCGCCCCAGCATTCACCCCATCCTCAGCCCCCAAGGTTTTCCACGATGAGCACAAGACTGGCCACAGGCGGCCGCCTGCTGAACAAAAGCAAACCGCTGAGCTTTACCTTCAACGGCAAGCAGATGCGCGGCTATGAGGGGGACACGCTGGCCTCGGCGCTGTTGGCCAATGATCAGGCGCTGGTCGGGCGTTCGTTCAAATACCACCGCCCGCGCGGCATCGTGACCTCCGGCCCAGAAGAGCCCAACGGTCTGGTCGGTCTTGGCCAAGAGGGGCATTTCGAGCCCAATGCCCGCGTCACCACGACCGAGCTTTACGAGGGGTTGGCCGCGGAAAGCCAGAACCACTGGCCGAGCCTTGAGTTCGACGTGGGCGCGATCAACAAATACCTCAGCCGCTTTCTGCCCGCGGGCTTCTACTACAAAATGTTCATGCATCCGCGTCCGCTGTGGAAGCATCTCTATGAGCCGATCATCCGCCATTCCGCCGGTCTGGGCAAAGCGCCCAAGGCGGCAGATGCCGACACCTATGAACACTTCCACGCCTTCTGCGATGTGCTGGTCATCGGCGGCGGTGTCGCGGGGCTTCAGGCCGCCTTGGCCGCGGGCCTAAGCGGTGCGCGTGTCATCGTGATGGAGCAGTCAGCCCATTGGGGCGGGCGGGCGCCGGTTGACGGTGGCACGGTCGACGACGCGCCGGTGGAGGACTGGATCGCCCAAACGCTCAACCGTTTGCGCGGCATGGAGAATGTGGACCTGCGCGACCGGACCATGGGGGCAGGGGTTTTCGATCACGGCTATGTGCTGGGCTATGAACGGCTGCGGGATCATGCCCCCGAGAGCGCAGGTCCGCGCCATCGGCTTTGGCGCGTGCGGGCGGCCCATGTGATCACCGCAACCGGCGCGATCGAGCGGCCGCTGAGCTTTGCGGGCAATGACGTGCCGGGCGTGATGCTGGCCTCGGCCATGCGCGACTATGTGGCGAATTACGGAGTTTCACCCGGTGACCGCACCGTGGTGGTGACGAATAACGACAACGCCTATCTCACGGCGATTGCGCTGAAACAGGCGGGGCTTGATGTGCCCGCCGTGCTGGATGCCCGCGTCCTGCCGCAGGACAGCGAATTGGTCGCACAGGCCCGCGCGCTTGGCATTCGGGTGGTCATGGGCCATGCGGTATCCTCGGTTCAGGGGGGCAAGCGGGTGACCGGTGTGGCCGTCTGTTCGCAGGCGGGCGAAGGGGCCGTGTTGGAAGAGATCGCCTGCGATGCGGTGGCCATGTCGGGCGGCTGGTCGCCGGTGGTGCATCTGTGGTCGCACTGCGGTGGCAAGCTGACGTGGGACGATGCAAAAGCCTGTTTCCGCCCAGATCAGGACCATCCGCCCACCGGGGCAGACGGCCATGGTTTCGTGACGCCAGCGGGGGCGGCGGCCGGGGTCTTTGCCCTCGACGACGTGCTGCATGACGCCCATGCCGCTGCCGATGGGGTGGCGACGTCGCTCGGCTTCAAACTGCCACGCGATCTCACCGCGCCCACGGCGGCCCGGCGCGAGGAAGCGCCGATGATGCCGGTCTGGCAAATGCCGCAGGGCGCCAGCGTCAAACTGCGCGAGAAGACCTTTCTGGACTATCAGAACGACGTGAAGGTCTCGGACGTGCGGCTGGCGGCGCAGGAGGGCTTTGTCTCGGTCGAACATGCCAAACGCTATACCACGCTCGGCATGGCGACGGATCAGGGGAAGCTTAGCAATATCAACGGGCTGGCCACGCTTGCTGGGGCGCTTGATGCAGAGATTCCCAGCGTCGGCACCACCACCTTCCGCCCGCCTTATCACCCGATTTCGATGGGCGCGATTGCGGGGGCGGCGCGGGGCGATACCTTCCAGCCGATCCGCCGCACCCCGCTACATGACTGGCACGAAGCCAATGGCGCGGTCTGGGAACCGGTCGGCCAGTGGCGGCGGCCCTATGCCTATGCGCGAGACGGCGAAAGCACCCATGACGCGGTGATGCGTGAGGTGACGAACACGCGCCAGAACCTCGGCCTGCTGGATGCCTCGACCCTTGGCAAGCTGATCGTGCGTGGCCCGGATGCGGCGCGGTTCCTCGATATGATGTACACCAATATGATGTCGACGCTGAAACCCGGCAAATGCCGTTACGGGCTGATGTGCAACGAGAATGGTTTCCTCATCGACGATGGCGTCGTGGCGCGGCTGGATGAGCAGACCTTCCTCTGCCACACGACCACCGGCGGGGCCGACAGCATCCACGCCCATATGGAGGAATGGCTCCAGACCGAGTGGTGGGATTGGAAAGTGCATGTGGTCAACGCCACCGAACATTACGCGCAGGTGGCTGTCGTCGGCCCCAACGCGCCGAAATGTCTGAAGAAACTTGGCGGGATGGACCTCAGCCGCGAAGCGCTTGGCTTCATGGAGTGGACCGAGGGCGAATTGGGCGGTTTCAAGGTCCGCGTCTTCCGCATCTCTTTCTCGGGCGAGTTGAGCTATGAGATCGCGGTCGAGGCCGGGCAGGGGCAGGCCTTCTGGGACGCGCTGCTGATCGCCGGGCATGACTTGGGCGTGATGCCCTATGGCACGGAATGTTTGCATATCCTGCGCGCTGAAAAGGGCTTCATCATGATCGGGGATGAGACTGACGGCACGGTGATCCCCCAAGACCTTGGCCTGAACTGGGCGATCTCGAAAAAGAAGGACGACTACCTTGGCAAACGCGCGCAACAGCGCAGCCATATGCAGGACCCGACCCGCTGGAAACTGGTGGGGCTTGAGACCACGGATGGCAGCACCCTGCCGGATGGGGCCTATGCGCTTGGCGAAGGTGAGAATGAGAACGGCCAGAAGGTGATGCAGGGGCGGGTGACCTCCTCCTATCACTCCCCAACGCTGGACCGGGGCATCGCCATGGGCTTGGTCCTGCATGGACCGGACCGGATGGGCGAGGTGCTGACCTTCCCCGGCACCGATGGCAAGACCTATGAGGCGCGGATCGTTGATCCGGTGTTTTATGATCCCAAGGGGGAGAAACAGAATGTCTGAACCCGTAAGCGCATTGAAGAACGGCCGCTATGACGCTGGTATCGCTGTGATTTCCGAAGTGGCACCCATGGGCATGATTACGATCCGCGGCGATCTTGATGCGCCCTATCTGCGCAAGGTGACCAAGAAACTCACCGGGGTGGAGCGCCCCGAGCGGGGGCAATGCCGCTTCGCCGGGGATGCCGGGGCAGCTTGGATGTCGCCCGATGAATTGCTGCTCTTCTGCCCCCACGCGCAGGTGCCCGAGGTGCTGGCGCGGCTGCATGCGGCCTTCGAGGATACCCATACCACCGCCATAGATGTCTCCGGCGCGCGGGCGGCGTTTCGTGTCGAAGGCCCCCATGCGCGGGAGGTGCTGGCCAAGCTCGCCCCCGTCGACCTTGCCCCGGATCAATTCACCCCTGGCATGTTCCGCCGCACGCGGATGGGGCAGGTGCCCGCCGCCTTTTGGCTGCGCGACGATGGCGCCTTTGAGGCGATCTGCTTTCGCTCGGTCGCGCGGTATATGTTCGACCAGCTTTGCGTCGCGGCCCAGCCCGGCAGCGCGGTCGGCCATTTGCAAACGGCGTAAGTCGGGAGAAAAACTGACTATTTCTCTCGGAACGGATGTGATTTGCAGACGTTGACCTTGACGTTGCTGCTTGATCCCCATCAAGTGGCCGCAGCGAAATTTCCAAACGAGGAGGCCCAGAAATGGCTTTTGAACTTCCCGATCTCCCCTATGCCCACGACGCGCTTGCATCCAAGGGCATGTCCAAGGAAACGCTGGAATACCACCACGACAAGCACCACAACGCCTATGTCACGAACGGCAACAAGGCGATTGAGGGCACCGAGTGGGAGGGCAAGACCCTCGAAGAGATCATCAAGGGCACTTACGACCCGAACGCCGTGGCCCAGTCCGGCATCTTCAACAACATCTCTCAGCTGTGGAACCACAACCAGTTCTGGGAAATGATGAGCCCCGAAGACAACAAAATGCCCGGTGAGCTGGAAAAGGCGATCACCGAGAGCTTTGGCTCCGTCGACAAGTTCAAGGATGAGTTCAAGGCCGCGGGCGCAGGCCAGTTCGGCTCCGGTTGGGCATGGCTGGTGAAAGACAAGGACGGCAGCCTGAAGGTCACCAAGACCGAGAACGGCGTGAACCCGCTCTGCTTCGACCAGACTGCGCTGCTCGGCTGTGACGTGTGGGAGCATTCCTACTACATCGACTTCCGCAACGCGCGCCCCGACTACCTGTCGAACTTCCTCGACAACCTTGTAAACTGGGACAACGTCGCGTCGCGCCTGTGATCTAGCGGCGGCGCGTGCGAGAGCCGCTCGCGCCTGATGCGTGTGGCGCTCTCCCAGTCACCGACGCCCACGGCTACGCCGCAGGCTGGGTGAACAGGGACAACGTCGCGTCGCGTATGTGATATGACGGCGCGGCCTTACGGCCAGCCCGAACAAGACAAAAACCCCGCAGCCTGCTGCGGGGTTTTTTCGTTGGAACCCAAGACCCTTCGCGGATGTTTTTCTCTTGAGACTTCACGTCAAAAAAGGAGGACAACATGGCCGAGCGGAAGCGATCCAACGACGGTAGCAAGGAGACGGAAAAATTCCTCTCCGATACCGAGACGCCAGACCAAGGTGGCCGCGCCGGGGGTGATCTGCAGAAGGACGTTGGCACCCAAGACGCCATGCGCCGCGCCGAGAAGGGCGAAGACGGCGTGACCCGCGTCACCGGCGAAGACAAACGCAACCATGGAGAGCCTTCATGACCAAACTCAGCCAAGACACATGGGTGCTGATCGCGGATGGCGAGAAGGCCCTTTTCCTGCAAAACCACACCGATGGCGAAGACCCCTATCTTCAAGTCGTGCGCAAGGAAGAGCAGGAGAACCCACCGGCGCGGGAGCAAGCCGCCAACCGCCCCGGTCGGATGAGCGATGGTCCAAGCGGGCACCGCTCTGCCTTTGACGACACGGATTGGCATGAGCTGGAAAAAGAGCGCTTCGCCAAGGACTTGTCGGACATCCTTTACAAACTGGCCCATAAGGGCCGCTTTGATCGGATCGTTTTGGTGGCCCCTCCGGCAGTGCTGGGCGACCTGCGCGATGACCTCCACAAAGAGGTGCAGAGCAAGGTGGTGGGGGAAATCCCCAAGACCCTGACCAACCACCCCATCGACGAGATCGAAAAGATCGTGGCCGGGGAATTGGCTCAAGCCTGACTTTTCCCTTGGCGCGGGAATTGATTGCCTTCACAAGGAAGCAGTCTACCGCGCCAAGGATTTCCCATGACCGACACCACCAAGGGTTTCGCCGCCATGATCGCGGCCTGCTGTATCTGGGGGCTGTCGTCTATCTTCTACAAATCGCTGTCGCATGTGCCCGCCGCCGAAGTGCTGGCCCATCGCACCCTCTGGTCGCTGGTGTTCTTCGTCATCGTGCTGGCGGTGCAGCGGCGTTTGCGCGCGATCCTTGACGCGATGGCCGGGCCGCGGGCTTTTGGGCTGCTCGCTTTCGCGGCGCTGGTAATCGCGACGAACTGGTACCTCTTCATCTGGGCGGTTCAGAGCGGGCAGGCGACGGAGGCGGCCTTGGGCTATTACATCTTCCCGCTGGTCTCGGTCCTGTTGGGCCGTCTGGTTTTTGCGGAGCGACTGAGCCCCGTACAGCTTTTCGCGGTGGGGCTGGTGACGGTCGCGGTCTCGCTGCTTACCTATGGCTTGGGGACCGCGCCTTGGCTCGCCATGGCGCTGGCGGCGTCTTTTGGGCTTTATGGGCTCGCGAAAAAGCGGTTGGCGGTGGGGCCGGTCGTCTCTGTCACCGCTGAGGTGCTGCTGTTGTCGCCCCTTGCGGTGCTCGTGCTGTGGCAAACGGGTGACAATGGAGCGGGGGCCTTCGGGGCCTCCTTCCGCGATACGGCGCTGCTGATACTCGCCGGGCCGATCACCGCAACGCCGCTGATCCTGTTCAGCTACGCGGCGCGGCGATTGTCGATGGCGACGGCCGGATTGCTAAGCTATATCAACCCGACCTTACAGTTTTTTTGCGCCGTGGTCCTGTTTCGCGAGCCCTTCACGGGCTGGCATGTGCAGGCCTTTGTGCTGATCTGGTGCGCGCTGGCGGTCTATTCCGTCAGCACCTTTCGTCAGGACAAGGCACGGCGCAGAGCGCTGAGGGCGGCATCGGCATCGGGCACCACGGTGACGTAATCCAGCAGCGTCGCATCGGCAAACCCATGGGTCACGACATGGTTCATCAGCGACATGAAGAGATCCCAGTAACCGTTTGTGTTCACAAGGAAAATGGGTTTATCATGCAGGCCCAGCTGGCGCCATGTCAGCACCTCGAAAAGCTCGTCCAATGACCCCGCGCCGCCGGGCAGTACCGCCACGGCATCACAGTTCATGAACATCACTTTTTTGCGTTCGTGCATCGTCTCGGTCACGATATAGCGGGTGAGATCGGTCTTGCCGACTTCCCATGCCACGAGATGCGCGGGGATCACGCCGAAGGTGTCGCCCCCCGCCGTTTGGGCGGCACGCGCGACGCTGCCCATCAGCCCGACATCGCCCGCGCCATAGACCAGCCGCAACCCGGCCTCGGCCAGACCGCGGCCTAATGTTTCGGCGTCTCGGGTGAAGGCTTCGTCGTCGCCGGGGCGGGAGCCGCAATAGACACAGACAGAATGTTGCATGGTAAAGCGTCCTGTTGATTAGGAAAATTCGGCGCGGATCGTCTGCGCTTTTGACCCCTGTTAGCCTGCTTGCTAAAAAGGCTCAACCACAGGGGAAGTAGAGAATGTTCAAGGGATTTGGCCGGTTTGGCGGCATGGGGGCGATGGCGGCGGGCGCCTTTGCGGCGGCGGTGCTGGCGCTTGGCGCTTGGATCGGCAGCAAGCGCGGCGCGCCGGAGGAGGCAGCCTCTGAGACGGTGGCCGTGCTCCCCGAACGCGATGCCACCCCTGAGAATGCCACGCTGGTGCCGGATGCTGTGAAAGGTGTCTCGGTCGGCCCTGAGGGTGAGGCGGCAACCGAGCCCGAGGCGGCGCCGCAGGCCCCGGCCTTTGACGAAGTGCGCCGCGAAAGCGACGGGATGACGGTGATCGCGGGCCGCGCGGCGCCCGGCAGCACCGTGGCCGTGTTGAAGGATGGCGAAGAGGTGGCCCGCGCCACCGCCGATGGGGCCGGGAAATTCGCGACGCTTGCCATGATCCCGCCCGATGGCAAGGGCCATGTGCTGACGCTTTTGGGGCAGGACGGCGCGGTGGAGCTTGCTTCGGAAGAGGAGATTATTCTCACCCCTCGCGCAGCGCCAGTGCAGTTGGCGGAGGCCAATATCGCGCCGGAGGAAAGCCCGGTCGCATCGCTTGAGGAGGGGGCCACACAGCCGGTCGAGGCGGCGGAGCCTGAAACCTCTGAGAACACGATGGAAGAGCCGATCCCGGCAACTACGAACGACGCTGAAGAGGAGAGCGCGGCAGCGACGGGTCAAAACCCAGCCGCTGCGCAGGCGGGGCAGGCGACCCCTCTGGCCGGAACGGCCACAGCCGAGGCGGAGCGCGCTGCGACCGACAATGCGGACGCGCAAGACATCGAGGCGGACCGAGGAGAGTGGACGCAAGACGAGGCTGGCACGGACGAAGATACCGTATCGACAGAGCAAGACCCGGCTATCGCCGAAGAGGAGGTCGTCTCCGCCCCCGCTCAGGCCACCCCGCTCTCCGATACCGGGACCGCTGACGTAGAGAGCAGAACATCGGAGCAACCCTCTCAAGCGATGCCGATGGCCGAAACAGGCACCGCGGAGGACGAAAGCGCGGCGGCGTTGGATCAAGACGGTGCCGCCGGGCAGAGCGCGGATAGCAACACCGCGCCGTCCCAAGCCACGCCGATGGCCGGAACAGGCAGCGCTGAAGACGTGAGCGCTGCGACGGTAGAGCAAGACGATGCCGCCGAACAGAGCGAGGATACCAGCACTGCTCCGGCCCAAACCACACCAATGGCGGGGACGGGTACGGCTAAAGACGTGAACGCCGCGCCGTCGGAACAAGACGGTCCCGCCGATCAGGGGGCAGACACCAGCGCCACGTCTTCTCAAGCGACGCCGTTGTCGGAAACCGGCACCGAAGCGGGCGAGACCGCCGCGCCAAACGCTGACGGTGAGGCGCCATCTCAAGCTACACCACTGGCAGAAACGGGAACTACTGAGAGAGACGCCACCCTCGCGCAAACACCGCCCGCAGCCGTGACCGAGGCCCCGAACCTCGCGGACCGCAGCCCATCGGCGCCCGAGACCACGACCCCCGCCCCTGCGGAGGAGCCCGACACCATCGCCGCACCGGCGAAGCCGCCCGCGGCCGCTCCGGTGTTGAAATCCACCGCCGAAGGGGTCGAACGGCTCGACACCGCGCCGCCGCAGGTGATGACCAATGTGGCGCTCGACACCATCGGTTACTCCGATCAGGGCGATGTGCAACTGGCGGGCCGTGCCCAGCCGGACACCCGCGAAGTGCGCGTCTATCTGAACAACAACGCCGTGATCAGCCTGCCCGTCGATCAAGAGGGCCGCTGGCGGGGCGATCTGCCCAATGTCGATGAGGGCGTCTATACCCTGCGCGTGGATGAGCTTTCCCGCGGCGGCGATGTGACCAGCCGGGTGGAGACCCCCTTCAAACGCGAATCTCCCGAGGTGCTGGCCGCGGCTACCGAAGGGCTGACCGGCCCGCTCAGCGCGGTGACGGTGCAAAAAGGCGATACGCTCTGGGCGATCTCGCGCGCGCGCTACGGCGATCCGCTGCTCTATGTGAAGGTCTTCGAGGCTAACAGCGCCAACATCCGCGACCCTGATTTGATCTACCCCGGACAGGTCTTCGATCTGCCCGAAGAGCCTGCGTCGGAGTGAACTGAAATGCCCAAACCGGGGCGGCATTCGCAGCGCGCAGAGCGGCTGTGCGCCGCCCGGTACTGGCAACCCAAGGCCATGGGGCCTATGTAGCCTGTAATCACTTCAGGAATTTCCATGCCAGCCGATACAGAACAATCTAACGCCGCGCGGCGGCGCGACCGCAAGACGCCCAAGCCCGAACGCATCCCCACAGAGGCCGAGATGATCGACGCCGCCGAGCGGCAGTCGGGCTTTCTGGTGCTGCGCAAGGTCGCGCCCTACCTCTGGCCCAAGGATATGCCATGGGTGAAACGCCGGGTGGTTCTGGCCATGCTGGCGCTGCTGGTGTCGAAGCTGATCATCGTCGCCACGCCGTTCTTCTACCGCGACGCGGTGGATGCGCTGGCGGGCGAGGGGGCGCCGATGCTGGCGCTTGGCGCGATTGGTCTGACCGTGGCTTACGGCATGGCGCGGCTGATGGGGGTGGGCTTTCAACAGATCCGCGATGCGGTGTTTGCTCGCGTCGGGCAGCGCGCCCTGCGGATGCTGGCGCTTGAGACCTTTCAGCACATCCACAAACTCTCGATGCGCTATCACATCACCCGCAAGACCGGGGGCCTCAGCCGGATCATCGAGCGGGGGGTCAAAGGTGTCGACTTTTTGCTGCGCTTCCTGCTCTTCTCCATCGGGCCGCTGATCCTTGAGCTGATCCTCGTGGGCGTGATCCTCGCCGTGCTCTTCGACGTCTGGTATCTGGCGGTCGTGGCGGTGACCATTGCGCTCTACGTCTGGTTCACCTTTGCCGTCACCGAATGGCGCGTGCGCCTGCGGCGGCAGATGAACGACAGCGACACCGACGCCAACCAAAAGGCGATCGACAGTCTGCTGAACTATGAAACGGTGAAATACTTCGGCGCCGAGGGGCGTGAGGCCGCGCGCTATGATTTGGCGATGGCCGATTATGAGAACGCGGCGATCAAGACAAACTATTCGCTGGCCTTCCTGAACTTTGGCCAAGCTCTGATCATCACCGCGGGGCTCGTGGGGGTCATGGTCATGGCGGCGATGGGCGTGCAAAGCGGCGAGCTGAGCGTCGGCGACTTCGTCATGGTGAACTCCTACATGATCCAGCTGACCGTACCGCTGAACTTCCTTGGCACCGTTTACCGCGAGATCCGTCAGGCGCTGGTGGACATGGGGCAGATGTTCGGCCTGCTCGAACAACCGGCTGAGATTGACGACAAGCCAAACGCGCCGGACCTCAAGGTCACCGGCGGCCATGTGACGCTTGAGAACGTGCGTTTCGCCTATGACACCGACCGCGAAATCCTCAAAGGCATCTCGCTTGAAGCGCGTCCGGGAGAGACGGTGGCGATCGTCGGCTCGACCGGCTCGGGCAAATCCACCATCGGGCGGCTGCTGTTCCGCTTCTACGATGTCGCGGGCGGGGCGCTGAAGATCGACGGGCAGGACGTGCGCGATGTGACGCAGCATTCGCTGCATATGGCGATTGGCGTCGTGCCGCAGGACACGGTGCTGTTTAACGACACCATCGGCTACAACATTGCCTATGGACGCGATGGTGCCACGCAGGAGGAGGTCGAGGACGCCGCGCGCGCAGCACAGATCCATGATTTCATCATGGCGCTGCCGCAGGGGTATAAGACCACGGTGGGCGAGCGGGGCCTGAAACTGTCGGGCGGCGAGAAACAGCGCGTGGGCATCGCGCGGACCCTGCTGAAAGATCCGCCGATCCTGCTGTTGGATGAGGCCACAAGCGCGCTCGACAGCGAGACGGAGCATGAGATCCAAGACGCGCTGCGCCGCGCGGGCCAAGGGCGTACGGTGCTGACCATCGCCCACCGCCTCTCGACCATCGCCGAGGCCGACCGCATCGTCGTGTTGGAGAAGGGCGAGATCATCGAACAGGGCAGCCATGAGGTGCTGCTCGCCCAAGGTGGGCGCTATGCCCAGCTTTGGCAGCGCCAACAGGCGGAAGAAGAGTAGACGGAGAAGCTGGCCCCGCCCTCTGTTTCGGCAGGCAGGCGGGGCATTGCCGCCGAGGGGGGCATTTGCGGGCGATCTGCTCTTGCACTGTGCGGGGCGGCGCATGATATCTACCGCCATGACCGATCTTTCGACCCCCTCGCAGACCTCGCTGCGCGCCCGCGCAGCCCGGCTGGCCGACCGCCCTTCGTTCCAGAATTTCATTCTGGGCGTGATTCTCTTTAACGCCGTGATCTTGGGGCTTGAAACCTCGGACGAGGTGATGGCGCAGGCCGGGCCGCTGATCCTGCTGCTAGATCGTATTTGTCTGGCCATCTTCGTCATCGAAATCGCGATCAAGCTTTTCGGGCGCGGGCTTGATTTCTTCAAACGCGGGTGGAGCATCTTTGACTTCGTCATCGTCGCCATCTCGCTGATCCCGGCCACCCAAGGGCTGAGCGTTCTGCGCGCCCTGCGCATCCTGCGGCTCTTGCGCGTCGTCTCGGTCGCGCCCTCGCTACGCCGCGTGGTCGAAGGGTTGGTCAACGCGCTGCCCGGCATGGGCTCGGTCTTTCTGCTGATGGGGGTGATCTTTTACATCGCCTCCGTCATGGCCACCAAACTTTTTGGCGCGGATTTCCAGCAGTGGTTTGGCACGCTGGGCCAGTCGGGCTATTCGCTGTTTCAGATCATGACGCTCGAGTCGTGGTCCATGGGCATCGTGCGCCCGGTGATGGAGGTCTATCCCTATGCCTGGATGTTCTTCGTGCCCTTCATCATGGTCACCACCTTCGCGGTGGTGAACCTGTTAGTCGGTCTGATCGTGAACTCGATGCAAGACGCGCATCATGAGGAAAGCAACGAGCAGACCAACACCTACCGAGATGAGGTCATGTCGCGGTTGACCGATCTGGAAAACCTGATCAAGGCGCAGAACACCCCGCCCAAACCCTAAGAGGCCGGGCGGGGAGAGGGCGTTATTCCTCGCCGATCGCCTTGGCGGTGAGGTTGTCCAGCGCCTTGGTCATCTTGGTGAGATATTCCGCCTCTTCGGGCAGGCCGTGGGCGGTGACCAGCGTTTCAGGCGCGGCATAGGTCACATGCACGGCACCTTCGCCATCGGCGTAGACCAGCACCCGCATCGGCAGGTCCAGCCCGGCGGTCTGGGCATCCTGCATCGCGGGGGTGCCGAGCTTTGGGTTGCCAAAGATCAAAAGCTGCGTCGGGCGCAATTCCATCTCGGCCTTTTCGGCCCCGGCGGCGTGATCGACCCGGGCAAAGACCTCGGCCCCCGCTGCCTCGACCGCGCTTTCCAGTCGGTCCATCGTCGTCGGCACATCATGGGGTGAGACCTTGGCCACCAAATCCTGCGCCAAAGCGGGCATGGCCGCCATCACGACACCTGCTGCCAGTGCAATCGCTTTCATCATCGTCTCCTTTCGCTGCATTCTGCCCCTGACCTAGCGTGACGCGCCCCCGGGCCAAGCCTTCGGCGAAAAGGCGCTGCGGTTCGCTGGGTCTTGGCTTGGCTGGCCACGCGCGGTAAGAGGGGCAAAATCAGGCCGGGGGCAGGGCGCGATGAGCGATACCGACAGTTTTATTGACGAAGTGAACGAAGAGGTCCGCCGCGACCGGCTATACGGCTACCTGCGCCGCTATGGTTGGATCGCCGTGCTGGCCGTGGTGGCCATCGTCGGCGGGGCGGCGTGGAACGAATACAGCAAAGCACAGGAGCGGGCCGAGGCCGAAGCTCTGGGGGATGCGATGCTTGCCGCGCTCGAAGCGGATGCCAGCAACGCCCGCGCCGAAGTGCTCGCCCCGATCGAGGCCGATGGCCCCGGGGCCCGCGCCGTGCTGAATTTCATGCGTGCCGATGCGATGGCCGAAGCGGGTGAGACCGATGCCGCTGTGGAGCAGCTTGATGCCGTGGCGCTCGACGGTGATCTCGCGCCGATCTACCGGGCCTTGGCGCAGTTCAAGATCGTGACCCTTCAGGGCCAATCGGTGCCCGTGGCTGAGCGGCGTCAGGCGCTCGAAGAGCTGGCCCAGCCCGGTGCCCCGCTGCGCCTGTTGGCAGAAGAGCAACTGGCGCTGATCGACATTCAAGAGGGGGAGACCGACAAGGCTGTGGCGCGCTATCAGTCCATTCTCTCCGATGCGGAAACCACCCCGGACTTGCAACAACGCGCCCTTCAGGTGATTGTGGCCTTGGGTGAAGAACCGGGTGACGAGAGCGCCGCCGCAGAGGCCGCGCTGGAGATCCCCGAAGCAACGGGTGACTGACACATATCCACCCGCCAAAAACGGCGGGGGCGTGAAGGTTGAGGAAAGACAGAAAGTGAGCAGGTCCATGACGAAGCATCGCGAAACCGAACCCGGCTATGCGGGTCTGCGGGGTCTGGGCGTGGCGGGGGCCATTGGTGCCGCGCTGTTGCTGACGGCCTGCGCGGATGAGCAGACCTATCTGCCGGGCAAACGCGAAGACGTGCGCGCGGTGCTGCAAAATCCCGGCGTGCAAGACCCTGCCTTTGACGCCGCCACCGGCCCCGTGCCAGAGAATACCAGCCGCGCCATCGCTCTGGGCGGCACGGTGAACAACGCCAATTGGACCCATAGCATCGGCACCGCCGCGACCCGCATCAGCCATCCCGCGCTGCGGACCGCCTTGCAGCCGGTCTGGAGCGCCGATATCGGCGCGGGCGACAGCCGCAAACAACGTATCACCGCCGATCCGGTGGTGGCGGGCGGGCGTGTCTTTACGCTCGACGCCGGGGCGCAGGTCACCGCGACCTCGACCTCAGGCCAAACGCTCTGGACCCGTGACCTCACCCCGGCATCCGACCGCGAAGGCCAAGCCACCGGTGGTGGCCTCGCCGTGGATGGGGAAACGCTCTATGTCTCCGTGGGCTTTGGCGTTTTGGCCGCGCTCGACGTGACGACGGGCGGCGTGCGCTGGACCCAAGACCTTGACGCCACCGGGTCAGGCACGCCGACCGTCTCGGGCGATCTGGTCTATCTCACGGCGGGCGACGATACCGGCTGGGCGCTCGACAAGGCGACTGGCCGCATCCAGTGGCAAACCGGTGCGGTCACCAGCCTTAGCAACGTTTTGGGCGCGCCTGCGCCCGCCGTCACCAGCGATCTGGCGATCTTTGCCTTCGGCTCGGGCGAGGTGCAGGGGCTGTTCCGCCAGGGCGGGCTTGAGCGGTGGTCGACCTCTGTTCTGGGCAAACGTCCGGGCCGCGCGCTGAGCTTTGTGGGCGATGTGACAAGCGCGCCTGTGGTCTCGAACGGGACCGTCTATGTGGGCAATCATTCGGGCCGTCTGGCCGCACTCGACGTCAACAGCGGCGACCGCAAATGGGTCGCGCGCGACGGGGCGATCGGTCCGGTCTGGCCTGCGGGCGATTCTGTCTTTGCGGTGACTGACCTGAATGAACTCGTGCGGCTCGACGCCAGCACGGGGCGCCGCATCTGGGGCACGCCGCTGCCGAATTTCGTCAAGGACAAGCCCAAGAAACAATCCGAAGTGGTGGCCCATTATGGCCCGATCATCGCCGGGGGGCGCGTGATCGTGGCCTCGAACGACGGGGTGCTGCGCAGCTTTGACCCCGTAAGCGGCGGGCTGACCGGCACCACCCAAATCCCCGGCGGGGCGACCACCGCCCCCGTCGTGGCGGGCGGCACGCTATATGTCGTCTCCACCAAGGGGCAATTGCACGCTTTCCGTTAGGCCGCAAATAGGCTAAGGCGCGTGTCTGAACTGGCCCAACCGGGGCCCGGAGCCTGAATTATGTCCTTTACCCTCGCCATCGTGGGCCGTCCCAATGTCGGGAAATCCACGCTGTTCAACCGCCTTGTCGGCAAACGCCTTGCGCTGGTCGATGACCAGCCCGGCGTGACCCGCGACCTGCGCGAAGGCGCGGCCAAGCTTGCCGACCTGCGCTTTACCGTGATCGACACCGCGGGGCTGGAAGAGGTCACCGACGACAGCCTGCAAGGCCGGATGCGCCGCCTGACCGAACGTGCGGTGGACATGGCCGATGTCTGCCTCTTCATGATCGACGCGCGCGTCGGCGTGACCCCCTCTGACATGGTCTTTGCCGAGATCCTGCGCAAGAAATCCGCCCATGTGATTCTCGCCGGCAACAAGGGGGAGGGCAAGGCCGCCGACGCCGGAATGATCGAGGCCTATTCGCTGGGTCTGGGCGAGCCCATTCGCATGTCCGCCGAACATGGCGAGGGGCTGACCGATCTTTACACCGCGCTGATGCCGCTGGCCGATGAATATGCCGAACATGCCACCCAAGACGCGCCCGAGACGGATGTGGACCTGCCCGAGGATGACGCCGATCTCGAAGCCGAATCCTTGCCGATGCCGACCCGCTCCAAGCCCTTACAGGTCGCCGTGGTGGGCCGCCCCAATGCGGGCAAGTCGACGCTGATCAACCAGATTCTGGGTGAGGACCGTCTGCTGACCGGCCCAGAGGCTGGGATCACCCGCGATGCGATCTCGCTGACCACCGAATGGGCCGGGCCGGATGGTGAGCCAGTGCCGATGCGCATTTTCGACACCGCCGGGATGCGCAAAAAGGCCAAGGTTCAGGAGAAGCTGGAAAAGCTCAGCGTTAGCGACGGTCTGCGCGCGGTGAAATTCGCCGAGGTTGTGGTGCTTCTGCTCGACGCCGAAATCCCGTTCGAGCAGCAAGACCTGCGCATCGCCGATCTGGCCGAGCGTGAGGGCCGTGCCGTGGTCGTCGCCGTGAACAAATGGGACATCGAAGAGAACCGGCAGGAGAAACTGCGCGATCTCAAGGAGAGCTTTGAGCGGCTGCTGCCACAGCTGCGCGGCGCGCCGCTGATCACCGTCTCGGCCAAGACGGGCAGGGGCCTCGACCGGCTTCAGGCCGCGATCATGCGGGCCTATGAGGTCTGGAACCGCCGGGTCACCACGGCACAACTGAACCGCTGGCTCTCGGGCATGATGGAGGCGCATCCGCCCCCCGCGCCGCAGGGCAAGCGGATCAAACTGCGCTATATGACCCAAGCCAAGACCCGCCCGCCGGGCTTCGTGGTGATGTGCAGCCACCCCGACAAGGTGCCGGACAGCTATACGCGCTATCTGGTCAACGGGTTGCGGTTGGATTTCGACATGCCCGGCACGCCGATCCGTCTGTGGATGCGCGGCCAGTCCGACGCCAACCCCTATAAGAACCGCAAGAAAGCGGCGCCGTCGAAGCTGCGCAAGCACACCGACGGTCGCCGCAAGGACTAAGCGCGCTCAGCCGCGCCGAAACGCCCTGACGGTGGGCAGCGCCACGATGACGCTGCCCCCGAGCGCCAGATAGGCGACCAAGGGCGTCTCGCCCCAATTGGTCACGACCACGCCCACCAGCCCCCAGATCACCGCGATGCCATAGGTCGGTGTCCGCCCCAGAGCGGTCTGGACGATGGCGCCGATTGCAATCGCCAGTCCGACAAAGACCACCGCCGCTGTCTGCTCTTCCAAATAGCCGTATCCTGCGGCCAGCAGCGCCAGCGACACGCAGGAAGCGGCAGAGAGCCAGCCTGCGTAGAGCCCCACCGGGGCGGCGGCCCAGAGCGGGTCTTCGACCGGGGCGAGGAACAGGGCGATGAGCGCGGTGATCAGCATGATCCAGATCAGTATCGCCGCCCAGACCGGGCTCATGGTGGCCACGGCGAGCCATGTGGTCCCCACGGCGAGCGACAGGCAGAGCGGCACGCGCATGTCATGCCACTGCCCATCCCGCGGCGCGCGCAGCAGGCCATAACCAAGGCCCGCGATCAGCCACAGGTAAATCACCCCCCAGATGGAAAAGGCATAGCCCGCAGGCTGTGCGGGCGGGTTGTCCTGCGGAATGGGGAATTGGTTCGGATCGAAGCCCGAGAAGCTGGGAACGAAAAAGGGCGAGATCGCGAAGGCGATGCTGAGCAGCAGCGCAAGCACGGCGATCAGAGTGCGGGAGGATTTGGGCAAGGTCGGCCTCGCGGGATTAGCAGTTGCGGTACAGCTAATCCTAGAGCGACCGCGCGCCACGGCAACCAAGGGCCAGGGCCTATTCGGTCGCACCAAAGCTGCGCCCAACATAATCTGGCACGCCCCGGCTTGACGGGGCGGGCAGGCGATGGCCCGACCCCTGCGGCGCGGATCGGGCCTAGCGGTGGCTCACCCTTAGGCGAGCACACCTTCCGCAGTGAGGGTCGTCTTCCCCCCCAGATAGGGCGCAAGCGCCTCGGGCAGTTTCACCGAGCCATCCGCCTGCTGGCCATTTTCCAGCACCGCGATCAGGCAACGCCCAACCGCCAGCCCCGAGCCATTCAGCGTATGCACGAACTGCGGCTTGCCACCGCCTTCGGGCTTGAACCGCGCGTTCATGCGCCGCGCCTGAAAATCGCCGGTGGTGGAGACCGAGGAGATCTCGCGGTAGCAATCCTGCCCCGGCACCCAAGCCTCGATGTCATAGGTCCGCCGCGCGCCGAACCCCATGTCGCCGGTGCAGAGGATCACCGTCCGGTAGGGCACGCCGAGCTTTTCGAGAATGCCTTCGGCGCAGGCGACCATTCGCTGCTGTTCGGCGTCGCTCTCATCCGGGTGCGTGATTGAGACCATCTCGACCTTCTCGAACTGGTGTTGACGCAGCATACCGGCGGTGTCGCGGCCCGCGCTTCCGGCTTCGGAACGGAAGCAGAGCGTGTGCGCGGTAAGACGGATCGGCAGGGCGCTTTCCTCCAGCGTGTCGCCGCCCACCGAATAGGTCAGCGGCACTTCGGAAGTGGGCACCAGCCACCAGCCATCCGTTGTCTGATAGCTGTCCTCGCCGAACTTCGGCAGTTTGTCGGTGCCATACATCGCCTCGTCGCGCACCAGCACGGGGGAGTTTACCTCCGTCAGCCCGTTTTCATCCACATGAGTGTCGATCATGAACTGCGCCAGCGCGCGGTGCACCCGCGCCACGGCACCTTTCAGCATGACGAAACGCGCGCCCGAAGTCTTGGCGGCGGTCTCGAAATCCATGCCGGGTTTGACGCCCGCGATCTCGTAATGCTCAACCGGTTTGAAATCGAAGGCGGGCTTGTCGCCCCAGCTTTTCACCTCGACATTGTCGTTCTCATCATCGCCTTGAGGCACGTCCTCGGCGGGGTTGTTGGGGATGCGGGCGAGCATGTCGGTCAGCTTCGCGTCCAACTCCTGCGCCTCGGCGTTCATCGCGGCGACTTCGGCCTTTTTGTCGCTGACCAGCGCGCGCAGACGCTCGAACTCGGCCTCGTCACCACGGCCCTTAGCGGCACCGACTTCCTTGCTGGCCTTGTTCTGCTCGGCCTTGGCGGTCTCGGCGGCGGCGATCTTGGCGCGGCGCGCGGCATCGAGGGACAGCACCGCCTGCGACATCGCCGCCTCGCCCCGGCGGGCAAGAGCGGCGTCAAAAGCCTCGGGATTGTCGCGGATGGCGCGGATGTCGTGCATGGGTTTGTCCTCAAGATCGGGTGAGTCGGTTTTGCTGCCTTATGCCTTAATGTGGGGTGCGGGGGTAGGGGCCGCAACCATGCGGCGATTGGCCCCGCGCGGGCGGGCAGGTGGCATCGGCTTTCCACCTTGCACCCCGCTGTCACCGCGCATAGGTTCTGGCCAAATTCTCAAGGCCCATTTTGTGGCCCAATACCCATCGAAAAGGACGACCCCCATGGAAGGCATCCAGCAATTCGTGCCGCTGATCCTGATCTTCGCGATCATGTATTTTCTGCTCATCCGCCCGCAGCAGAAGAAGGCGAAGGAACATCAGGCCATGGTGGCCGGTCTGCGCCGGGGCGATCAGGTCGTGACCCAAGGCGGCATCATCGGCAAGGTCTCCAAGGTCAAAGACGACGGTGAGCTTGAGGTGGAAATCGCCGAAGGCGTGAAAATTCGCGTGGTGCAGGCCACCATCGCCACCGTGGTCTCCAAGACCGAACCGGCGAAATAAACCCTACCCCGAGGCCGCAACCCAAAGGCGGAACTATGCTACAGATTGATCTGTGGAAGCGGATTGTCATTGTCCTGACCTGTTTGGCAGGGCTTTGGCTGGCGCTTCCCAATGCCTTTTACGCTCCTGTCGAAAAGCACAATGACGCCGTTGCGGCCATCGAGGTTCAGGGCAGTACGCCCGAACTGGAAGCGCAGCGCGCGCTTTGGCCTGATTGGATGCCCTCGGGGCTGGTGAACCTTGGCCTCGATTTGCGCGGCGGTGCGCATCTGTTGGCCGAGGTGCAACTGGCCGATGTCTATGCCTCGCGCATGGAAGCCCAATGGCCCGAGGTGCGCGACGCTCTGCGCAGCCTCACCCCGGTGCGCCGCCAAGAAGCGCCAGCGGGGGAGTTGCGGGTCCGTCTGAACGATCCGTCGAAGATGGCCGAGGCGCTGCAGATCACCCGTGATCTGGCCCGGCCCGTCACCACCGTGACCGGCGCAGGCGGCAGCGACATCGACGTGAGCGGGGCCGATGGCATCATCACCATCACCCTGTCGGATGCCGAAAAACAGGCGACCGACGAACGCACCATGCAGCAGAGCCTCGAAATCGTGCGCCGCCGCATTGACGAAGTCGGCACCCGTGAGCCGACGATCCAGCGTCAGGGGGCGGACCGTATCCTGATCCAGGTGCCCGGCATCGGCTCGGCGGCCGAGTTGAAAGCCATCATCGGCACCACGGCGCAGCTGACCTTCAACCCGGTGGTCAACCGCGGCTCGAATGAGAACGACAACCCCGGCATCGGCAACGCCATCCTGCCCGCGGCGGATGAAGAAGGCGTCTTCTACACGATCGAGACCGCCCCCGTCGTCACCGGTGAGCAATTGGTCGACGCGCAGCCCAGCTTTGACCAGAACGGCGCGCCTGCCGTGTCCTTCCGTTTTGACACCTCCGGCGCACGCAAGTTCGGCGATTACACGGCCGAGAACATCGGCTCGCCCTTCGCCATCGTGCTCGACGATGAGGTCATCAGCGCGCCCACCATTCAAAGCCATATTCCCGGCGGGTCGGGCATCATCACCGGGCGCTTCTCGGTCGAGGAAAGCACCAACCTTGCCGTGCTGCTGCGCGCAGGTGCACTGCCTGCGGGCCTGAGCTTTGTCGAAGAGCGCACCATCGGGCCGGAACTGGGCCAAGACAGCATCGACGCGGGCAAGATCGCGACTGTGGTCGCCTTTGTCGCCGTGCTGTTCTTCATGTGGGCGTCCTACGGGCTGTTCGGCGTCTTCGCCAATATCGCGCTGATCATCAATGTCGGGCTGATCTTTGGCCTGTTGAGCCTGATCGGTGCCACGCTGACGTTGCCGGGCATCGCCGGGATCGTGCTGACGGTCGGCATGGCGGTCGACGCCAACGTGCTGATTCTCGAGCGTATCCGCGAAGAGCAGCGCAACGCCAAGGGTGCCGCGCGGGCGATCTCACTGGGGTATGAGCGCGCGCTCAGCGCCATTCTGGATGCCAATATCACCACTTTCATCGTGGCGGTCATCCTCTTCGCTCTCGGCTCTGGCCCGGTGCGCGGCTTTGCCGTGACGCTGGGGCTGGGCATCGTCACATCGGTTTTCACCGCCTTCTTCGTCACCCGCTTGCTGGTGGTGATCTGGTTTGAACGCCGCCGTCCCAAGACAATCGAGGTTTGACATGCGACTGAAGCTGGTACCCGACAATACGAACTTCGATTTCTTCGGCTATGCCAAGATCACCTTCGGCGCCTCCGTGGTGCTGATGGTCCTATCCCTGATCGCTTGGGGCGTGATGGGGCTGAACTTTGGCATCGACTTCCGCGGCGGCACCACGCTGCGGACCGAAAGCACCCAAGCCGTCGACGTGGGCGAATACCGCGATGCGCTCGCGCCGCTTGAATTGGGCGACGTCACGATTTCCGAGGTCTTCGACCCCGGTTTCGGCGCGGACCGCCATGTGGCGATGATCCGCGTGCAGGCCCAAGAAGGGCAGCAGGCGGCGACCACCGACACGATCGAAACCATCGAAGCGGCACTGCAAGGCGTCGCCCCCGATATCAAGTTCACCTCCGTCGAATCCGTGGGGCCGAAGGTCTCGGGTGAGCTGATCCAGACCGCCTTCCTTGCCGTGGGCGGGGCGCTGGCGGCGATCCTGATCTACATCTGGTTGCGGTTCGAATGGCAGTTCTCGGTCGGCGCGGTGGTGGCCCTGTTCCATGACGTGGTGCTGACCATCGGGTTGTTCTCGCTCCTGCAGATTCGTTTCGATCTGCCGGTCGTGGCGGCGATCCTGACCATCATCGGCTATTCGATCAACGACACCGTGGTGATCTTTGACCGCCTGCGGGAGAACCTGCGCAAATACAAAAAGCGTCCTCTGCGCGATGTGATGAACCTCAGCGTGAACGAGACGCTGAGCCGTACGCTGATGACGTCGGGCACCACGCTGCTGGCACTGATCGCGCTGTTGGTCTTGGGCGGCGATGTGATCCGGGCCTTCGTCTTTGCCATCACATGGGGCGTGATCGTGGGCACCTATTCTTCGGTCTATGTGGCCAAGAACGTGGTGCTCTACCTTGGCGTGAAGCGCGACTGGTCTAAGCCCGACGCGGGCGCGGGCACGCAATTCGCCAATATTGATGCCTGACCTGCTGGCGCAGGCCATCGCCACCCCCGGGGTGGCATGGCTTGCGCTGGCCGTGATCGTGGCGGGGTTGGTGCGCGGCTTTGCCGGGTTCGGCTCCGCCATGATCATCATGCCCGTGGCGGCCTCTGTGCTTTCTCCGGTCGAAGCGATTCTGTTTCTCACCGCTGCCGAATTGATCGGCCCCCTGCCAAACCTCCCCGATGCCCTGCGCGAAGGCGCGCCCCGCGAAGTGGGGCGGCTGCTCCTCGGCGTGCTGATCGGGATGCCACTGGGGCTCTGGGGGCTGTCGCTGATCTCACCCGAAGGGTTCGGCTGGATCGTCTCGGGCGTGGTACTGGGGCTTCTGGCGCTGCTGCTCGCGGGCTGGCGCTATCACGGGCCGCTTGGCGCGAAGCTGGTGACGGCCACCGGCGCTCTGGGTGGCTTTATGACCGGTTTCGCGGGCATCGCCGGGCCGCCGGTGATCCTGCTCTATATGGCAAGCCGCAGGCCCGCTGCTGTGATCCGGGCGAATTTCCTGCTCTATCTTCTGGGGCTCGACCTGATGCTCTTTGCCATGCTCGCGGCGACGGGGCAGGTGGTCTGGCCGGTGCTGTGGCTGGGCCTCTTGGCCGGGGTGCCGAATGTCATCGCCAATATCATCGGGGCGCGGCTATTTGACCCAAAGCGAGAGCGGCTTTTTCGCGCGGTGGCCTATATCGTCATCGCCGCATCGGCTATCCTCGGCCTGCCGCTGTGGAATATCTGAGCCTGTGAGGGACGCGACATGCGATTGAACGAGATCACCTATACCGACGCCAAACCGATCGATGGCTACGGCCCGGGCTTTTTCCGCATCGACGGAGAGGTTGTCGAGGGCGCGCAGGTGATCGGCCCTGAGGGCATCACCGGCTGGGGCGGTCTGGCCGATCCCGCGCCAGTGCTGGCGCTGGCGGGCAAAGTGGATGTCGTCTTCCTCGGCACCGGGTCGGAGGTGGCGCATATCCCCGATGACCTGCGTGAGACCTTGGAAGAGGCCGGGCTGGGGGTCGAGGTCATGTCCTCTCCCGCCGCCTGCCGCACCTACAACATTCTGCTGAGCGAGGGGCGGCGCATCGCGCTGGCTCTCTTGCCGGTCTAAGGGCGGAGCGGCGCGGCCAGTGCAAGTCAGTAACCTTAGCGTCGCACGCGGCGGGGTGCCCGTGCTCTCGGGCCTATCCTTCGCGCTGGCGGCGGGGGAGGCTTTGGTGCTGCGCGGCCCGAACGGGGCCGGGAAGACGACGCTGCTGCGCTGTATCGCGGGGCTGCAAGCGCCGCTTACGGGGCAGATCGAGGGGGCGGAGGACCGTGTCGCCTATGCCGCCCACGCAGATGGGCTGAAATCCATGCTGACCGTACGCGAGAACCTGAGCTTTTGGGCGCAGGTCTTTGGCAACACTGACATTTCCGCAGCACTTGATGGCTATGCGCTGCGCCCTTTGGCGGACCGTTTGGCTGCGACCCTCTCCGCCGGGCAAAAGCGCCGTTTGGGCTTGGCGCGGCTCTTGGTGACGGGGCGGCCGATTTGGGTGTTGGATGAGCCGACGGTCTCGCTCGACGCGGACGCGGTGGCGTTGTTCGGCGCTGTCCTGCGCGGGCATTTGGCGGCGGGTGGATCGGCCCTCATGGCCACGCATATCGATCTGGGGGTGGAGGCGCGGATGCTCGACATCAGCGCCTATCGCGCGGCCCCCGATGCCGATCTCGGCGCCAGCGATGCGGCCTTTCTATGAAGGCGTTGCTGCTGCGAGACCTGCGTTTGGCGCTGCGGGCGGGCGGGGGCTTTGGCCTCGGCTTGGCGTTCTTCCTGATCGTGACGATGCTGGTGCCCTTCAGCGTCGGGCCAGAGGCCACGCTGCTGCGCGCGATTGCGCCCGGCGTGCTTTGGCTCGGGGCGCTTCTGGCCTGTCTTCTGTCGCTCGATCGTCTGCTGGCGCTCGATCTCGAAGACGGCTCGTTGGAGCTGCTGCTGACCGCCCCGTTGCCGCTGGAAGGGGCGCTGGCGGTCAAGGCTTTGGCGCATTGGCTGACCACCGGGCTGCCGCTGGTTCTGGCGGCCCCCTTTCTGGGGGTGATGCTGCAGCTCGCAGCGCCGGGGCATCTGTGGCTGCTGGTCTCGCTGGCGCTCGGCACGCCCGCGCTGTCGGTGATCGGCATGTTCGGCGCGGCGCTGACGGTGGGGATCAAACGCGGCGGGTTGCTGCTGTCGCTACTCGTGCTGCCGCTCTATATCCCGACGCTGATTTTCGGGGCCGAGGTCGCGCGGCGCGGGGCGGCGGGGCTGGACACCGCCACGCCGCTTTTGATGCTGGCGGGGCTGACGCTGGCCGTGGTGGCCTTGATGCCATTTGCCGCAGCCGCCGTGCTACGGATGGGGTTGCGATGACCCAGGTAAATCGTGCATTGAGCACCACCCAACCGCGCGATAGGTAGTCTGCATGTCCCTTTGGCAATACGCAAACCCGGTCAAATTCCTTGCGCTTTCGCAGCGCGTGCAGCCTGCGCTTTGGGTGCTGGCGGCGGCTTTCGTAAGTGTGGGCTTGCTTTGGGGCTTTTTCGGCACGCCTGATGACGCGCGGCAAGGCAGCACGGTCAAGATCATCTACCTGCATGTGCCCGCCGCCCTGATGGCGATCAACGCGTGGTTCATGATGCTGGTGGCTTCGCTCATCTGGCTGATCCGCCGGCATCACGTCAGCGCATTGGCGGCCAAGGCCGCGGCCCCCGTGGGGCTGGTGATGACGCTGATTGCGCTGGTCACGGGGGCGATCTGGGGCCAGCCGATGTGGGGCACATGGTGGGCGTGGGATCCGCGGCTCACGTCCTTCCTGATCCTCTTCCTTTTCTATCTGGGTTATATCGCGCTGTGGCAGGCGGTCGAAGACCCGGACACCGCCGCCGATCTGACCTCGGTTCTCTGCCTTGTTGGCTCCGTCTTTGCGGTGCTGTCGCGCTATGCGGTGCAATTCTGGAACCAAGGGTTGCACCAAGGCACCTCGATCCCCGTGGCCACGGGCAACCGCAGTGTGGCGGATGTCTTCTTTTATCCGTTGGTTCTGGCGATGCTGGGCTTTGGCCTGCTGTTTCTGGCGCTGGTGGTTTACCGCACGGGCACCGAAATTCGCCTGCGCCGTACGGCGGCGCTTAGGGCGCGGATGAACAGGGGGGCGTGATGCCGGATCTTGGAAAATACGCGGCCGAGGTGCTCTCGGCCTATGCCGTATCTCTGCTGCTGCTGGCGGCGCTGATCGGCTTGACCCTCTGGCGCGGTCGCGCAGCGCGCCGGGCTTTGGAAGAGACAGAGCAGGAGGCCGGACGCCGTGGCTAAACTCTCGCCCATGATGATCGCGCCACCGGTGATCTTTGCCGCCTTCGTCGCACTGGCCGCCGTTGGCATGTACCGCGACGATCCCGAGGGGCTGCCCTCGACGCTGGTGGGCCTACAGGCGCCTGCCATGCCCGAAGCCACGCTGCCCGGCTATCCGCAGGCCAGGGATGACATGCTGCGGGGAGGGCAAGTGAGCTTGGTGAACTTCTGGGCCAGCTGGTGCCCGCCTTGCCGTGCCGAACACCCCAAACTGCTTGAGATGCAGGCCGAGGGAATGAACATCATCGGCGTCAATTTCAAGGATACCGAGAAGAACGCGACCGCCTATCTCGAAGACGAAGAAAGCCCCTTCGCCGGGGTCGGTTTCGATCCGCAGGGGCGTGTGGCAATCGACTGGGGCGTGACCGCCCCGCCGGAGACTTTCATCGTCGACGGGGACGGCACGGTGTTGTTCCGCTTTGCCGGGCCGCTGGTTGGCAGCGATTACGAACAGCGGTTCCTCCCGGCGCTGCGGGATGCGATCACCCGCTGATCTTGGCGGCGTATTCGACCAGACGTTTCGCCTGATAGGCGACGGATTTCTTGCCAGTCTCACTCAGCGGGCCGGGTTCGCAGGAGTATCCGTAGGGGTTGCCGCCATCTTCGAACTTGATGCCATCGGCATAGCCCGGCGGCACGATAATCGCGCCCCAGTGCATGGCGGTGACATAGATCGACTGAAGCGTCGTTTCCTGCCCGCCATGCGGGTTCTGGGCCGAAGTGGTCGCCGTGATCGCCTTATTGGCAAGCGCCCCTGACTGCCAGAGTGGCCCCAGCGTGTCGATGAAGGCGCGGAATTGGCTGGCGGCGACGCCAAAGCGGGTGGGGGCCGAGATGAAATAGCCATCCGCCCACTCCATGTCCTCGGGTTTGGCCTCGGGGATGTCCTGCATCTTGTCCAACTGCGCGCGCCACGCGTCTTGGCCATCGACAACGGCCTGCGGGGCGGTCTCGGCGCAGCGGCGCAAGCGGACCTCGGCGCCTGCCTCTTTGGCGGCGCGGGCGGCTTCTTTGGCGATGGCGTGGTTTGTCCCATAGGTGGAGTAGAACAGAACGGTGATTTTCGGGCTCATGGTATCTCCTTTCACGAGGTGCTTCGGGATCAACGGAATGCTTGGGTCTTCTGTTCCCCGGGGTCAGAGCGAATAGGGCCGCGCCCATTCGCGCAGGCGGTCGATAAACTGGGCATTGGTCAGCTGGTCCAAGCGGCCCTCGGGCGCGGTGAACCCGGGCAGCGGCTCAAGCGCGATGCGCAGGCGGCGCATCTGTTCGGGGTAGGGGGCGACCCGCTCGGCCAGTTCCACCATTCCTGCGGGCACCCGGCGGGCGGGATGTTCGGCGCTGTAGTAAAGCGCGAATTGCATCGCATTGAGGTTCGACACCAGATCGGCGAGGGCGGGCATAATGATCGTGTTCATCTCATCGCTGTCCGCCGCGAACATCGACGCCTTGCTCAAAAGCCCCCGCGCTTGCGCGACGGTGGTGGTGGTCGACAGCACGAAGCTGACCGAGAGGGTGAGGATCACCATCCCATTGACCCCGACAAGCACCGACATCACCATCCAGAAGGGGCTTTGCGTTTGCAGCGGCCCGCCGCCGAGGGTCGAAAGCAGATGGCCGACAAAGGCGGAGTCGCGCACAAAACCCGCAGGCTCTGCGTTGTCCGACATCACCACCGCCTCACGGCTCATCTGAAACACCAAGGTCCAGCCAAAGGAGACGAGCACGATCCAAGTTACCGCGATGGCCGTCATCACCACCGGGCCGGAAAGCCGGTGCCGGGGGTTTCCCTTGGGCATGAGTTTGGTGAAGAGAAAGAACGCTGCCCGCGCCACTCGTTCCGACAGGGGCGCCACAGGGGCCGCGCCAATCGCGGTATAGAGAAAATCCAGCAGCACGATAACAAGGATCACCGCGCCCAAAGCGCCTAGTGCGTAACCTGCTAACATTGCTGTGCCTTCCTCGAACGCGATCGTCTTATGAAGGCAACCCATGATGGGCGGGCAGGTTCCCGCGCAGCGGCGCGCGGCAAATGAAAAGGAGCGACCCGATGGGGCCGCTCCTTGACTTGTTTCGCGGTTGCGATTGGCGCTTAGGCCGATTTCGCCAAGTTGCGCAGCACGTAGTGCAGCACGCCGCCGTGTTCGATGTACTCGATCTCAATCGCGGTATCGATGCGGCACTTCAGAGTAATCTCTTTGGTGCTGCCGTCCGCCATGGTGATCTCGCAGGGCACTTCCTGAAGCGGCTTGATGGTGTCGAGCCCTTTGATCGAGACGCTTTCCTCACCGGTCAGACCCAGCGATTTGCGGGTGTCGCCGCCGGTGAACTCAAACGGGATGACGCCCATGCCAACGAGGTTGGAGCGGTGGATACGCTCAAAGCTCTCGGCGATCACGGCTTTCACGCCCAGCAGAGCGGTGCCCTTCGCGGCCCAGTCACGCGAGGAGCCCGCGCCGTACTGTTCACCACCGAAGATCACCAGCGGAGTGCCGTTCTCCTGATGCGCCATGGCGGCATCGAAGATCGAGGTCTGCTCGCCATCGGGGCCCTTGGTGTAGCCGCCCTCGACGCCGTCCAGCATCTCGTTCTTGATGCGGATGTTGGCGAAGGTGCCGCGCATCATGACCTCGTGGTTACCACGACGCGAACCGTAGGAGTTGAACTCCCGCACCGGCACCTGACGTTCGATCAGGTACTGACCCGCGGGCGTGGTTTCCTTGAAGGAACCAGCCGGCGAGATGTGGTCGGTGGTGATCATGTCACCCAGCACCGCCAGCACTTTCGCGCCCTCGATGTTCGAGATCGTGCCCGGCTCGGGCGACATGCCTTGGAAGTAGGGCGGGTTCTGAACATAGGTCGACTGCGGCGGCCAATCGTAGGTCTTGCTGTCGGTGGTCTCGACCGCCTGCCACTTCTCGTCGCCTTTGAAGACATCGGCGTATTTCTCTTGGAAGGCTTCGCGCGTCACGGTCTGTTCGACCAGTTCGGCGACTTCCTGCGTCGAGGGCCAGATGTCTTTCAGGTAGACGTCATTGCCGTTCTTATCCTGACCCAGCGGGCTGTTGGTCAGGTCGTGGTTCATGTCACCGACCAGCGCATAGGCCACCACGAGGGGCGGGGAGGCGAGGTAGTTGGCACGCACGTCGGGGCTGATGCGGCCCTCGAAGTTGCGGTTGCCCGAAAGCACCGAGGTGCCGATCAGGTCATAGTCGTTGATCGCCTTGCTGATCGGCGCTTCCAGCGGGCCGGAGTTGCCGATGCAGGTGGTGCAGCCATAGCCCACGAGGTTGAAGCCGATGGCATCGAGATCGTCTTGCAGGCCCGCGGCCTCAAGGTAATGCGACACGACCTGAGAGCCCGGTGCCAGCGATGTCTTGACCCAAGGCTTGCGGGTCAGACCCAGTTCACGCGCTTTGCGTGCCACGAGGCCCGCGCCGATCATCACATAGGGGTTCGACGTGTTGGTGCAGGAGGTGATCGAGGCGATCACGATGGAGCCGTCGTGCAGCTGGTAATGGCCGTCGTCAGTCATCACATAGCCGCGGTTGTGGTGACCCTCGTCACCCGGGATTTCCTGCGGCTCGGGCTGGCCGCCTTCGCCTTCCCAACGGATTTCGGAGTTCGCGGAGGTGTCTTTGCCTTCGCGGATGCCTTTGACGTATTCGGCGAAAGCGGTGTGCGCCTTGTCGAGTGCGATGTAATCCTGCGGGCGCTTGGGGCCCGAGATCGCGGGCACGATGGTGCCCATGTCGAGGCTCAGCGTGTCGGTGTAGACCGGCGCGTAATCCGCATCGCGCCACATGCCGTTTTCCTGCGCATAGGCTTTGACCAGCGCCACGCGATCCTTGTCGCGGCCGGTGTTGGTCAGATAGCGCAGCGTTTCGTCGTCAATCGGGAAGAAGCCACAGGTGGCACCGTATTCGGGCGCCATGTTGGCGATGGTCGCACGGTCCGCCAGCGGCAAGTGGTCAAGGCCGTCACCGTAGAATTCCACGAACTTGCCGACCACGCCTTTTTCGCGCAGCATCTCAACCACTTTCAGCACGAGGTCGGTGCCGGTGGTGCCTTCCATCATGCGGCCCGTCAGCTCGAAGCCCACGACCTCGGGGATCAGCATGGAGATCGGCTGACCCAGCATCGCGGCTTCGGCCTCGATCCCGCCAACGCCCCAGCCCAGAACGGCAGCGCCGTTGACCATGGTGGTGTGGCTGTCGGTGCCGACGAGCGTATCGGGATAGGCCACTTCCTCGCCGTTTTGGTCCTTGTCGGTCCAGACGGTCTGGCTGAGGTACTCAAGGTTCACCTGGTGGCAGATGCCGGTGCCGGGGGGCACAACGCGGAAGTTGTTGAACGCCTTCTGACCCCACTTGAGGAAGGTATAGCGCTCGATGTTGCGCTCATATTCGCGGTCCACGTTCATCTGGAAGGCGCGCGGGTTGCCGAACTCGTCGATCATGACGGAGTGGTCGATGACGAGGTCGACGGGGTTGAGCGGGTTAATCTTGTCGGCGTCGCCACCAAGCGCCACCAGACCGTCGCGCATCGCGGCAAGGTCGACCACTGCCGGCACGCCGGTGAAGTCCTGCATCAGCACGCGGGCCGGGCGGTAGGCGATCTCACGCGGGTTCTTGCCGCCCTTGGTCGCCCATTCGGCAAAAGCCTTGATGTCGTCCTGGGTGACGGTCTTGCCGTCTTCAAAACGCAGCATGTTTTCCAGAACGACTTTCAACGCCGCTGGCAGTTTGGAGAAATCGCCCAGACCAGCCGCTTCGGCGGCGGGGATGGAGTAATAGGCGACGTTCTGGCTGCCAACGGAGAGGGTTTTCCGTGTCTTGGCACTGTCGTGACCGACTTGGATTGTCATGGCGGGCTCCCTTCGGGGTCTGATGGGTGGCTAGATTGCCGTCTCAATGCCACTACGGGCGCGGCGGTTCAACTGTTATCGGGCGGTTTCGCGCGATTTTGTATACCATTGTGTACCGACTTTAAAGGGGGCATCATGCTCGGGATACGGCTGTGGGCGCTAACGGCCGTTTCAACAAAGGTTGATTGGTATTTTACCCTTCCAGCCGTTAGACCAAACCCATCACCGAGATATTGATCCGTCTGGAATTTTATGAAGCCCCTGATTTTTCCCGTCCTTGCCGCATTTTCGCTGCTGGCCGCGCCATTGCAGGCTCAGCAGGAGCAGCCTGTGGTGGTCGAACTCTTTACCTCTCAGGGCTGTTCCTCTTGCCCCGATGCCGATGCGATGCTCGCCGAATTGGCCGAGCGGGAAGATATCATCGCGCTCGCGCTGCATGTGGATTACTGGGATTACATCGGCTGGGAGGATCCCTTTGGCGATCCGGCCCATGCCGAGCGTCAGCGCGGCTATGCCGCTGTCGGCGGGCGGCGCAGCGTTTATACGCCCGAGCTGATCGTGCAGGGGCAGACCGATATCGTCGGCGCGAAACCGATGAAGCTGATGGACGCGGTCGAACGTCATGCAGAGGCCGCGCCGCAGGTGGCCTTGACGGTCGCGCGGTCAGGTGGAGCGGTTGAGATCACGGCAGATCCTTTAGCCAAAGGCGTGGGGCCGATGCAGATCCACATGCTGCGCTATTCCCCGATGGAGCGGACCAAGGTCACCCGGGGTGAAAACGCGGGCCATGTCATGGAGCACAGCAATGTGGTGCAGGGCTGGCAGGTCTTGACGGAGTGGGACGGGGCCGCGCCGCTGTCACTGCGTGCCGATGCTGAGGGCGATCTGCCCGTCGTGGTCATCGTTCAGCGCAAAGAGCAGGGCGGCCCAGGGGCGATCCTTGCCGCCGCGCGAGCCAAGTAAGGCGCGCCCTTAGGTTTCGTGGGGCCGCCAGCGGCGGTGCACCCAGAACCACTGCTCCGGCGTCTTGGTGACCTGCGCGGTCAGACTGTCGTTGAGCGCCTGCGTCATGGTCATCGGATCGCTATGCGGCACCGGCGCTTCGAGCACCACGTCAAAGCTGACGCCATCGTCCTGACGAATGCCATAAAAGGGGATCAGCAGCGCATCATAGCGCAGCGCCAGTTCCGCCGCCGAGATGGCGGTGCGGGCAGGCTTTCCGATGAAATCAAGGATCGGCGCGCGGATGACATGTTGGTCGAACAGCAGCACCAGCCGACCGCCCTGTTTCAGATGCCGCACGAACCCCGCCGTGCCGCGCCGACCTTGGGGGAACACCGGCCCGCCGAAGGCTTCGAGCGTCTTGACGTAATGCGCGTTGAAATAGGGGTTCTTCATCTTGCGGTAGAGCCCGCCGATATCATAGCCCCGCGCCACGAGGGAGGCCCGCGCCGCTTCGTAATTGCCGTAATGCCCGGTCACGAGGATAACCGGCTGGCCCGTGCGGTTGGCCTCTTCCAGCGCCGCCATGCCCGGCCCCTGTGGGGCGATCTCGGCCATGCGTTTGGGAAAGTCCTCGGCGGAGTAATTTTCGATGAAAGACCGCCCGAGATTGTTGAGGCAGCGCGTGGCAATCTCCTCACGCCGGGCAAGCGGCATCTCGGGCCAGACATGTTCCAAATTGTCCAGCGCACGGCGGCGGTAGCCCGCGAGGGGGGCCAGAACGTGCTGCACCAATCGGCCGACAAAGCCGACCCGCGTCTTATAGGGCAGGGCCAAAGCCGTGCGGATGATGCCGACGATCAGCAAGTTGCTTAGGTAATGCCGGGCCCGGCGACCGAAGGGATAGGGCTTTTTGGCTTTGGTGGCTGGGTCCGACATGGGCTCTGACAGGCTGTTAAACTTTTCCTGACATAGCCTGCGCCGACGCGCGCAACAAGCCATGCCGGGCGGCATAGGCCGGGGTCAGCCGTCAGAGGCCCGGGCAGGGTGCATTGTACTTCGCCGCCGATGGAAAGCTTAGGCAGTGGCGTCCGGCACGCAGGTGCCGCTGCTGATGTCGAGTTTCATACCCTCCGCGCAGGTCATGACCTGTTTGTCATGGACGCAGCCCGAGGCGAGGGCGAGGGAGGGGGCCGTGAGCGCCATGAGGGCGCCGAGTGTCAGTGCGAGTTTCATGTCGTTTGCTCCTTTGACAGGCGCGGATAGGGTACACCCACCCGCGCCAATCTCAAAGCGTTACGATCCGCGTGTTACGCGCCGAAGACGCGCTTGAAGATCGTGTCGACATGTTTGGTGTGGTAGCCCATGTCGAACTTCTCATTGATGCCGTCTTCGCCGAGGGCGGCGACGACCTCTTCATCGGCCAGCAGCAATTCGCGGAAATCGAGCCGTTCTTCCCAGACCTTCAGCGCGTTGCGCTGCACCATGGAATAGGCATCCTCACGGCTCACCCCCGCTTGGGTCAGGGCCAGAAGCACCCGCTGGCTCATCACAAGGCCGGGGAATTTGTTCATGTTCTCCAGCATGTTGTCGGGGAAGATCAGCATTTTGTCGACGACGCCCGCCAGACGGTGCAGGGCGAAGTCCAGCGTCACGGTGGCATCGGGGCCAATGCCACGCTCGACGGAGGAATGCGAGATGTCGCGCTCGTGCCAAAGCGCCACGTTTTCCATCGCCGGGATCACCGACATGCGCACGAGACGCGCCAGACCGGTCAGGTTCTCGGTCAGCACCGGGTTCTTCTTATGCGGCATGGCCGAGGAGCCTTTTTGCCCCATGGAGAAGAATTCCGCCCCTTCCAGCACCTCGGTCCGCTGCATGTGGCGAATCTCGATCGCGACGTTTTCGATGCTGCTGGCGATGACGCCGAGCGTGGCAAAGAACATTGCATGACGGTCGCGCGGGATGACTTGGGTCGAGATCGGCTCGGGGTTGAGGCCCAATTTCTCACAGACATGCTCTTCGACGCGGGGGTCGATATTGGCGAAAGTGCCGACAGCGCCCGAGATCGCGCCGGTGGCAATCTCGTCACGCGCGGCGACGAGGCGGGCGCGGTTGCGGTCCATCTCGGCATAGAAACGGGCAAAGGTGAGTCCCATGGTGGTGGGTTCTGCGTGGATGCCGTGGCTGCGGCCCACGCGCACGGTGTCTTTATGCTCAAGCGCGCGTTTCTTCAGCGCGGCGAGCAGCTTGTCCATACCGTCGAGCAGCAGGTCGGCGGCACGGGTCAGTTGCACGTTGAAACAGGTGTCGAGCACGTCGGAGGAGGTCATCCCCTGATGCACGAAACGCGCCTCGTCGCTGCCGACATGTTCGGCCAGATGCGTAAGGAAGGCGATGACGTCATGTTTGGTCACGGCTTCGATCTCGTCGATGCGGGCCACGTCGAATTCGACGTCCTTGGCTTTCCACACGGCGTCGGCGTTTTCGCGCGGGATGGTGCCCAGATCGGCCATGGCGTCGCAGGCATGGGCCTCGATCTCGAACCAGATGCGGAATTTCGTTTCCGGCGACCAGACGGCAACCATATCGGGACGGGAGTAGCGGGGGATCATGCGCGCACCTTTTTAGGACAGGGGATGGGTCAGGGGCGGCATAGACTGACTTGGGGTTAAGGACAAGTCTGAGGGGGGAGGGTGACGAGGGCCATCGCCTGCCCGCGGGTCGGCGATCATACGTAAGTCGGTGCCACTTTATGGCTCAACCATGATGTGCGCTCGCGAGGTTACGCCCAGCCTCACCAAATCGCCTACCCGGTCGCACCAAAGGTGCGCCAGTGTATATCGGCACGCCTTTGGCGTGACGGGCGGGCAGACGATGGCCCGGCGCCTGCGGCTTGATTCCGGGCCGGGATGGTAAACCTGTTGTAGCTAAAGCAGTTCGGTCACCACCGTCGAACTCCGCTCCAACGTGCGATGCACCGGACACTTGTCCGCAATCTCCAAGAGCCGCTGGCGCTGCTCCTCGGTCAAATCCCCCTCCAGCCGGATACGCCGCCGCCAAGTGTCGATCTTCTCTGCCGCGCCTGTGCATGCGTCCTGCGCGTGCACCTTGTCGTGGCAGACATCCACGCTCACGCCGTCGAGCGGCCAGCCCTTGCGCCGGGCATACATGCGGATGGTCATCGAGGTGCAAGCCCCCAATCCGGCGGACAAAAACCCATAGGGCGACATGCCGCGGTTGGTGCCGCCATAGGCCCGCGGCTCATCCGCCAGCGCGTGGTGATGCGGGCCCGCGTTCACGTCTTGCAAGAACCCATCGGCATCCGCTTCGGTCACGCGCACAATTCCTTCCGGCGCGCCGGGGGGCGGGGCGGGGGATTTCAACGACATGTAGCGATCCGCCCATGTGGCGATGATCTCTGCCGCATATTCCGCGTCGCGCGGGCGGGTGATCAGGTGGTCGGCATCGTCGAGGGTCACAAAGCTTTTGGGGTGTTTCGCGGCCATGAAAATCTGTCCGGCGTTGTCGATGCTGACGATCTCGTCGCGCGGCGCATGCATCACCAGCAGGGCGGCCTTTAGCCCAGCGATATCGGGGGCGAGCGTGGCCCCCTGCAGATCGTCGATGAACCCCTGACTGATGGTAAAGGGCCGCCCTCCGAGATTGACCTCGGCACTGCCATTTTCCGAAATCTCGGGCAGGCTCTCGGCAAAGTTATGGGTCACATGGGCCGGATCGAAAGGCGCGCCGAGCGTGGCGACAGCGCTGACATGGGGCAGTTGTGCGGCGGCTTTAAGCACTGCCGCGCCGCCTAGTGAATGGCCGATCAAAAGCGCGGGGGCCATGTCACGGCCCGACAGATAGCGGCAAGCGGCGAGCAGATCATCGACGTTGGACGAGAACGACGTCTCTTCGAAATCGCCCTCTGAATGCCCCAGCCCTGTGAAGTCAAAGCGCAGCACCGCAATCCCCATCGCCGCCAAACGGCCCGCGATGCGCCGCGCGGCGGGGATGTCTTTGCCGCAGGTGAAACAATGCGCGAAAAGCGCGGTCGCTAAATGCGGCCCCTCCGGCATGTCCAACCGTGCGGAGAGTTCCGTGCCGCCCGGGCCGGGAAAGGTGATGCGTTCGATGGCCATGAGGCTCTCCAATCTGCTTGGCCTAAAGGTGACATCTCTAGCGGGCGGATCAAGGGCCGGGGCCGTGCGCTCACCCAAGCGTGACGCGAAAGCACTGCGCGTGATCGCATTTGCCCCCGGTTGTTGCTTTGTATACGACTTGTGCAAAAACCCCTGTCGGAGACATATCTTGGCCCAGCCCCCCAAACCGAACCTGCACCCTGCCACCATCGCGGCCCAAGCCGCGGGCGCCGTCGATCCCGCCTCGGGCGGTGTGGTGCCGCCGGTGCAATTCGCCACCACCTATCTGCGGGACGAGAATTACGATCTGGTCAATCCCGACAACGTTTATCTGCGCTCGCATAACGAAAATACCCGCGTGGCGGAGCGTCTGCTGAACGCGCTGGAACGGGCCGACGAGACGCTGATCTTCCCCTCCGGCATGGCGGCCATCGCGGCGGTCTTTCGCACCGTGCCCAATGGGGCGAGCGTGGTGGTGCAGAGCCAGATTTACTGGGGCACGACGAAATGGATCCGCGATTTCTGCGCCCGGCGGCAGATCGCGCTGCATGAGGTGGAGGCGAGCGACCTTGATGCCTTTGCCGCCCTGTGCCGCGCCGAAAAGCCTGACCTCTGCCTGATCGAGACGCCGTCGAACCCGTGGCTGCGGATCACCGATATCGCCGGGGCCGCTGCCGCCGCGCATGAGGTGGGCGCGACGCTGGTGGTCGACAGCACCGCAGCCTCGCCGGTGCTGAGCCACCCATTGGAGCATGGCGCGGATATCGTGATGCATTCGGCGACCAAGGGGATCAACGGCCACTCCGATGTTCTGGCCGGATCGCTCGCCACCAAAGACGCCGAGACGCCGCGCTGGCAGATGATCCGCGACGACCGCAATGAGGCGGGCGCGGTGATCGGCCCGATGGAGGCATGGTTGCTGGCGCGTGGGATGCGGACCCTGCCGCTCAGGATGCGCGAAATGTCACGCAATGCCATGGCCTTGGCCGAGTTCCTGTCGGATCATCCGCAGGTGGAACAGGTGATGTACCCCGGCCTGCCGGACCACCCCGGCCATGCGCTGGCCGCGCAGCAGATGCACGGGGGCTATGGCGGGCTGTTGTCCTTTGTCGTCAAAGGCGGGGCCGAGGCGGCGTTGAAAGCGGCGGGGCGGTTGCAACTGTTCCACCGCGCGACCTCGCTCGGCGGGGTGGAAAGCCTTGTCGAGCATCGCCACACGATCGAGCCGCATACCGGGATCCCCGAGGGGCTGTTGCGCCTGTCGGTCGGGATCGAGGATGTCGAAGACCTTGGCGCTGATCTGGGCCAAGCGCTCGGGCAGTAAAACGAAATTGGCCGCGCACCCTCGCGGCCAATCTTGCCTCACCGTTCAGACCATTCCTGCAACTTATCGATCACCCCATCAGTCAGCGATTGCAGATTCTCCTGCACCGCCAGCGCCGGGCAGGGTTGATCCAGCCGCGCGGCCATATCGCCCATGTGGAAGCCATTGGCGCTGTCGAGCGTCTCTAATTCCTCCCAAGTCACCGGCACGGCAACCGGTGCACCGGGGCGCGCGCGAAGGGAGTAGGGCGCGATGGCCGTAGCACCGCGTTCATTGCGCAGCCAGTCGATGAAAATCCGGCCCTTGCGCTTGGCCTTGGACATGGTCGCGACATAGCGGTCGGGGTCTTGCGCGGCCATGACATGGGCAAAGGTCTTGGCGAAAAGCTTGACCGTCTCCCAACCGCGCGTGCGGCGCAGGGCCAGCCAGACATGCACGCCCTTGCCGCCGGTGACGATGGCCCCCGATTGCAGGCCGAGGGCCGCCAGCGCATCGCGCAGCTCGAACGCTGCCGCGCGAACATCGGCCCAGTCCAACCCTTCATCGGGGTCGAGGTCAAAGACCAGCCGGTCGGGGCGGTCCAGCCGATCCACCCGCGCGCCCCAGATGTGATATTCCAGACTGCCCATCTGCGCCGCCGCGATCAGGCTTTCGGGGCGCGTGGCATAGAGGTAATCCGCCGCGTCGCCATCGCTTTCCTCGATCGAGACGCGTGACAGCGCGTCGGGCATCCCGCCGCTGTCATGTTTTTGAAAGAAACATTGCCCGTCAATCCCCGAAGGGCAGCGAAATAGCGACAGCGGACGGTGGCCCATGAGGTCGATCATCCGCGCCCCGACACGTTCGTAATGCCGTGCCACATCGCCTTTGGTGCAGCCCGCATCGGGAAAAACCCTGCGGTCGGCATTGCTGATCTGCACGCCGCCGATCTTGCTGTCGCTGTCCATCTTAGGCTCCTCTTGCGGTTCCTCCAAGGTCACGCTGCTCGCGTCCTTATCCTCGCGCAGGCCCAGAAAGCTTCCGTGCCGGATCACGCCATCGGCGGTAAACTCAGCAAAATCGACCTCGGCCACCAGATCGGCGCGGACCCATTTGGCATCGCGCGCCACCTCCGCGGGCACATCGGCTGCGGGCGAGGTCTTGCGGGCGGTCATGGCGCGGGCGAGGTCGGCCATCACCGCCTCGGAAAACCCTGTGCCGACGCGGCCCTTGTAGCGCAATTCGCCGTCCTCATGGCTGCCCAGCAGGAGCGAGGCAAAGGCGCGGCCCTTTTTGTCGGAGGGGGAATAGCCGATGATCACGAATTCCTGCCGCCGGGTGCATTTCACCTTGAGCCAGCTTTTGCTGCGCCTGCCAGTATAGGGCGCGTCAACGCGTTTGGAGATGATCCCCTCAGCTCCGGCTTTGCAGGCGCGGTCGAAGACTTCGGGGCCATGGCCGATGACATGCTCGCTCAGCCGCAGCGGCCCGCCTGCGGGCACGCCGGATAGCAACTGCGCCAGACGCGCGCGGCGGTCCAACTGCGGCGCGTCGCGGAAATCCTCACCGTCGAGCGACAGCAGATCGAAGGCGTAAAAGATCAGCGGATGCCCCTCTTTCAGCGCCTTTTGCAGCGAAGAGAAGGCCGAGCCGTTGATCTTGGCCGCCATGACCTCTCCGTCCAAGAGCGCCCGGTCGCAGGGCAGCGGGTCAAAGGCGGCCCCAAGCGCGCCGAACTTATCGGTCCAATCCTTGCCGGAGCGGGTGAAAAGCCGCGTGCCGTTCTTGCCCAGGGACACCAGACAGCGATAGCCGTCGAACTTGGTCTCATGCATCCAACCGTCGCCCTCGGGCGCGTCGGCAACAAGGGTGGCAAGCTGAGGTTTGACGAAAGCGGGGTTCTTGCCTTTGCGCTTGGGGCGTGGGTCGGTGACCTCTTTGGCGGGGGCGTCTTTGGCGATCTCGGCCATGGTGCGGCCCGTGGTGATCGACCGGGCGGTGCCTTTGGTCAGCCCATCGGGCAGATCACGGGCATAGTCGTCGCGCTCTTTGATCAGTAGCCAGTTCTCGCGCTTTTCCCGGCCCCGCATCCGCACCAGCGTCCAACCGCCCTGCATCTGCTGGCCTTGCAGCGTGAACTTGAGCTTGCCGTCTTCCAGCCCCTTGGCCACATCGCCCTGCGGCATCCATGTGCCCCGGTCCCAAAGCATCACCGTGCCGCCGCCGTATTGTCCCTTGGGGATCGTCCCCTCAAAGCCGCCGTAGTCGAGCGGATGGTCCTCGGTCCGTACGGCAAGGCGTTTTTCCGACGGGTCGGGGGAGGGGCCCTTGGTGACGGCCCAACTGAGCAGCACCCCCTCCCATTCAAGGCGAAAATCATAGTGCAGGCGGGTGGCGTCGTGTTTCTGAACGACAAAGCTTTGCCCCGCGCCGCTGCCGATCTGGCCGCGCGGCTCCGCTGTCGCCTCGAAATCGCGTTTGGCGTTGTAACTGGCCAGCCTGTCGGGGGATTTGGCCATCACGAGGCTTTCTTACGCGGCGCCTTCTTCTTGGCGCTGGATTTCCCGCCGCCCGCTTCTTTCAGGCTCTCTTTCAGCGCGCCCATCAGGTCGATCACATTCTCGCCTTCGGCGGCGCTGTCATCCCCGGTCTGCACGCGCGGGGTCTTTTTGTTCTTTACCTTGGCATCCAACAGCTTTTGCATCGCTTCGGCGTATTTGTCGGTATAGGCTGAGGCGTCGAAAGGCGCGGTTTTCTTGTCGATGAGCGAAGTCGCGACATCGAGCAATTCCTTGTCGGTCTTGTCGTCCTCGATATCGGTGAAAATTTGATCTGCCTCGCGCAGTTCATCAGCGTAGTGCAGCGTCTCCATCAACAGCCCGTCGCCGCAGGGTTTGACGCAGGCCAGATATCCCTTGCCGCGCATGGTGACCTGCCCCAACCCAACCTTGCCGGATTGGCGCAGCGCATCGCGCACCACGCGGTAAGCGTCTTGGGCCAGATCGTCGGAAGCGGTGATGTAATAGGGTTTGTCGAAATAGAGCGGAGAGATTTCGCAGGCATCGACGAATTGCACCAACTCAAAGGTCTTTTTCGTCTCCAGCTTGATCTCATCCACCTCATCGGGGTCGAGCAGGATATATTCGTCGCTGCCGACCTCATAGCCTTTGACGATATCCTCGGCCTTGACCGGGCCGATGCCGGGCACGGATTTCTCATAGCGGACCCGCTTGCCCGAGGGTTTGTGAATTTGCCGGAAGGAGACCTTGGAACTGGTCTTGGTGGCCGAGAATATCTCGACCGGAATCGACACCAGCGAGAGGCGTAGCTGACCTTTCCAAAGTGCGCGCGGTGCCATGAGAACTCTCCTATTTGCCCTTCGCGCGGCCCAGCTTATCGGCCTTGACCGCGTCGCGTTGGCCCATTGGCTCATCGGGGCCGGTGGTGCTGTCCTTACGGGTCTGGGCCTCCATCTCGGAGTTGAACTCGGCCCCCAAGAGCACGATGAAGGCCGAGATCCAAAGCCACATCAGCAGGATGATCGCCCCGGCCATGCTGCCGAAACTTTCGTTGTAGCTGCCGAAGTTGCTGACGTAGATCGAAAACCCGATGGAGGCGACGATCCACAGGATGCAGGCGATGACGGAGCCGGGGGTGAGCCATTTCCACTCCGCATCGTCGCGGGCGGGGCCGTAGCGGTAAAGCACGGCCAATGCGAGCGCGGTAAGTGCGGCAAGCAGCACCCAGCTGCCGTAGGTGAGCAGCGTCTCGACCCAATCGGGCAGAGCGAGAAAGGCGACTACAGCAGGCACGGCCAACGTGGCTGCAAGACCCAAAAGCAGCACGCCGATCAACATGAGGGTGAGGCCAAGCGTCCAGATCAGTTTGGAGACGAAACCGCGGGTCTCATCCTCGTCATAGGCGACGTTCAGTCCTTCCATCAGACTGCCCACGCCCTTGGACGCGGAGTAAAGCGCGAGGGCCAGACCGATCAAGAAGGCCCAGCCTAGACCGGTCTCTTCCGATCCGGTCACGGCGACGGCTTGGCCGAGGATGATATTGGCGGCTTCTTCGGGAATGAGGTTGGTCAGGGATTCAAGCTGCGCGGTGACCTGAGCGGGCTCCATCACCAATCCGGCGAGGGCCATCAGAGCGGTCACGGCAGGGAAAATCGCCAGCAGCGCGTAAAAGGCGACACCAGCGGCGACAAGCGACACATGATCGGCGGCGATCTCATCCTTGACCCGCAACAGGATGTCTTTCCATCCGGGGGCCGGTATCTCCATCGGCGTTTCCGCTTTCCGTCCGCGCGCCATATCTGGTCCTTTGACGTTGAATTCGTATCGTAAAATATGCCCGCCCCCGAGGTCGGGAGCGGGCGTGGCTTGGCTTAGCTCTTAACGTCGCCAAGCTTTTGCTTGTCGGCTTCGCTTTTCGCGGCATCCGCGACGCGCTGACCACTTTCCTTGGCCTTCTTCACGGCGGCATCGGCGGCGGTCTCTTCGTCGGCGGCGGCATCGGCATTGTCTTTGGTCTCTTTCAAGACTTTGCCAGCTTCATCCGTCGCGGCCTTGGCGACCTTGCCCAGCTTGTCACGCTCTTCCGCGTAGATACGCTCGGCTTCGTTGAAGAGCGCATCGCTGTGCTCGCCCATATAGGCGTCTTCGGTGCGGCTGCGGGGCAGGGCGGCGCCGATTGCGGCACCCACTGCGAGGGCCAGCGCACCGGCCACCATCGGATGCTCTTCGAACATGTCCGAGGCACGCTCACCGCCCTGACGGGCATAGCGGCCGCTGGCGTTCCACGCATCCACAGCGCGGGCACGGGCCATCACGATGCGCTCACGCGCTTCGGCGGTCATGTTTTCAGTGCCTTCCGACAGACGGTCCCGCAGGGCATGGGCACGCTCATTGGCGGCATTGGCGCTGTCGCGTACGCTGTGCGCCGCGCCGCTGGCGGTGCTGCGGATGCTGTCCACGGCGGAACGCGTGCCATAGGACGCGCGGTCACGGGCATAGCGGGCGCCGCTGGCGACCGAGGAACCGGCGGAGCGGGCACGCCCGGCAGCCGAGCTTGCAGCGCCCTTGACGCTACCAGCGGCAGAGCCTGCGGCACCGGATACACCGCTCGCGGCGGAGCCTGCGGCCCCTTTCACGCTGCCTGCGGCAGAGCGGGCACGATCGCCGAAGCCGCGGCCATCATCATCTTCGTGATGCACGTCACGGGCCCAAGCGGGGACATCATCGGCAGCGCCGCGTTCGGAGCCATAGCTGGTGGCATAAGCGTTTGCGGGGGCAGAGGAACGACGCGCATCGCGCACGGCGGGGCGGTTTTCGGTATTGGTCACCGGCACCGGCACGGGATGTGCGCGGTCGCGGTCCAGACCTTCGTAGCCGCGGCGGTCACGGCTGTTGCCGCTGCCGAACATCATCCACGCAAGGCCCGCACCTGTCAGCGCCAATGCGACCGGGTTGCGCTTGGCCGCGTCAGAGATGGAGCGACCCCAGTCGCCGCCATGCTCGCGGAACTGGTCAGAGAACTGACGCGCGATGCCTTCGACCGAAAAGCGGTCTTGCAGATCGTCCAGCGTATCGGCCAGACCGGCACGCTCCCGCTCGATTTCGCGTTCAATTTCTTCGGGGTTTCTGGAGTCATTTGTCATCGTAGACCTCCTTCATGGTCTCTGCGTCACGCTTGACGTTTTTGGCGGTGCGGCTCGGTGCAAGGCTGCTGAGCTTCAGATCATTGGTGCCTTTCTGGATCATCACATAGGCGACGATGGCCAAAAGAACGCCCACGATCACGGCGGACCAACCAGCGGCGATGCCAGCTTCGGTCAGGGCGGCCACGAGGGCGGCGCTCAGCACGTTCAGGGCGGTCAGGGCCACAACCACGGCGCCGACGATCAGGCCAATGGCCACGCCCGCATGTTTCAGGTTCTCATTCACTTCGGCACGGGCCAGATCGACCTCTTTGCGCATCAGCGAACTGACGTGGGAGAGGGCTTCGGTCAGCAGGCTCCCGGCGGATTTGTTGCTTTCGGTGGTCATACTTTATCTCCTGTAACGACATTGGGCGCGGCAGGCTGAGTTGTCGGCTGAGCGGCGGTGCGGCCGGGCACGGTGCTGGCAGCACCGGTGGGCGGCGTGCCGGTCATCGGACGGTCGATGCGGTCATCGTCGTCATATTCGACGCCGGTGCCGCCGTAGCCGCCCTGAGGCCGATCGCTGGAGGCTTTGGCGAAACGGGTTGCCACGAAGCCCAAAAGGGCAGCGCCACCGAGGAAGACCATCGGGTTGCGCTTGGCGAAACCGTTCAGATCGCCCATCATTTCGCCCAGATCCTTGTCGCGCATGCTGTCAGAGACATCGGCGAGACCATCGGCCAACTGGCTAAAGCTGCGCTCCTGCGGGGAGCCGCTGCGCAGCTCATCAGCTGCAGTGCGCAGGGCAGAGGCCACGCCTTTGACCTCGTCAGCGGCGGTGTCGCGCGCTTGGTAGGCATAGTTGGTCGCTTCGGCGGATACGGTGTCGGCCACGTCGCGGGCCTGCGCCTTGGCGGATTCAGCGGCGTTGCTCGCGGCGGCGGCAGCTTTGTCTTTTGCAGCGGTCGCCTGCTCTTTGGCGGCAGCGCTTTGGGTCTGTGTGGTGTTGTTGTCGGGCATGGTGACCTCCTTTAAAATACGAGATTCAGGATCGCGAGAACGACCACGATCAGGCCGATGAGGTAGAAAATTCCGTGCATGGGTCCCTCCATTCGTCTGCAGCAAATATCTTATCTACAGTCCAACGACTGACGCCGCGGGGGGTTCCCCCGGGGGGGGCAAAAGAATGCTGGGAACCCTTTGGCCTATAGGAATTAAACGGGCGCAGAAGCCCGCCGAGCCCACAAACGCAAGCGGCGCGCCCCGATTGGGACGCGCCGCCGCTTAACATAGTTTAAGTGGGCTATTAGCCGTCGATGCGGCTGGCCATGATGGCGATGGCCTTTTGATAGACCCCCGCCGCGTTCCACGCCTGAATAACGCGGAAGTTCGGCTGACCCTCCTGATAGCCCGCCCCCGGCTGCCAGCCTTTCTGGCGCAGGAAATTGGCGGTAGAGGCCAACGCGTCGACCTGATTGTAGAAATCGACCCGACCGTCACCATTGCCGTCAACGCCATAGCGCAGCGCGTTGCCGGGCAGGAATTGCGTGTGACCCAACTCACCATGTTTCGCGCCTTGGGTGTTGGAGGTGATGGCCCCGCGGTCGACCAGTTTCAGTGCGCCGATGGCATGGGGCACGAAAAAGTCGGACCGGCGGCAATCATAGGCCAGCGTGGTGATGGCTGAGACGACAGCGCTATTGCCCATGAAACTGCCAAAGCCCGTCTCCATCCCGTGGATCGCCAGCAAGACCCCCGCAGGCACGCCATAACGCTGCTCAAGCGCGTTATAGAGCCCGGCGTTGCGCGCTTTGCGTTTGCGGCCTTGGGCCACGATCGTATCCGCGCCGCGCACCTGCATGAACTTGGACAGGGAGTATTTGAAGGATTTCTGGTTCCGGTCGGCGGCGATGGTGCCATTGGCGTAGCGCGCGCTTGCCAATGCGTCCAAGCCGCGCTGGCCGACGCCTGCGGCGCGGGCCTCTTGGGCGAAAGCGCCTTTCCATGCCTCAAAGCCATTGGCCGTATTGCCGCATTGCGCGGCCAAAGTCGGCGCGGCCATGAAGGTGCAGATGGCCGCGGTGGTGGTGAAAAGTGTTCTGAACATGAGATTGACCCTCTGCGTCTGTGTGCCGAGCAGAGGTTAGCCCATATGGGAAACGGTTCAACTCACTTGGCGACCGAAAGGGAAAATCTTTGGCCCTCAGCGGAGCAGTAGCGCGCGGATATATTCAAAGGCGGTGCCAGCCCAGAGATTGACCTGCGGCGCGCTGTCTTGGGCGAAGCTTGCCCCGCCAAAGAGCAGGCCGATGGTTACCAGAAAGACCAGCCCTTTGCGGCTGCGCTTGGCGCGGCGCTGCTTGCCGCGCGCCTGTTTCGCGCGCTGTTCAATGCGGTGCAGCCGCTCGTTAAAGGTCGTCGTGGAAATCGCCATCTATCCGCTTCCTTAGCCGGGTCTTGGTAAAGAGTGCTTAAGCGCTGTGGCTCTTTTATGGCGATGGTGGGGCGCAGGGCGGTCAGCCGCCCAGAAAATAGGATGCGCCTGCAAAAGCCGCGATCCCGGCGCCGATAAAGCCCAGCAGCATCAGCAGCCCGTCGCGATAAAGCAGCGCGAGCCCGAAGATGGAAATCACGATCATCGGCGCGGAGGTGGCGAAGGGAACCACCTCAAGCGGGGGAACGGCAAAGCACAGGCAAAGGATGACGACACAGGCAACCTTTTGACCGGTGGGGCCTGCGATGCGCGACAGCCGGGCCTGTAGCTTGTCGTCGATCCATTGCGAAACAGGCCGCAGCCATTCGACGGATTTCAGCACCTTGTCGGTATCCAATGTGCGCTTGCGCAGCCAGTTGGGGGCCCAGAAATGCTCATACCCCAGCAGCATCCGCAGGGCGAGAATGCCAACCAAAAGCGCCAGAGCGGTGGGAAAACCGGGAATGCCGCCCAAGGGAGTCAACTCCATCAGCGGCAGCACGGCGAGGGCGGGGCCATAGCCGCGCTGGTCGAGCGCGTCGATCAATTGGCCAACTTCAACGGTCTCTTTCCCCTCGGAGGCGTCTTTCAACTCATCGACAACATCCGTCAGCGCCGTTGAATCCTCGGCCATGATGCGCACCCCTTTTCTTGCTGCTCTGCCAAGCCAACGCGGCAAGGCAGGCTCTGTTCCGGGGGGTGCCAAGCAAAAGGGCGCGGAATGACCGCGCCCTTTCGAATTTCTCCAGCCGTCCCGTGGGGACGAACGTCGCATCAGCAGCTGTAGTACATGCCGAATTCAACGGGGTGCGGGGTCTGTTCGAATTTCAGAACTTCTTCCATCTTCAACCCGATATAGCCTTCGATCTGGTCGCGGGTGAACACGTCACCGGCCAGCAGATAGTCCATGTCGTTGGACAGCTCGTCCAGCGCCTCGCGCAGCGAACCGGCCACTGTCGGGATGTCCGCCAGCTCTTCCGCGGGCAGGTCATAGAGGTTCTTGTCCATCGCCTCGCCCGGGTCGATCTTGTTCTTAATGCCGTCAAGGCCAGCCATCAAGAGCGCCGAGAACGCCAGATAGGGGTTCGCCGCCGGATCGGGGAAACGGGCCTCAACGCGCTTGGCTTTGGGGCTTTCGGTCCACGGGATACGCACGCAGCCCGAACGGTTACGCGCGGAGTAGGCACGCAGAACCGGCGCTTCGAAACCCGGGATCAGACGCTTGTAGCTGTTGGTCGTCGGGTTGGTGAAGGCGTTGAGCGATTTGGCGTGGGCCAGAATGCCGCCGATGAACCACAGCGCCTCTTGGCTAAGGTCGGCGTATTTGTCGCCCGCAAACAGCGGCTTGCCGTCTTTCCAGATCGACATGTTCACGTGCATGCCCGAGCCGTTGTCGCCAAAGACCGGCTTCGGCATGAAGGTCGCCGATTTGCCATAGGCGTGGGCCACGTTGTGGATCACGTATTTGTACTTCTGGATTTCATCCGCCTGTTTGGTCAGCTCACCAAAGATCAGACCCAGCTCGTGCTGGCAGGAGGCAACCTCGTGGTGGTGCTTGTCGACCTTCATGCCAAGGCGCTTCATGGTCGAGAGCATCTCGGCGCGCAGGTCTTGCGCTTCGTCCACCGGGTTCACCGGGAAGTAGCCGCCTTTGAGGCCCGGGCGGTGGCCCATGTTGCCCATCTCATAGTCGGTGTCGGTGTTCCACGAGCCGTCGGATGCGTCAACTTCGTAGGATACCTTGTTGACTTCGTTCGAGAATTTCACGTTGTCAAAGAGGAAGAACTCGGCCTCGGGGCCAAAGTAGGCGTTGTCGCCAATGCCCGAAGAACGCAGATAGGCTTCGGCCTTTTCAGCGGTGCCACGGGGGTCACGCTCATAGCTTTCGCCGGTGTCGGGCTCAACGATGGAGCAGTGCAGGCAGATCGTGGTTTCGGCATAGAAGGGGTCGACATAGGCGGTGCTGACGTCGGGCATCAGCTTCATGTCGGAGGCTTCGATGCTTTTCCAACCTGCGATGGAGGAACCGTCGAACATGAAGCCTTCTTCGAGGAAGTCTTCGTCGACCAGATCGCTCACGATGGTAACGTGCTGCAAGGCGCCGCGGGTGTCGGTAAAGCGGATGTCGACATATTCGATGCCTTCATCTTTGATTTTGCTCAGGAATTCCTGGGTATCCATCGTGTAGGTCCTTTATGGTCTATTCGTAGTCTGGGCCCGAGGGCCGTTGTCAAAGCGCGTCTGAACCGGATTCACCGGTACGGATGCGAATTGTTTGTTCAACAGGGGAAACGAAGATTTTGCCGTCACCGATTTTCTCCGTCTTGGCGGCGTCGACGATGGCCTCGATCGCGGCATCGACCTGATCGTCATCCAATACCACTTCGACCTTCACTTTGGGAAGGAAATCTACAACATACTCCGCACCGCGATAGAGCTCGGTGTGGCCTTTCTGGCGGCCGAAGCCTTTCACTTCAATCACACTCAGACCTTGAACGCCCACGTCTTGAAGGGCTTCTTTGACTTCGTCGAGTTTGAACGGCTTGATGATGGCTTCGATCTTTTTCATGGTAATCCCCTGACAATTCCCGCGCATATATGCTCTGGTTTCGACAGAGCATCCCGCCCGCGTAACGTCCAGCGCCGGGCAGGGGGTAACATGGCGCGGCGGATGCATTTGCCAAGGGTCGCTGAGAATTTGCGCAACGTGCCTAAAAAATGAGCATTGGTGAATCGGCTCCGGACTGTACCTTTGGGCGCCAGTTGCTAGATCCCTTTGCATGCGTATTTCCGAGATCACCCGAGAGAGCCTGAACGTCGATTTGCTGCGCAAAGAGCCGGGGCATAAGTATGACCACGGCCATGCGCTCGTCCTATCCGGCGGGCCGGGCCAGACCGGGGCCGCGCGTATGGCGGCGCGCGGCGCGCTGCGGATCGGGGCAGGGGCCTTGACCTTGGGCGTGCCGCCCGCCGCGCAGCTTGAAGCGGCGATGCAGCTCACGGCGGTCATGCTGCAACGGATACCAGATGGCGCGGCCTTGTCCGAAACGCTCGAAGACAGCCGGATCAACGCGCTCTGCCTCGGGCCAGCCTTGGGGTTGGGCGCGCGCGCGGCGGAGCTTGTCAAAGCAGCCCTCGCCGCGCCGCATGTCGTGTTGGACGCCGATGCGATCACCCTGCTGTCGCAAGATGCGGATCTGCGCGACGTTCTGCATGAAGGCTGCGTTTTGACCCCGCATATGGGGGAGTTCGCCCGGCTCGCCCCAGATCTGGCCGAGGCAGCGAAGGCTGAGGGTGAGGGGGCCAAGGCGCAGGCCACCCGCGAGGCTGCCGCGCGGTTCGGTTGCGTGATCCTGTTGAAAGGCCCGGAGACGATCATCGCGACGCCCGAGGGGAAGGTGCGGCGCCACAGCGCGACCCAAGACCGGGCAACCCCTTGGCTGGCCACCGCTGGGGCGGGCGATGTCTTGGCGGGGCTTATCACCGGGCTGCTCGCGCGGGGGATCGCCCCGGTCGAGGCAGCCTCCACCGCGGCATGGATACATGCTGAGGCAGCGTTGCTGCATGGGCCGGGGCTGATCGCCGAGGACCTGCCCGATCTGATGCCGCAGGTGCTGCGGGACTTGGGGGTTTAGGCCGCGTGCAGCACCGCGCCGCGGGCGCGGGCGGCATCGGCTGTGCCAAGCTCCAGCCCATCGGCGTAGATCACATGCGGGCCGTCGCAGAATATCTGGATCAGGGTCGTCTCTTCCTCCCCCAAATCGGTGATGAATTCATCGTCGACCAAAGCCCGCGCCGCGACCAAGGCGCGTTCGGAATTGAAAAGCGCCCGCGCGCGCCAATCGCGTACCAGCACCATCTGATCCCCGGCGAGGGCCACGTCGCGCTCGGGCCGCGTATGGCCCAGCGATCCCGCCGCCAGCGCGATGCGCCGCACACTGCGGGTCGTGCGTTGAATATGAAGGATTTTTGCAAAGCCACTGTCGCGCGTAATGACACGATCCCCGACCGAGAGATACTCAACCGGGATTTCACCATCCAGCGTCAAAATAAGGGCGCCCTGCACAAGACCGGTGTCCAGCGCAGCGAATGGGGAAAACTGCCCCCCATGGCGATCTTTGCCGCCTACGCACCCGACCGTATTCGGTTTCATGGGCGTCTCTTTCTATTGTACCTGCCTCAGGTATCACCAACCATATGCAAACATCCGGTTAATGTCTTGTGCTTTTTTGCTCTCGCATCTGCCGCGCGGGTTTGCTAATCAGCGCGGGCACCGGTTGGTGCAGTGCGGGTGTGGCGGAATTGGTAGACGCACCAGATTTAGGTTCTGGCGCCTTTGGCGTGGGGGTTCGAGTCCCTTCACCCGCACCACTTTACCCCGGTAAATCAAGGATATCGCAGGCTTTTCGCGCGTGACTCGCTTAGCCCAGCACCGTGAGCCAAAGCCATACCGTCAGGATCGAACTGCCCGTCGCGATCAGCACGGAGCTGGCCGCCACACGGCGTGCGCGGCCGTACATATTGGCGAAAATATAGGCGTTGAACCCCGGTGCCATGGCCGCCGTCAGCACGCCGGACCGGAAACCGGCCTGCGGCAGCGACAGCATGGTGCCAAAGCTCCAGACCAGCGCGGGATGCACCAAAAGGGCGATGGCGCAGACCATGAGGATCGCTTTCATGTCGCCTTCGGGCTTGTATTGCAGTAGCACGCCGCCAAGCGCGAAGAGCGCGGCGGGCAGGGCGGCGCGGACAATGAGCGACAGCGCGTCATCCACCACACCGGGGATCGGCAGACCGCTGAGGTTAACGGCAAAGCCGCCGAGGATCGCCAGCACCAGCGCGTTGCGAAACATCGCCCGGCTGACATTGCGCAGCAGCGACAGGCCCGATTGCCCGCGGTTGCGCACGAATTCCATTACCGTGATGCCCAAACCGTAGCAAAAGGGCGCGTGGAACGACAGGATCGCATAGTTCCCGGCCAGCGCCTCAGGCCCATAAGCGCGTTCGGTGATCGGCAGGCCCAGCAGGATCGAATTCGAGAACAGGCAGCAAAATCCGATCGCCACGCTGTCTTCCCAATCGCGGCGGAACAAGAGCCGCGCGCCAAGGATGCCAAGCGCAAAACACAGCGCCGCGCCGCCGTAGAAACTGCCCAGAAGGCGCGGGTCATAGCTGCTTGATAGGTCAATGCGGGCGATGGCTTGGAACAGCAGGCAGGGGATGGCGAAGTTCTGGGTAAATTTCATCACCCCGTCGATGCCAGAGACGGGGAAGAGCCCGCGCCAGACCGCAACATAACCAAAGCCGATGACCAGAAAGACCGGCAGAATGACGTCTAAAAGAGTTTGCACTTGAAAGGGGCCTTATGGGGTGCGGCGGGGGGCGCCGACCCTCAGGCCCGCGCCCGGCGCTGCCTAGTCTGAATGGGGAAGGGGGAAATGAAGGGTCAGCCCGTCATAGGCCGGCTGAATGTGATCCGGCGTCTCTGCGGCGACGGTGTGGTAATCAAGGTCGTTGTGCATATTGGTCAGGACCGCCGTCTGCGGCGCCACCCGGTCGATCCAGCCAAGGGTCTGCGCCAGATGGCTATGGGTCGGATGCGGCTCCCGCCGCAGGGCGTCGATGATCCAGCAGCGCAGGTTGTCCATCATCGGCCAGCAGTCCTCAGGGATGGCCGAGACATCGGGCAGATAGACGATATCGTCAAAGCGAAAACCGAGCGCGTCGATATTGCCATGGGTGACAGTGAAGGGCGCGAATTTCAGGGTGCCACCCGGGCCGTCGATGCTGACCTCGCCGGTGATCTCATGCATATCGAGGATGGGCGGGTAGCTGGACCATTCGGGCTGCACGAAGGCATAGCCAAAGCGCTCAATCAGCGCGTCCCGCGTGGGCGCATCGGCCCAGACCGGCAGCCGCGCGCGCATGTTCATCACCACCATGCGCAAATCGTCCAGCCCGTGAACGTGATCCGCGTGGGAATGGGTGTAGATCACCGCATCGAGCCGCCCGATGCCTGCGTCCAAGAGTTGGCTGCGCATGTCGGGGGAGGTGTCGATCAAGACGGCGGTGCTGCCTGCCTCCGTCACCCGCTCCACAAGGATCGAGCAGCGGCGGCGGGCGTTCTTGGGCTCATTCGGGTCGCAAGCCCCCCAGTGGCCGCCGATCCGCGGGACCCCGCCGGAAGAGCCGCAGCCCAATATGGTCACCCGCAGGTCGGCCATCAGCGCGCAGGCTCCCAAGCGGCGGCTTTCGCGAAGAGGCGTTCAAAATTCTCCTGCGTGCGGGCCGCAAAGTCGGCGTAGTCGAGGCCAAAGGTCTCTGCCGCGCGGCGGGCGGTATGGGCGGTGAAGGCAGGCTCATTCGGTTTGCCGCGATGCGGCGGCGGGGCGAGATAGGGCGCGTCGGTTTCCACCAGAATTCGGTCGAGCGGGGCGGCCGCGAAAATGTCGCGCAGGTCCTGCGATTTGGGGAAGGCGGTGATGCCGGACATCGACAGGTAGAACCCCAAATCGAGCGCGGCACGGGCCAGCTCAGCGGAGGAGGAGAAGCAATGCATGACGCAGCTATAAGCGCCATTCGCATGTTCCTCGCGCAGGATGCGGGCCATGTCGTCATCCGCGTCGCGGGCATGGATGATCAGCGGCAAGCCACTTTCCCGCGCCGCCGCAATATGGATGCGCAGGGAGGTCTTTTGCACCTCGGCGCTCTCGGCGGTGTAGTGGTAGTCGAGGCCTGTCTCACCGATGCCGACCATCTTGGGGTGCTGGGTCAGGGCGAGAAGTTCGTCGACCGAAGCCATCGGCTCTTCCGCGGCGGACATCGGGTGAGTGCCTGCGGCGTAGAACACCGGTTCATGCGCCTCGGCAATGGCCCGCACGCTCGGCTCGTTCTTTAGCCGGGTGCAGATGGTGACCATCCGCGTGACGCCGGCCTCCGCTGCGCGGGCGATGACGCCGGGCAGGTCTTCTTGCAGGCTCTCGAAATCGAGGTGGCAGTGGCTGTCGGTGATCTGGGGCGTGTCGGTCATGCTGTCCTTTCGGCTATCTTGGCGCCGTCTGGCCTATCTGCCGCAGGGTATCTAGGACCAGCGCGGCAGGGTCAAGGTTCACCGCCAGCCCGTGACGGGCGCGGTCGGATATCTGCTGCGCCGCATCGGCCCATGCGCGCCCCTGTGCGGGGCTGGGCGAAAGGCGTTGCAGCACGGCAATCTCATCGGCGCAGGCGGGCTGCGCGGGCGGCGCACCGGTGGCCCCGGTGCGGGCCAGACGCACCAGCAGCAGGTCCAAGAGGGTAAAGAGCAGGTCGAGTTTCGCCTCCCCCCCGCGCTGTGCTGCGGCTTCGGCCAGTTTGATGGCGCGGCCCCGGTCGAGTTGCGGCAGCGAAGAGATCAGGCCGACGAGATCGGCATAGGTTTTCACCCCGCCCATCAGCGACAGGCGCAGCGCCCCGCCGACCGACCCGCCGGAAAGCTCGGCCAGTGCGGCGGGATCGTCTTCGACCTCCACGCCTGAGCCGTCCAGCGCCTCGGCCATCTGGCCCGCGTCAAGCGTGCCGAGCCGCAGGGTGCGGCAGCGTGAGCGGATCGTGGGCAAAAGGCTGGAGGGTTGGTGGCTGAGCAGCAGCAGAACGGCCCGTTCCGGCGGCTCCTCCAGCATCTTCAGCAGCGCGTTGGCGGCGTTGGGGTTCATCTCATCCGCGTCGTCGATGATGACCACGCGGCGGCCCCCATCGGCGGCGGACATCTGGAAAAAGCCGTTCAGCGCGCGGATGTCATCGACGACGATCTGCTTGCGCATCTTCTTGGTGTCGGGGTTCAGCGTGCGGGTGACGGACTTCAGCCCCGCCTCGGCCCCGGCGGCGACGCGGCGGGCGACAGGGTGGTCGGGGTCGATCTCAAGCGTTTCAGCCGGGGGCAGGTCGAACATCCCGCCATCGGGGTCGGGGGTCGCCAAAAGGAACCGCGCGATGCGCCATGCCAGCGTCGCCTTGCCCACACCGCGCGGGCCGGTCAGCATCCATGCGTGATGCAATTTGCCGCTATTGAAAGCGTCGAGAAAGGCAGCCTCGGCGGCGCTTTGGCCGATCAGTTTCGGCGTGTCGCGCGGGTGGCGGGCACCTTCCACACGGTTTGGCTGGGGGGCGTCGTCTGTCATGGCCTCGGTCTAGCATGTTTCGCCGCAGAGGGAAGCGGGCAGGGCGCGTGGATCAGACCAATCGCGCGGTCACGCAGGCGGTCACGTCTTGGGCCACGCTGTCGATGTCGCGGCCCCCGTCGATCACATGGAAGCGGTCGCTGAACTCCTTGGCAAGGCTCAGAAAGCCCCCGCGCATCTTGGCTTGAAGTTCCACGCCGAAATCCTCGAACCGTTCTTCGGCTGTCTGGCGCGAGAGGGCACGCTCCAGCCCATGGGCAGGGTCCATGTCGATCAAGAGGGTCAGGTCAGGCTCCACCCCGATCATCAGCGCGTGCAGGTCATCGACCATCTGCCGCAGATCGCCGCGCGAAAGGCCCTGATACATCCGCGTGCTATCGGCGAAACGGTCGCAGATCACGACCTTTCCGGCGTCGAGCGCGGGGCGAATGGTGCGTTCAAGATGATCGCGGCGGGCGGCGGTGAAGAGCAGGATTTCCGTCTGCGCCGACCAGCGGTCGGGGGCACCCTGCAAGACAAGCGCACGAATTTCCTCGGCCCCCGGGCTGCCGCCCGGTTCGCGGGTCAGTACCACGTCATGGCCCTGTGCCGTCAGATGATCCGCCAAAAGCCGCGCTTGGGTGGATTTGCCAGAGCCATCAATGCCTTCGAAAGTGACGAAGAGTCCCGGAGCGCGGGCCTTCTCTGCGCTGGTCACGAAGCTTCCGCTTCCACGGTGGGGGCCGCCTGCGGGCCTGCGTTGAGGCGGTTCATCAGATGCAGCGCGGCGGCGGTCATCTTGACCATGAACCCCCCCGGCGCGATGGAGGCCGAGGCCACCAGCGGCACGCGCATGGCAGGCAATTCGCCCCGGTCGACCACCAGTTCGCCCAATTCGTCCCCCTTGCTGATCGGCGCTTGGAACGGGCCAGTGTAAATCACCTCGGCCTCGATCTCATCCCCGCCGGTGACAGGCACCAGCATCGACAGATCGTCTTTCAGCTCAAGCCCGACCGATTGGGTCGTGCCAAGGGCCACGGGGGCTTCGGCAATGCGGGTGCCCGCTTCGCCCAGATCGCGCTGCGTGAACTGGCGGAAGGCCCAGTTGACCACCGATTCAGCCTCCTGCGCGCGGGCGGCGGCGCTGTCGAGACCCGAAAGGACAAAGATCACCCGGCGGTCGCCCTGTTTGGCCGAACCGACCAACCCATAGCCCGCCTCATTGGTATGGCCGGTTTTCAAGCCATCCGCGCCGATGCCCAGACCCAATAGCGGGTTGCGGTTGGTCTTGTTCTGCGGCGCGCGGCCATCAAAGGCGAACTCACGTTCGGCGAAAAGCGGGTAGAACTGCGGGAAATCGGTGATGATCCGGTTGGCCAGCAGCCCCAGATCGCGGACCGACATCAGATGCCCCGCCTGCGGCCAGCCGTTGGAATTGGCGAAGGTGGAATTGGTCATCCCCATCTGCTGCGCGCGCTGTGTCATCAGCCGGGCAAAGCCGTATTCCGTACCATCGGGGCTCAGCGCTTCGGCAATCACGGCGCTGGCGTCATTGCCCGACAGCACGATGATCCCGCGGATCAGGTCCTCGACCGAGACACGGTCGGTGGTGTCGAGGAACATGGTCGAGCCGCCATAGGACATCGCGTGTTCAGACACGGGCAGTTTCTCGACCAAATCGAGCCCGCCGTTCTGCTTGCCACGCTCCACGGCTTCGAAGGCCATGTAAAGTGTCATCAGCTTGGACATGGAGGCGGGCGGCAGCGGCTCATCCGCGTTCTTGGCCAGCAGCACGGTGCCGGTGGTCTGGTCCAACACATAGGCGGCGGTGGCTCGGGTATCGAAAGCGGCGGCGGGCTGGAGCGTCAGCACCAGCGCCACGGCGGCGGCAAAAAGGCGGATCATAGGAAGCATTTCCTCCGGTTTGTCAGTTCGACACGGCGTAGGCGTCGGTAAAGCCCTCGGCCTTGACCTTCTTGAGAAGGGTATCGAGTTCGGATTTGCTGGTGGCGGGGCCGATCACCACGCGCCAGAAGGGTTTGTTATTGATCGCGCTTTGCTTGACGGTGGGCACCATGCCCGCGCCGCGCATCTGTTTGGCGGTGCGAGTGGCATTGGCCTCCACGCTGAAAATGCCCAGTTGCACGTAGGGTTTGGACAGTTTCGCACCAGCCGCAGGGCGCGCCGGTTTCGGGGCCGCGGGGGCGGGCGGTTTGGCCGCCGGTTTGGCGGTGGCAGGGGCAGCGGTGCTGGCCGTCGGCGCAGGGGCCAGCGCCGTGGCGGTGATAGGGGCAGGGCTGGCAAGAGTGGCTGCAGCGTCGCCGCTATTCTCGGTCTCAAAGCTCTCTTCCGGGGCGGCGCTTTCCTCGCGGCGCAGGGCGGTCACGTTCAGCGGCGTCGGAGCGCCCGCCAGAATGCCAAGCGCAGCGGCGGCATCCGAAGAGATTTGCAGTTTGGGTCCGGGCAATTCGCGCTCACGCCGGAACAGGGCACCGATGACGAATTTCCCGTTCGCCTCATTGCGCACGATCACGCGCTCGGGCTCGGTCACATCCGGATGCGCCACCCAGACCCCGCCGAGCGAGGGGCGCCCGTCCCAAAGACCCTCATCCGTGGCTGAGAAGACCTCAGGCGCTTCGACATCACGTTCCACCAATTTGGTCGAGGTGCTGCGCGGCGCGCTGGCGCCTTCGTTTGCACCGAAGGGGAGTTTGAAATCACCGCCCTCGCAACCGGCCAGCAAACCAACTGTCAGAATGCCCACGCCCAAGCCCGCCGCGCGGCTTTTCTTGATGCGCAACGGTTGATTATCCCTGCTCATGCCTTTGATGTCCTTGCCTGCTGTCGTCGCGCGCCGCGACCCATGTCCCGCGAGAATGTCGCGCCGTTGGATCGGCACGCCCTGCGCCCCTCTGAAAGGGGCTTTGGCGCAGAGTAACCCGACGGGGCGGCGCTTGAAAAGACCGCGCAGGGCAGATCGGCGAATTTCCCCAAAGGGGTGCGGGGGGCTGGCCGCGAAAATGTGCGTTTGCCGAATCAATCCCGGCGCTCTAGGAGGAGCGTGCTGCGGAGGAGTGGCAGAGTGGTCGAATGCACCGGTCTTGAAAACCGGCGTGCGTGAGAGCGTACCGTGGGTTCGAATCCCACCTCCTCCGCCACCATGCATTCCTATTTGATTTGAATGGGCCGCGTTCGGCGACCTGTTGCCGTGGTTGCAGAGAAATATAGCTGCCTATCGTTTCTCTTGTGTTTCTTTCGGACGCGTCTGAATCCTTCCATTGACCGGTACGGAATGTGGTATTTTGGGAATGGCCCTGCCTGTCTCTCAGACAAAGCTGTATTTGAGCGGCAAGCCGATGCGGCTTTTCTCTATCACTGAGTTACGCTTCTGAAGGTGACGACGGTAATCGATCTGCCTTGGAACGGTTTTCAAGAAGCCAATCACGGAACCGCAGCGCTGCAGGGGATGAAGTTTTCAAGCGCGGCAGGATAAGATGATAAGCATATGATGTTTTGAAATCTCGGCAGAAAGGACTAACCAACGCGCCACTTTCCAATTCCTCCTGCACTAGCCACGAGGCAAAAAGAGATACCCCCAAACCATTGATGGTCGAGCTGAGCTGAAAATGACGATCTTCAAGCATCATTTGCGGCTGGCTATGGACCATCTTCATTCCGTTCAAGTCGAACCATTCTTCCCACATTCCAGTATCGTCTACATGCAATAAGGTGCAGCCTGTCACATCTTTTGGTTCGGTGATCGGATGTTTTGCAAGATACTCGGGGCTGCAGACCAATGCCATCCTTTCGGGCCAAAGAGGGTGGACTTCAAAGCCATTCCAGTCGCCCTTTCCCCATTGAATGCCGATGTCCGCAAAGCTCCCGGGCTCGGGCATATAGGCATAGTTATTGTTGTGGTTGTGCATGGATAGGCGCACGTCAGGATATTGTTCGATCAAGTCACCCAACTCTGACGACAACCAGCGGCTAGAGAACATCGGCAAGAGCGCGATACGGATCGCGCCCGCTCGTATCGATAACTGATCGAGCCCAGTTTGGATCATCTCAAGCCCCCGCCCAACATGCTGCGCAAGCTCGACGCCCTCGTCCGTGAGGGTCAGCCCTTGGCCGGTGCGGTGGAAGAGCTGGTAGCCAAGATCCGATTCCAATTTTTTAATGTGATAGCTCACTGAGCTTTGGCTGATGTTCAAGAGTTGCGCGGCGCGGGTGACATTCCGAGTCTCGGCGGTGAGGCTAAACACCTGTACAGAATTGATATTCCTGATCGGTTTCACGGTGCCAAACTCCTCCGAAGTCTTCGCCCTCTCGAAATCTAACCATCTAAAAATTAGATATCCAAGCGGAATCTTTGAATTTGATTTGCGCCATGGGCCGTCGCTACGCTTCTCGAACCGCAGGAGGAGCGGGGAGGGGAATATATTATGGCGACACCTGTTTTGAGGGTCGAATCTCTGTGCAAGTCGTTTGGCGGCGTGCATGCGATCCGAGACCTGTCCTTTGATGTGAACGAGGCGCAGATCCTCGGTTTGATTGGACCGAACGGTTCCGGAAAATCGACCACTGTGAATAGTCTGGCGGGGTTGTTCCCAATCACATCCGGCGCAATTAGCTTGGCCGGCGCCAAGATCGATAATCTGCCTGAATATGATCGTGTGGCGAAAGGCCTGTCGCGGACCTTTCAGACAGCCAGTACATTCACGGAATTCACGGTACGTGACCATGTCGTGCTGGGCTGCAACGTTACGCGCACCTCGCATCCGCTGGCGTCTGTATTCGGCATGGGCCGGAAATCCAGCGAGGAAGAGGAACTGGCCGCGCGTGTCGACCGGATCCTCGAGATCACCGACCTCGCGCCGGTACAGGATCACCGCGTGGGCACCATTAGTTCGGCCCAACAACGCTTCCTGATGATCGCAACGGCACTGGCTTCAAATCCGAAAGTGATTTTGCTGGATGAACCCGCCGCCGGGCTGGTCTCGCATGAGCGCAAGACCTTAAGCGACCTGATCAAGAAGATCCGCGATCTGGGGACCTCTGTCCTGGTGATTGAACACCACATGGCGCTGATCATGGAGGTCTGCGATCGGATCGTTGTGCTCAACTTTGGCCAAAAGGTCGCCGAAGGCACGCCTGAGGAAATCCGCAACAATCCAGTCGTCATTGACGCATATCTCGGCGAGGCGGCCTGACATGTTGAACGTATCCAACCTGCGCGTCAGCTATGGCGCGATCGAAGTCATCCACGGCATCGACTTGCAGGTCAATCAGGGCGAATGCGTCGCGCTGATTGGCGCGAATGGCGCGGGCAAGTCTTCTACGCTCAAGGCGATCTGCGGGCTGGTTCCGGCTACTGCAGGAACCATTGAGTTCGAGGGCCAAGATATCACCAACCAAAGCGGCCACTCCATCGTCAAAGCGGGGATCACCATGTGCCCCGAAGGGCGTCAGATCTTTCCGCAAATGACAACGCTGCAGAACCTCAGGATGGGAGCCTATCCGCGTAAGGATGCAGAGCAGGCATCCGATGTTGAAGAGATGATGGACATGTTTCCTATCCTGCGCGACCGCGCCAGCCAGGCGGCGGGCACGTTGTCGGGGGGTGAGCAGGAGATGTTGGCCATTGGCCGGGCGCTTATGGCGCGGCCCAAGCTCTGCATCTTTGATGAGCCATCGTTAGGGCTCGCCCCGAAAATCGTCGCGGAGGTGGGGGAGACCATCGCGAGAGTCAAAGAGATGGGGAAAACCATCCTACTGGTCGAGCAGAACTCGGCCATGGCGCTGCGGCTTGCCGACCGGGCCTATCTTTTCGAAGCCGGAGAGATCGTGCTGAGCGGTACGGGCGCGGAGCTGCAATCACATCCGGATGTCGCAAAGGCGTATCTGGGCCACTGATACCAACGTTTCTGGGAGGAGACAGAACATGAGACTGACAGCAATAACAGCTGCAATGGTCATGACGGCGGGTGCCGCATGGCCCGAGGAAAAGACGCTCGACATCGGGGTTAGCGATGCGCTGACCGGGGGCGGGGCCGTTTACGGACTGCCGCAGACCAATGCGGTGAAACTTGCCGCGAAAGAGATTAACGCCAGTGGCGGGATCAAGGTGGGCGAAGACACCTACATGCTCAACGTCATCGCCTATGACGATAAGGCCAACCCGACCGAGGCCTCCAACGCCGTACGCAAACTGATCGACCGAGATGGCGTTAAGTATATTCTTGGTTTCTGCTGCTCGGGCGCGACCGGGGCTGTGGCATCTTTCATCGAATATGAAGATGCGGTGATGCTCGTGGGCAATGCGGCTGAGCGGTCGATCACGACCCGCGAAATCCCGAACCTCACACGCACGCGTCCACCAGCAGATTATACTGGTGCGGCGGCTGGTACCTTCGTCGCCGAAAAGGGCCACAAGCGGGTTGCCGTCTTGGGCGCGCTGGATGTGGGGTTCTACGCCAGCTACGTCGACGCCTTTGAAAAGGAGTTGGAAAAAGCGGGCGGAGAGATCGTGAGCCGGGAGGCATTTGGTCTGAAAGACCGCGACATGTCTCCGCAGTTGACCAAAATCCGCGGCCAAGAGCCTGACGCGATCCTTGTCGTCGGCTATGTGGAGCCAGCAGCCTTTATCTACCGTCAGGCAGTCGAGCTTGGCATCGACGTGCCGCGCTATGGTTTCACCTCCGGTAGCGAAGAGCAGTTTACCCGTGTGGCCACTTCGGAGCAGATGGAAGGCGTTTGGGACCTGCGCCCGACAGAGTTGACGCTGCTTTCGGCATCTGAAAACGGCAAGGCCTACCACGCCAACTATACCGAAGAGTACGGCATCGCGCCTTCACCAAGCTCACCTTATTCCTATGACCAAACCTATGCTTTGAAGGACGCCATCGAGGCGGCCGGGACCGTAGACGACACTGAGGCTGTGGCTGAGGCGCTGCGCGAGATTGCGGTGCCGGATGAGGTCGTCATGCAATACCTGCCTGTCGATGACAAAATGTTCGATGAAAACGGGCAGGCCTATACCTCCAATGGCGCTTTCCAGTGGCAGGGCGGCAATTGGGTCTTCGTACAAGACCTGCCGTCTGACGCCGCCGCGTATTCAGCATTCCTGAGCACGTTGGACGACTGATCCCTCCCCGGGCGGGGCGCGGGCAGGTTTCCTGCGCCCCATTCTTCTATCTTCTTTAATTCGCAGGGTGCGGCATGGTTGAGGTACTTCAACAGATTATTAACGGCATCGCCATCGGGGGTGTCTATGTGCTGATCGCACTGGGGCTGACCACGGTTTTCGGAATCCTCGGCATCGCGCATTTTGCCCATGGATCGGTCTCTATGTTCGGGGGCTATCTTACGTTCTTTTTCGTCACCAGTTGGGGCATACCCTTGCTACTGGCGATCCTGATTGCGCTTTTGGTCGGGCTTGCCCTTGGCGTATTGATCGAACTTCTGGCCTATCGCCCGGTACGAGATGCCAATCACATCAACGCCTTTATCGTGGCGCTTGGCCTGACCATGATGGTTGAGGGGATCAATCTCGAACTCTTTGGGCATGAGCAAGTCGTCCTCCCGACCGACTTCTCCCGCGTCTTCAACATCGGCGGTGTCACCATTCCTGAGCTGCGGCTTTACGTGATCCTTGCCGCCGCGCTTTTGATCGCCGCAATGACAGTGTTTGTCGAACGCACCAAAACGGGCCAAGCGATCCGCGCCGTGGCCGAGAACCGCGACGCCGCGATCCTTATGGGGGTCAACGTCAAGACGATCCCGCTGGTGGTCTTTGCGATCTCGACAGCGCTTGGTGTCTGCGCCGGGGTCATGGTCGGGTCGCTTTTTGCGATCGCGCCGGGCATTGGCGAGGGCTTGGTCGTCAAGGGGTTTGCCGTGCTCATCTTGGGCGGTCTGGGGTCGATCCCCGGCGCCGTGGTGGGAGGGCTCGTGCTTGGCATCACCGAAGCGCTCGCCGCCGGTTTCATTTCATCCGCTTATAAGGACGTGATCGCATTCGTGGTGATGATCGGCGTTCTGTTGTTCCGGCCTCAGGGCCTGATGGGGAAAGCATAATGGCTCGTAATCGTACCTTCATCCTTTATGGGCTAGCACTGGTTGGCTTTGTATTGTTGCCGCAGCTCATCTCTGTGAAATACTATATCCACCTGAGCGTGCTAGCCTTGATCTGGGTCATCGCAGCGCAAGGGCAGAACCTGATCCAAGGCTACACCGGCTATGTTTCCATCGTGCAGGCCGGCTTCATGGGGATTGGGGCTTATTCGACGGCGCTGATGGGCACGCACTTTGATCTGCCAGTCTGGCTGACGATCATCCTCGCGCCCTTCGTTACTGCCTTCTTCGCGCTGCTGACAGGCTACCCCAGCTTGCGGGTCAAAGGGCACTACTTCGCCATCGTCACATTAGCGTTCAACATGGTGATTTTCATCGTCCTGATGAACTTCCACGAGCTTACCCAAGGCGAGGCAGGCATCACCGGCATCCCGAAGCCGGGTGGCAAGGATGCACTGTTCAATTGGCGCGACCGGGAGACGTATTATTACTTTGTATTGATCATCGCGGCACTGATGACGGGGCTTGCGGCATTGATCGTGCGGTCGCGTATCGGGCAAATCCTCGTAGCGATCCGCCAGAACGAAGACCTCGTCGGCGCGGTTGGGATCGCGGCTTGGAAATACAAGCTCTTTGCCTTCGTGACCTCCGCGATGTTCGCGGGCCTCGCCGGTGCGATCTACGCCCACTACCAAAGCTTCATCAATCCTGAGATCTTCGGCATTGCGCAGTCGCTTGATGCGATCCTCGCGGTCATCATCGGCGGATCGGGCACCATTGCCGGGCCAATCATCGGCGCGTTCTTCGTGGTCTTCCTGCCCGAATACCTGCGCTTTGCCGATAGTTTCCGGCTGATCCTCTACGGGCTGGTGCTGGTACTGGCGACGATCTTCATGCCGCGCGGTATTGCCGGTATCGCCCGCGACCTGATGGAAAAACGTCGGGGCCGGACATGAGCCAAGCTTTTCTGGATCAGGTCACGCATTTCGCCAAGGGACGTGTTGCCGCGGAGGCGGCAGCATGGTCCATCGGCGCCGCGCCGGAGCCCGCGCTTTACCATGAGGCCGCCGCTTTGGGGCTTCTGGGTATTGAGGTGCCAGAGGAAATGGGAGGCAGGGGCTTCGGCTTTGCCACCCGCGCGGCAGCTTTGGAGGTGTTGGCCGGAGCAGATTTCGGTTTCGCGATGTCTCTGGTCAATACGCACAACATTGCCCTCAGGCTCTGCGAAGTAGGACAGGATGCCGCCGCACAATATCTGCCCGACCTGCTTTCTGGCCGGATGCACGCCTGCACCGCTTTGACCGAACCCGGCACCGGCAGCGATTTTGCTGCCATTCGCACCACCGCGCGGCAGGTTGCGGGCGGCTGGGAGCTCGATGGGGAAAAAGCATGGATTATCAACGGGCGGCAGGCAGGGCTTTCGATCGTTTATGCGCAATGCGCAGAGGTGGGCGACAGCGATGGCATCGCAGCCTTCCTCGTTGATCTGAATGCGCCGGGTGTCACCCGTTATGCCATCGACAGTGCCTTTTCGCAGACCAGTCTGGGCACCGGCGGGTTTTACCTTTCGGGGGTTAAACTGCCACATGAAGCCATGCTCGCTGCACCCGGCACAGCTTTCAAAGCGATCCTGAAAGAGATCAATGCCGCGCGGACCTATGTTGCCGCAATGTGCAACGGCATGGTGCAAGCAGCACTGGATAGTGCTGCGGCCTATGGCGCTAAACGTTGCAGCTTCGGTAAGCCGCTGAATGCCATTCCACGCTGGCAGGCAGAGTTCGAGGCCGCGCAAGCCGCCTTGATGCAGGCCCGACGCGCTACGGAGCAGGCCGTCGAAAAGGTGGCGCAAGGCGCGGATGCCCAACTTGCGGCTGCTGAGGCCAAGATCAACTCGGTCTCCTGTGCGCAGACTCAACTGCCAAGACTTTTGCAACTGATGGGGGCCGAAGGCTTGCGCCCGGAGCACCCCTTTACCCGCCACATCGCCGCCGCACAGATGGCGGGCTTCACCGATGGGGCGACAAATATCCTCAAAGATAGGGTGGCGCGTTTGACCGCCCGGAAGGAGAGCTGAACCATGCGTGTATTCCAGATTGAAGGCGACTGGGGATTCGACAATCTCACACTGACAGAGCGCGATGAGCCAAGCTGCGGACCTGGAAAGGTCATTGTCGAGATGCGAATGGCGTCGCTCAACTCTCGCGATCTGATCGTGCCCGAACGGGGCTATGGCCGAGCGACGGGTGAACTGCCCTTGATCCCTGTGTCTGACGGTGTGGGTGAAGTTGTCGAAGTAGGGCCGGGTGTGACCCGGGTTGCCGTGGGGGACCGTGTCTGCCCGACCTATTTCCAAAATTGGACCGCGGGCGCGCCAAGCCCTGAACGCTTCGCGTCAGCCTTGGGGGGGCCGCTGGACGGGGTTATGGCGGACCGCATCTGTCTATCTGCGGAAGGGGTGGTCAAGGTTCCTGACTACCTGACCGACGCAGAAGCGGCGACACTGCCCTGCGCCGCGCTCACGGCATGGAGCGCGGTCGTCACCCACGGCCAAACCCGCGCCGGGGACAAATTGCTGGTCCAAGGCACCGGCAGTGTCGCGCTCTTCGCCTTGGCCTTTGCCAAGATGCAGGGCGCGCATGTCACTGTAATTTCCTCCAGCGACGACAAACTCGCGAAAGTCACTGAAATGGGCGCAGACGCGACAATCAATTACCGCAGCGAAGAAGATTGGGCTCGTGCCAGCCGACCCATCACCGCCGACCGCGGCGGCTATGACAATATTATCGAGTTAGGCGGCGCGAAAACATTGCCTCTGTCTCTGAAGGCCGTGCGGCCGGGCGGGACGTTGTCCATGATTGGGGTGCTTTCGGGGCTTAACATCGACGCCTCGCTGGGTCCGATTGTCGCCCGGCAGGTCCGCCTCCAAGGCGTCACCGTGGGCCATCGAGACGGGTTTGAGGCGATGCTGCGTGCCATGGCTCAGCATGAGCTGCGGCCTGTTCTGGGAGAGACCTTCAAGTTCGATCAGCTGAAAGAGGCACTAACGCATCTACGCGCCGGCGGCCACTTTGGCAAAACCCTCATCGAGTTCTGACATGTCCGACATTGATACTTCTTGGCAGCCTCGCCACCATCCGGCGGACAAGGCAGCCTTCGTCATGGCCGCCACAGGCGAAAGTGTCAGCTTTGCTGCGCTCGAAGCCCGGGCAAATCAAGGCGCGCATTTGTTGCGCGCTATGGGCATCGAAACGGGTGCGCATATTGCCATTCTGATGGAGAACCGTCGCGAAATGCTGGAGGTCTGTTTCGCAGCAGATCGTGCCGGCGTGTATTACACGACCATCAGTACCCATCTGGGGCCGGAAGAGATCGCCTATATCCTCGAGGATTGCGATGCTCAGTTGCTAATTACAAGCGATCGGTTTGCGGGAATAATCGCAAAACTACAGGCGGATTTTGGCATAGCCTTCGCTGTGCGCGTCGTAGGCGGGGGGGCGGATAGCCTGCCAAGTTGGGATCACGGCGTCGCGGATCAGCCAACCACGCCAATCCCAGACGAGGCTCAAGGGCTTGATATGCTCTATTCCTCAGGTACGACGGGGCGGCCAAAAGGTATTAAATGGCCGTTGGAACCCGCGCCGCTTGGCACGCGCACGATGCTGGTTGATCTGCTAACCGATCTTTTCGGCTACGGACCGGAGACGCGATACCTGTCCACTGCGCCGCTTTACCATGCAGCCCCATTACGCCACTCAATGGTCACGGTAAAATCGGGTGGTACTGCGGTTGTCATGGACCGTTTTAACGCCGAAGAGGCGCTAAGACTTATTGAAGAACATCGCATTACCCACAGCCAATGGGTGCCGACCATGTTCGTGCGCCTGTTGAAACTACCTCAGGAGGTACGTGAGGCATACGACCTTTCCTCCATGCAGATGGCTGTACATGCCGCGGCTCCCTGTCCGATTGAGGTCAAGCACAACATGCTGGCTTGGTGGGGGGATATTATCCACGAGTATTATGCTGGTACGGAGAATAACGGTTTCACTGCGATAACAAGCCGTGAGTGGCGGGAGCATCCCGGTTCAGTGGGCCGGGCCAAACTGGGGGTCATCCATATCTGCGGCGAGACCGGAGAAGAGCTTCCAGTTGGACAAGAAGGAGAGATTTTTTTCGAGAATGGCCATCAGTTCGCTTATCATAAAGACCCAGAAAAGACCCGGCGTGCCACTAATGAAAAAGGCTGGACAACCCTCGGGGATATCGGTCGGGTCGACGCGGAAGGTTATCTTTACCTGACGGATCGCAAATCTTTCATGATCATTTCGGGCGGAGTGAACGTTTATCCGCAAGAGACTGAAGATACGCTGCTAAACCATCCGGCCGTGCTCGACGCAGCCGTTATCGGCATTCCGCATGAGGATTTTGGTGAAGCCGTTCATGCTGTTGTGCAGTTGCTGCCAGATGTCGACGCTTCAGATGAACTGCGTGACGCCTTGTTTGAATTTTGCCGAACAAAGTTGTCTTCGATCAAATGCCCACGGAGTATCGAGTTCCGCAAGAGGTTGCCCCGGACAGAGACGGGGAAGCTGCACAAGAGGCTCCTAAGAGATGAGTATCTGGCGCCAAGATAAATGATCAAACCAAAGGGTCGCATGCGCTATATCGCGCCCGGCTAGCAGATACAGAACGGCTTCCTTAGAGAGTATCGACGGAGGGATGCGGGGTGAATTGCTTGATGAGACCATGTTTGAACGCCGGCATTCGGCGTTGTGTGTTCTGACCTCGGTCTATTACGCGCGAACCCTGACTATTGCAGTCACTCGCTCCTCTGCGAAAAATGGAAGCGCCGCACGATGGGCGATCGCTCAAGCGGCGGCATCTATTGTAAAGACGAAACGGGCTTTGGGTGCGGCTGGGTGAAAATTCGATAACAGGTCACGCCTCCAATAGAGCCCGAATTGGTTTGCGCGTTTGCTTCGAACCATCAACTTAACCAATCGCCTGTTCTAACGCCGCGCGCTCAAAACCACAGGCCAGAAAATACAACAGCCAGCCCACCTGCGCAAAGTGCGAGCGTCGGCACGGGCCGTCGCGCTCCGATCAAACCGTATGAAAGCAGGGTCAGCCCCAATGCGACACGACCAGCCGCCAAGAGAGCTGCCAATGGGGCGTCCGATAGGCTTAGCATATCCGGGTTCGCGACCATGCCCAGTGGGATGATGTAAAGCCCAATGCCAAGCGCCATCGCTGTCAGAGCGACCTTCAACCAATTCTCGCCAATCATTCCCGCGGCGATAAAAACAGCGCCGCAGACCGGGGGCGTGATTGTCGAGAGAAGCGCGAACCAAAAGACAAAGAGATGCGCTTGAAGCGGCGAAAGACCCAGTTCAATGAGCGCAGGACCGGCGACGGAGACGCAAATCACATAGGCCGCCGTGGTGGGCACTTCCATTCCCAAAATGAGGCAGGCAAGCGCCGTGAGCAGCAGGGACGGCCAAAGAAGCCCCCCGGACCCCGCCAGAATGAGAGAGGTGATTTTCACGCCAAGCCCGGTGATCGACAGCACACCGATGATGATTGAGGCGCAAAGGATGATGGAGGCGATCAGGGCAACCTGCCGTGCGGCATTGAGAACTGCACTTGCCATTCGCGTGGCGATCTGGCGCGGTTCGAAAGTGAGCTTTGCGTTGAAGAACAAGAGCAACGCCGCTGCGAGGATCGCCATAGCCGCCGCATATTCCGGCGTGAACTGCGCGACGAACATCCCCCATAGCAGGACCGAGAAGGGGACGAGGAAGAAGAGCGATGTGACAACCACATCGCGCATTGCAGGGCGATCCGCTTCTGCGATCCCTTTGAGGGCGAAGCGCTGCGCGTAGGCGTTGATGCCAACCCAGACCGCCACGAAGTAAAGCACCGCAGGAAGCGCGGCGGCAGCCATGATGCCAGTGTAGGGCACGCCGGTCAGCTCAACCATCACGAAAGCGCCTGCGCCCATCAGGGGCGGCATGATCTGCCCGCCTGAGGAGGCCACGGCCTCGACCGCGGCGGCAAGGCGTTTGGGATAGCCGAGCTTGGTCATCGCGGGCAGGGTGATCGCGCCGGTGGAAGCGACATTTGCGGAGGCCGAGCCGGAGATCGACCCAAAGAGCGCTGAGGACAAAACGGACACTTTCGCCGCGCCGCCTTTCAGCCGCCCCGCCGCGGCGGCGGCGACATTCATGAAGCCTTGGCCCGCTTCGCCAGCGTTCAGAACTGCGCCAAAGATGACAAAGATCGCCACGACAGAGACCGAGACACCGGTGAGCGTTCCCCAGATGCCGCCCTCGGCGATGGTGAGTGTTCCGAAATAGCTTTCTATTGGCGTGCCGGAATGGCCGAATTCGCCGGGAATATGCTGCCCGAACAGGCCATAGAGCAGGGCGAGTGCCGCAACCAGTGGCAAGGGCCAACCGATCACGCGCCGCGCCGTTTCCAGCACCACCAAGAGCAGCGTCACCGCCACGGCAAGCTGGAAGTTACTTTCGATGAACCCGTATTGATCGCCAAGCGCATCGCTGTTGAAGGCCACCCAAAGCGCTGCGGCGATGCCCAATGCGGCCAAGATGATGCCAGTGATCCGCCGCAGCGGGGTCTGCGCGTCAAAGACCAAGGCGAAGGGCAGGATGAAGGCCATATGCAGCGGCCTGCTGATCAGGTTCGGCACCAGACCCGAAAACACCAGCGCCAAGTGATAGCTGACCAGCGCGATGGCCAGCGCGATCCAGAAACTCGCCGCCAATCGGCTTTCGGGGAGATTTGTCATCTATGGGGGTCCGGCTTTGGCTGGGCAAGCGCGGCGCGGAAAACCCGCGCCGCGCGTCCTGTTACTGCGAGGTCTCTGTCGCCATCCCAGCTTCTTCGTAATAACGCAGCGCGCCGGGGTGCAGTTCAGTGGTGATATTGGCCATCAACTCAGGCGTGACATTGCCCCACCAAGGCGATGTATCGGCCATCTTGGCCTTGTTTTCCCAATAGGTCTTGGTCAGTTGATAAGCCGTTTCGTCGTCCATCTTGGTTGTCGTGAAAGCGACGACGGGCAGGGACGTTGTGGTCACATCCTGCTCTTGGCCCGCATAGGTGCCCGCCGGAATGACAATGCGGGTCCGTTTGGATTGGGTGATCTGCTCGTCCGACAACGGGACAATGGTAACGGGGGTGGAAGCGGCGGCTTCGACGACATTTGGCGCCGGGAATGAACCCGCGGTGACAAAGCCGTCGATCTGCCCGTTCTTCAAAGCGGCCACGGCGTTGCTCAATTCCGCATCCGCGATCTCCACACTGTCTGCCAGCCCGAACATATCCAGATACTTCGCACCTTCAGTCGCGCCGAAAGACCCTTTGCCCAGCAGGATGCTCTTGCCTTCCAGATCCGCAAGCGCGGTGGCGCCGCTGTCCTGAGACATCACGAAATGCATGGTCAGCGATGGGATCGGGAAAAGCGCGCGAATCTCATCAAAAGCAGGTGCGGTCTTGCCTTCAAACATAGCCTTGCCGTTTTGGGCCAGACCAACGAGGGAGGGCGGGGTGGTAAAGACATAGTCGGCCCCGCGCGCGCGGACTTCCATGACGTTCTGAACCGATCCTTGGCTCTCTTCCACGGTAACCGAGATGTCTCCGCCGCTGCCCGCTTTCATAGCCTCGGCAAGCTCCACGCCCATTTGATAGTAGGACGAGCCCGATTTGGCCGACTTATAGGTCACTCTGGTTTCGGCGCTTGCGGCGCCCCCGACAAGCCCCAGGGCCAATGCCGCGCAAATAGTTTGTCTCAACGCATTCATGGTTTTTCCTCCTCCAAGCGCAAGGCGAACGATCTCCCGGCGAAACAGGTGCGGGACTGCCTTTGGGTGACTTTGTGGCAGCAGACTACGACATTGTCGAGAATGGGGTTTCGCTGTTGGGTGGCTCTTACGGACCAATACGGCGGGCCGCTTCGGTCTTGCGAGGTCGAAGATATGGGAAGATGGCAGAGGCGGCAGGTTCGCTGCGCCCCGCAACCAGTTCTGCGATGCGCGGATTGCAGGCCATAGAGGGCGAAAGATATCGACGCTTGAGTTGCGAAGAAGCTCAATTGTCTGCGCTCCTTCGCCAAGGTCGAAGCCCGATCAAAGGTCCATCCCCTTACCACTCGGGCAAGGCACAGTGCGTCAGCTATCGCCCTTCAGAGGGTCGTGGCCCCAATTCATCAGCGAATAGCGCCATTTCGAGTCTTCAACATCATCCTTCGGCCCGCCTTGGGAGAGATGCCGTTTGATATAGCCAACGACGGTCGCCATGTGATCCCACTGATCGTCGGTCAGGTCGTCCTTGTTGGTGCGTTTGATCTTGACGATCCGGCGGCCGGATTTGTGCCCGGTGCTTTCACCGCTTCCGCTGTCGCCCACGGCCTTGGAGGCCTCGGTCTCCAGCCAGTCCTCAAGCTCCGCCGGTGCCATGTTGACCAGATCGCGCCACTCGTCCCAGATTTCGTCCTTCGATTTCGATGAAGACATTTCCTTTCCCAATCCATTATTGGGAAGAAACCGGCCCGCGCGCGCTTTGTTCCCAAGGGTCACAGCGGTCTGCCACGGTCGGCAAGGCGCACGCCGATCTGTCTGCCGTCGGCTTGTCAGTGTCCGAACAGCCCGCGCCTCGGGCGGGCCGGATAAAGCTCAGGAAGCTTGCGAATAGCGCATGCCCTCCGGCACCTCCCGGTCAAGCATCGATGCGATCATGCGGGTCAGGGCGCGACCCTCGGGCAGGATGTCGAGGCGCGTTCCGGACAAGCGCACGAATGGCGTGTAGCGGGTTGCCATGGCCTTCAACTCGGGCGCGAGATCGAAGGCCCGCGCGCCGAAGGTTTCTGCCAAGGCGTTCAGGTCAAGGGTGAAGTCGCACATCAGACATTCGATCGCCCGCGCGGTCAGGCGGTCCGTATCCTCCAAGGCGTAGCCGCGCGTTCCGGGCAAGTCGCCAGCGAGGATGCGCGCGGTATAGGCCGCCGTCGCGGGGGCGTTCTGTACGTATCCCCCCGGAAAACGCGAGATTGACGAGGCGCCGAGGCCGATCAGGGTTTGGCAATTGTCATCGGTGTAGCCTTGGAAATTCCGGCGCAGGCGGCGGTTGTTTTTTGCTTGGGTCAGCCCATCCTGCGGCGTGGCGAAATGATCGATGCCGATTGCCTCCATGCCCGAAGCGGCGAAGCGCGCCGCGGCTCTCTCAGCGAAGTGATAGCGTGCGACGGCGTCGGGCAGTGTCGCCTCGCGGATGAGTTTCTGCCGTTTCGCGACCCATGGCACATGCGCATATCCGAAAAGCGCCACGCGATCCGGGGCAAGGGACAGGGTCTTGTCAATCGTATCCTCCAGCCGCGCCATGGTCTGATGAGGCAGGCCGTAAACCAAGTCAGTATTGAGCGAGGTGACCCCCTCGGCGCGCAACTGGTCGACACAGCGGCGCGTGACCTCGAAGGACTGGAGGCGCCCGATGGCCTGCTGCACCTCAGGGTCGAAATCCTGAATGCCGATAGAGGCCCGTGTGAGGCCCGCGGCGCGCAGGGCAGCGATTTTGGCGGGGTCGATCTGGGTGGGGTCGATCTCGACGGAGAACTCGAAATCCTCGGTCGGCGTGAAGAGCTGATGAAGGGCGCGGTTCAGGCGGTCGATGAGGGCGGGCGGTAGGATGGTTGGTGTCCCGCCACCCCAATGCATCCGCCCCATCCGCATGCCCGCAGGCATCGCGGCGCGGAGAAGCTCAAGCTCGGCCTCAAGAGCCTCGATATAGCGCTCGACAGGGCTGAGCGTCTTGGTGCCCTGCGTGTGGCAGGCGCAGAAATAGCACAGGCGCTCGCAAAAGGGGATGTGAACATAGACCGAGACCGGCGCGCCGGGGTCCAACGCGCCAAGCGCTGAGCGCTGAAACGCGGCGCCGACCGCGGGGGTGAAAGCCGCCGCGGTGGGATAGGAGGTGTAGCGCGGCACGCGCGCGTCGAAGAGGCCGAGAGCCTCGAGCATCTGTATCTGTTCCATGGCACCGGTTTAGGGGGGTGCCGTTCTGCGGTCTTTGCGCTGGATCAATTCGGACGCAAAGATTGCGCATTGCCGTCGGTTGGGGGATCGTCGGCCGCCTGGGCTTTGCTACGGTTTTTACGCTCTTTCTGACACCGATCTTCTACCGCTGGATCGCCGTCTTGGGTGCCGCCCCCGGCGGGACAGCGCAGCGGCTGAGAGCGGAAGTGGAGGGGGGTATAGGCCGTCGCGGGATTGATGCACGCCGCGCCTGCGGTTTCCCGGAACTGCACGAAAGACGACAGGATGGCGAGGGCAGCAGCGCGTTATTCTCGCGGCGCGCGCCACAGGCTGGAATAGCAAAGGTGCCGGCAACCTATGCAAGCAGCGCATTTCTCCTGCCCTGTTCGATCTCTACTCCGGGCGGGTCAGCTTCCCATCTTGGACTTGAGATTGGAGACATCATGCACACCGCCGTTCCAGAACCTCTTTCCGTTCCCCTCCCGCTTCTAAAGCAGACCCTATGCGAACATTACCAAAGACTTAGCCCCGCTTCGCGCGAGCTGAGATTCATGGGCCAGCTTAACGATGATGCCTTGCTGCGCGTGGTTCGGGGCTCCAACCCCGACCTCACGCTCGGCGTCGAAAGCGATGGTGCTTTGCGTGCGATACTGGAGCTACATTGCATCGACAGCACTCACGCGGAAATCGGGCTTTCGGTTGAAGATGCCTATCAAGGGCGCGGCTATGGCCGGAGGCTCTTCCATCGCGGTCTGGCCGAAGCGCGCGCGCGAAATATTGAGACGGTGGATGTGAACTTCTTGCGCAGCAATATCGCGATCAAAAAGCTCTGCATCGAAGAAGGGGGAGAGATACGTTGCCGTGGGGCCGAATGTGTCGCGCAGCTGTCGTTGAACTGACCGGAATATTCGAAAGGCGCATGTGCATTTGCCTCTGGCTATCAGGTGAATGGCCGCCACTTAGGTTGCGGCGGCCAATTTTCACGTCTTAGCTTTTAGGGGATGGTGAACCCGCGCCCGACGGTGTCGGTTTCATCGATCTACCATTTCACATAGCCGATAACTTTGGCTGTGACCGGATATCCTTGGACGCTGGGGCGCGGATTACCATGCCGTGCCGCATAAGAGCATCACGCTGACCATGGGGTTCCAAGGCACCTAAAACCGCCGTGCCGTCCAGCGGGCGAGCGCTTCGACCGCGGACCAGAGCAGCAGCGACAGCGCCGCGAGCACGATCAGGGCCGCGAACATGAGCGCAGTTTGGCCGCGGCCATTGGCCATCAGCATCAGATGCCCCAGCCCGCGGGAGGAGCCGACCCATTCGCCGATCAGCACCGCAAGGGGGCCATAGACCACCGCCAGACGCAGTCCCGAGATCAGCCCCGGCACGGCATGGGGCAGGCGCAGCAGCAGTGTTTCGCGCCAGCGGTTTGCGCCGGAAAGATGCGCCAGATCGCGCAGGCCCGGGGGCAGCGCCATCAGCCGGTCGAAGAGGGCCGAGGCGATGGGGAAATAGGTGACCAGCGCGATGGTTACGATCTTGGAGGGCATCCCGTAACCGAGCCAGAGGGTGATGACCGGGGCGAGGGCGAAGACAGGCACGGCCTGAGCCACCACCAGCATCGGGCGCAGCAGCCAGCGCGCGCGGCGCGAGAGGGTCAGCAACAGCGCGGTCTCAATGCCGAGGAAAATGCCTAAGCTTAGGCCCAGCGCAAGATTGCCCGCCGACCATAGCGCATTCTGCCAGAGCAGCGCGGCATTCCCGCCCAGCGCTTGCAAGACAAGCCAAGGTCCCGGCAGGATGAAACGCGGCACGCCGCTGAGGGTGACGACAAGCTGCCATATCGCGACGGCGAGGGCGAAGCAGACCATGCCACGCCATAATTTATGCAGCGTAAATACCATCAGGCGACCTGCGCGGGTGAGGCCAGCCCCAGGCGGCGCAGCAGATCGGCTTGAGCGGCGAGGGTCTCGGGGGCGTCGATCCGGCGCGGTGGCGGCGTTTTGGGCAAGGGGCAGGGGGCGGCCCCATGGCGGCTCACGATCCAAGCGTGATCGGCGAGCCTTAGGGCCTCAGCCGGGTCATGGGTGATCAGCACGACGGTTCGCCCGTAAAGCAGCCGCGCCGCTAGATCCTGCATTTTAAGGCGGGTCACCACATCGAGGGCAGAAAAAGGTTCGTCCAGCAAGACCATGGGACGGTCTTCATACAGCGTGCGGGCAAGGGTGACGCGCTGTCGCTGACCGGCGGAAAGCTCGGCAGGTTTGCGGCGCAGCTCCGCGCGAAGCCCGACCTCGGCCAAAAGTGCTGCGGCGCGGTCAGGGTCCGCCCGTTCTCCGCGCAGCCGGGCGGGGATCGTGACATTCTCAACCGCATTCGCCCAAGGCAGCAGTTGATCGTCCTGCGCCATCATCGCGACACGGGGGGCGAGGGGACGGTCGTCATTCGTAGCAACACGGCCCTCCAGCCGGGCCACAGTGGGCAGACCCGCAAGCAGACGCAGCAGCGAGGTTTTTCCCACACCCGAGGGGCCAAGCAAGACGTTCCACCGCCCGGCCTTGAGGGCAAGATCGAAGTGGTCGATCAAGGGGCCAGCAGCGCCGTGGAGCGCGCCCGATAGATGCACCGCAGGGGCGGTCATGCTGCCGCGGGCGACAGCGCCATGTCCCAAAAGCCGACCTCAAGCGCTGTGGCCGTGTTGAAACGCTCTTGCAAGGTCTTGGCTCGGGGCAGGGTTTGCCAATCCGCACCCAGACGCCGCTCTAGCCCCCCGTCGATCAGCGCTCCGACATCGCGGCACAGTGCTTGATACTCCTCGCCGCCATAGACCGCGCACCAATCGGCATAGGGGCCGTCATTGCCCCGCAGGGCCAACCCGATCTCACCATAGCCCAGAACGCAGGAGGCGAGGGCGGCCGTCAGGTCAAGGAAGTCCCCGGAATAGCCCGCCTCCAGAACATAGCGTGTATAGGCGAGGTTGCCGGGAGCCTCTGCCGTGGACTCGAGCGTGGTGCGGTCGATGCCATGGCCTGCGCAGGTCTCTACATGGAGGGGCATCTCCACATGCACGAGCGCATGGACCGTGGCACTCGCGGCGGCCATTTCATCCAGCGTTTCCGCCTTGGCCGCAGCAAGAGCCCAAGCGCGGGCGAAGTGGGTCAGGAAAACATAGTCCTGCCGCAGGTAATGCAAATAGCTGGTCTGCAGCAGGCTGCCGTTGCCCAGCTGTTCGACAAAGTCATGGCGGGTATAGGCCCGCCATGTCTCTCCGGCACCATCGCGCCAAGCTGCGAAGGCCTTGCCATAATCGGGCGCCGTCATGGTTTCGCCTGCGCTGTGACGTCGACCACCAGATCGGCGGCGGGGATCACGGTTTCCACCACGCCGCTTTCCTGCATGAAGGTCTCGAACCGGTCATAGCGCCCGTGGTCCACCGCGGCGGGGCGGGTGGCGAAGCGCGGCCATGTGTCTTCCCATGCGCGGGTGTTCAACTCGTTGCGCAACTCGGCGTCGGAGGCAAAGAAGACCTCTCCGCTGGCGGCCGGGTCGTTCACGATATCGGCTGCGGCCCGTTCGGTGGCACGCAGGAAGCGGGCGATCATGTCGCGGTCCATCTCTTCGGCATGGGCGACGTAGATCAACTCGTCATAGGCGGGCACGCCCTCGGCTTCGGGGTAAAAGCAACGGCCCTCATGGCCTTCGATCTGCATCTGGTTCAGCTCGAAATTGCGGAACGCGCCGATCACCCCGTCGACTTGGCCAGACATTAGCGCGGGCGAGATCGACCAGCCGATATTGATTTGCTCGACCTCGGCAGGCGCCACGCCATTGTGGCTCAGCATCGCATCCAGCAGCATCTCTTGCACGCCGGCCACGGCGAAACCCACCTTTCGGCCCTTCAGGTCCGCCATCTCCTGCACCGGCCCGTCGGCGCGGACTACGAGGCAGGTGAGCGGGGTTTCGACCAGCGTGCCCACACGGCGCAGGTCCAAGCCCTCGCGCTGGGCGAGATGCAGTTCCGGCTGGTAAGAGACTGCCAGATCGACCCGGCCCGCCGCCACCATGCGCGGCGGCTCATTCGGGTCGGCGGGGGAGACGAGTTCGACCTCTAACCCCGCATCGGTGAAATAGCCCTTTTCCTGCGCTAGAATGATCGGCCCGTGGTCAGGGTTCACGAACCAGTCGAGCATGACGGTCATCTTGTCTTGGGCCAAGGCGGGGGCCGCGATCAGCGTCAGGGCAAGGGGGGCGAGGATGTTTTTCACGAAGGGTCTCCAGTATATCGTTTATGCGGGAAGAGGGTCAGGCGCCCGGGAGGGCGAGCAGGGCGATTTCGCCCGGCCAGCGGGGGCGGAGGGTGTTGGCCGCGTGATGCGCCCGCAGGCCGGTGCGGCAGGCGAGCACGATGCGGGGTGCATCGGCTGGCAACGGCAGGTCCGGCAGCGCCTCGGGCGGGACATGACGCGCTTGGGCTGAGAAAGGCGCGGGCGCCTCGGCGCGCAGGTCGATGACCATATCGCGCGGGGCGATCTGGCTTTCGGCGATGAAACCCGCGGCGCGCGCGGGCTCGGGCGCGGTGTCGAAACGAAAGCCCGACATGCGCCATTGCGCGGCGTCCCAGATCAAGAGTTGCCCCAGCGGGGAAGGCGCGAGGCCCAGCAGGACCGAGAGCGCCATCTGCGCCTGCGCCGCGCCGATCATCCCGACCACGGGCCCCAAGACGCCCGCCGTTTCACAGGTCGCTGCCGTTTGCGGCAGGTCAGGGAAGACAGCGCGGAGCGAGGGGGCACCCCCGCAGAAACCGCCGACATAGCCCGACAGCCCAAGGGCCGAGGCTGAAATCAGCGGTTTGCCCTGCGCGCGGGCTTCGTCCGACAGGGTCAGGCTGGCGGCGAAAGTATCGGCGCAGTCGAGCGCGATATCGCAGTCCGCCAGCAGGGCGGGCGCATTGGCGGGGGTGAGCCATTCGGCACGCGGGGCAAGCGTCACCTCGGGGTTCAGCGCCGCCATCGCCTCGGCGGCGGCACGGACCTTGGGCCTGCCGAGATCACCCATCCGGTAGAGCGGTTGGCGGTGCAGATTGCTCAAGGCCACCTGATCGCCGTCCACCAATGTGATCCGCCCGACACCGGCCCCGACGAGATATTGCAGCACGGGCACCGCCAGCGCTCCGGCACCGACGACCAGCACATGCGCCGCCGTGAGACGCACTTGCCCCTCGGCGCCAACCTGCGGCAGAATGATCTGGCGGGCGTAACGGCTCATGTTGTCACCTCAAGCCATTCGCGCATTCGTGCCTCGGGGTCTGCGTTCAGCGTGATATCCGTGACCGCCGCCACCGTATCGGCCCCGGCGGCAAAGGCCCCCGGCGCGCGGGCGACAGACATGCCGCCGATGGCGCAAAGCGGGATATCCCCGATCCGCGCCTTCCATTCCGTCAAACGGTCGAGGCCCTGTTCGGTCCATTTCATCTTTTTCAGAATGGTCGGATAGACGGGGCCGAGGGCGATGTAATCGGGGGCGAGGGCCAGCGCGCGGTCAAGCTCGGCACGGTCATGGGTCGACAGGCCCAGCTTCAGCCCGGCGGCGCGGATCGCGGGGATGTCGGCACTGTCCAAATCCTCTTGCCCCAGATGCAGCCAATCGGCCCCCAGTTCAATCGCCAGTTGCCAATGGTCATTCACCACCAGCAGCGCGCCGTGCTGGCGGCAGAGGTCGAGCGCGGTGGTGATCTCGGCGCGCAGCACCTCTTCCGGCGCGTCCTTGATGCGCAGTTGCACCAGCTTCACCCCCAAGGGCACGGCCCGCGCGACCCATGCGGCACTATCGAAGACGGGGTAGAAACGCGGCAAGCTCATAGCCAAGCCTTTCCGATCACGGGGGTGGAGGGCACGGCCATGTCGCGCTGGCCCATGGGGCCGGAAGCGGCGGCAAGCGCGCCCGCGCGGCAGGCCAGCGCAAAGGCTTCGGCCATGGCGGCGGGGTCGCGGGCCTCGGCCACGGCGGTGTTCAAAAGCACCGCGTCGAACCCCATCTCCAGCGCTTGCGCGGCATGGCTGGGCAGGCCGAGGCCCGCGTCGATCACCATGGCCACATCGGGAAATGCTGCCCGCAGACTGCGCAGCCCGTGCAGGTTGTTCAGCCCCAGCCCCGAGCCGATCGGCGCACCCCAAGGCATCAGCACCCGGCAGCCTGCATCGACCAGCCGCGCGGCCAGCACCTGATCCTCGGTGGTATAGGGGAAGACCTCGAACCCATCGGCGCAGAGCGCTTCGGCAGCCTCGACCAGCCCGAAGGGGTCAGGTTGCAGCGTGTCGGCATGGCCGATGACCTCGAGCTTGATCCAATTGGTGCCGAAGTATTCCCGCGCCATCTGCGCAGTGGTGATCGCCTCGCGGGCGGAATGGCAGCCGGCGGTATTGGGCAGCAGATGCACGCCCAAGCCGCGCACCATGTCCCAAAACGCCTGTCCCGCGCCTTGCTCGCGGCGCAGCGAAACCGTGGCGACCGGCGCGGCGCTTTGGCGAAAGGCGGCCTCCATCACTGCGGGCGAGGGGTAGCGCGCGGTGCCCAGCATCAGCGGCAGGGGCAAGGCGGTGCCGTAGAAATCGCGCATCGTTCAGCCCCCCTGCATGGCGCTGAGCACTTCGAGCCGGTCGCCGTCGCTCAGCATGGTCTCGCCCCGCGCGCCTGCGGGGACGAAACTGCCGTTGAGGGCGGTGGCGACTTTCGCTTCGCCCCAACCAAGCTCCGCCAATGCCGCGTCAAGCTGCGTGGCGGTGACCTCACGCGTCTCGCCGTTCACTTCAATCTTCACGGAATAAATCCCCCGTTGTCGCTGTTGCCAGAAAGCCCGCAGCCTGTTCGGCCAAGGCGGGCGCCATGAGAAAACCGTGCCGGAACAATCCGTTCAGTTGCAGCACCGCCCCGCGCTGCACGATGCCGGGCAGGTTGTCGGCGAAGGCCGGGCGCAGGTCGGCGCCCATCTCGATGATCTCGCCCTCGGCAAAGCGCGAGTCGAGCGCATAGGCGGCTGAGAGCAGTTCCAGCGCCGAGCGGGCGGTCATGCCGCTGCGGCTGGCGCTTTCGATCTGAGTCGCGCCCAGCATGTAGATGCCTTGCCCGCGCGGTACGACGTAGAGCGGGTGGCGCGGGTGTAGCAGGCGGATCGGGCGGGTGAGGGTGATCTCGGGCGCGCGCAGCAGGATCATCTCGCCGCGCACGGCACGCAGACCGGGCAGAGCGTCGCGGGCCACCATGCCGCGGCAGTCGATCACCGGGCCTGCGATCTGCGTCGGGGCGAGGGCCGTGGTCTCGACCTTTACCCCTTGGGCGATAAGGGTTTGGGATAGATCATACAGCGCTTGGCGCGGGTTCAGATGCGCTTCCTCGGCAAAGAACAACCCGCGGCGATGGCGCCCGGCGAGGTCCGGCTCACAGGCTGCGATGGCTTCGGCGTCGCAGTCGCTGTGGCCTTCGGTGCGGGCGGCGAAACGCTGCAATTCCGCGCGGTCCCGCTCGGGGGCGAGGACCAGCGTGCCCCTATGGGTGACCTCCGTGACCTCCCCCCATAGCGCCGCAGCACGCCGCCCGTGGGTCACCACCGCAGGCTCGCTCAGCGCGCCTTCGCAAAAGGGGGCGAGCATGCCGCCCGCCCACCACGAACAGCCGTGCGGCCCGGGCGGGCCTTTGCGGTCAACGAGCCGGGGCCGCAGCCCCTGCGCCAGACAGGCCCGCGCGGCCCAAAGCCCTGCCACGCCCGCGCCGATGATGGTGACATCACTCATGGGGCCAAACGCCGTGGAAATGATGCACCGGCCCGTGGCCATGGCCGATGTTGAGGGCGTCCGCCGCGGCAATGGCGCGTTGCAGATAGCTATGGGCAGCCTCCACCGCCTCCGGCAGAGGCAGGCCCCGCGCCAGACCGGCGGCAATGGCGGCAGAGAGCGTGCAGCCGGTGCCATGGGTGTTCGCCGTCTGCTGGCGGGGCGCGGAAAGGCGCAGGGTGTCGGCCTCGGAAATCAGCAGATCGACGCAGGTTTCGCCCTTGCCATGGCCGCCCTTCATCAGCACCGCGCGGGGGCCGAGCGACAGGAGCGCGCGGCCCTGCGCCAGCATCGTGGCCTCGTCGGTGGCTTCTTCTGTGTCCAGCAGCCGTGCGGCCTCGGGCAGGTTCGGCGTCAGCACATGGGCGCGGGGCAGCATCCGGTCGCGCAGGGTTTTGACCGCTTCGGCAGAGAGGAGCGCGTCGCCGGATTTCGCCACCATCACCGGGTCGAGCACAACGGGCGCGGGGCAGTCTGCCAGCCCCTCGGCCACGGCGGAGATCGTGGCTGGGTCGCCCAACATGCCAATCTTGACCGCGCCGATGGCCAGATCGTCAAAGACCGCCGCCATCTGCGCGCGGATCATCGCAGGCGCGATCATGGCGACCGCGGTGACGGCGCGGGTGTTCTGGGCGGTCACGGCGGTGAGCACGCTGGCCCCATAGACGCCAAGCGCGCTAAAGGTCTTGAGATCGGCCTGAATCCCCGCCCCGCCGCCGCTGTCGGACCCCGCAATCGTTAGTGCTTGAAACGCCATTCGGCCCCCCATTCGTTAGATGGGCCGAGGGCATGGAGATACGGGGTAAACGACCGCCCGGATGGGGCTGATGCTTGCTTCCGTTCCCTACGCCGGTACGACCCGGATCAGGTTCGATGGGTCGGTTTTCACCTCTCAGCCCTGCGGCACCCCAACGGATTTCCGGCAGGCTAGCGAGGGGCGTTCAGAGGGTCAACAGGGGATCGGTTATTTATTGGTTTGCTTTTTATATCATGTAGTTGCGGCGTGTACCTCATGCATTGCATGAGGATTCGTTAATGAAAATCTCGCGATCTGGGGATCACTTTGGCATCGCGCGGGTGGCCGTGCATGGCCACCTGACCGGGCAGCGGATGGGTTGGGTGATCGCCGCGCGTCGTGATGCCGGGCATCGGTGCCTCGGACAGCGCTGCCAGCCGGTCGGAGCGGTTCTCGAGCCGCTCGGCCACCACATGGATCACCCGCCCGTCGGTCTGCACGCGCCCCTCCACGACCAGAAGCCGCGCCGACATGATCGTGGGGCGGTAAAGCTTGAAGATATTGGGCCAGATCACGAGGTTGGCGACGCCAAACTCATCCTCCAGCGTGATGAAACAGACCCCCTTGGCGCTGCCGGGTTTCTGGCGCACCAGCACCAGACCAGCAAGCTTCACCCGCCGCCCGTGGCCCATGCGCGAAAGGTCCCGCGCCGAGGCGAACCCCTGCGCCGCGAGGCTCCCGCGGTAGAAGGACATCGGATGCGCCTTCAGCGACAGGCGCAGCGTCTGGTAGTCGGCCACGACCTGTTCCGCCTTCGGCATCACCGGCAGATGCACCTCCGGCTCCGGGCCGCGGGCCGAAGCCTCGGCATGGTCGAAGATCGGCAAGGCGGGCGCGTCGCGCAGCCCCTGCGCCTGCCAGAGCGCTTGGCGCCGGTCGATCCCCATGCTGCGCATCGTGTCGGCGGCGGCAAGCTGGCGGATCGCCTTGGCATCGAGGCCCGCGCGGGTCTTGAGGTCTTCGACATCCGCGTAAGGCGCGTCGCGCCGGTCCATGATCCGCGCGCCGGCCTTTTCCTGCAACCCGTCCACCATGCGCAGCCCCAGCCGCAGGGCGAAACCGTCGCCGCAGGGCTCCAGCGTGCAGTTCCAGTCCGAGAGGTTCACGTCCACGGGCCGCACCTCGACCTGATGTTCACGCGCATCGCGCACGATCTGCGCCGGCGCGTAAAACCCCATCGGCTGGGAGTTCAAGAGCGCGCAGGCAAAGGCCGCCGGGTAGTGGCATTTCATCCATGACGAGACATAGACCAGCTTGGCGAAACTCGCCGCATGGCTTTCGGGGAAACCGTATTCGCCAAAGCCCTTGATCTGGTCGAAACAGCGCTGCGCGAAAACCGGATCGTAGCCGCGCTTGGTCATGCGGCCCACCATCTTGTCCTGCAGCTTCTCGATCGTCCCGCGCGAGCGGAAGGTGGCCATGGCCTTGCGCAGCTCGTTCGCCTCGGTCGGGGAAAACTGTGCCGCGTCGATGGAGATTTTCATCGCCTGTTCCTGAAAGATCGGCACGCCCAGCGTCCGGCTGAGGATGCTGAAAAGCTCGTCCTGCGGATAGGCTGGGCCGGGGGCGGGGTAGACGACGCTCTCCAACCCCTGACGGCGGCGCAGATAGGGGTGGACCATGTCGCCCTGAATGGGGCCGGGGCGGACGATGGCGACCTCGATCACCAGATCATAGAAGACGCGGGGGCGCAGTTTTGGCAGCATGGCCATCTGCGCGCGGCTTTCCACCTGAAAGACACCAAGGCTGTCGCCGCGGCAGAGCATGTCGTAGGTCGGTCGCCCCGTGGCGTCGTCCTCGTGATCCTCTACCGGCACCGTGGCCAGTTCCAGCGGGCGGTCGTAATGCGCCTCGATCAGATCAAAACATTTGGCGATACAGGTGAGCATGCCGAGGGCGAGGATATCGACCTTGAAGATCTGCAGCGCGTCGATGTCGTCCTTGTCCCATTCGATGAAGCTGCGCTCGGGCATGGCGCCGTTGCCGATGGGCACGATCTCGGTCAGGGGGCGTTCGGTCAGAATGAAGCCGCCGACGTGCTGGCTCAGGTGCCGCGGCATGCCGATCATCTGGCTGGCCAGTTTCAGCACCATGCGCAGGTAGGGGTCCGACAGGTCCAGCCCGGCCTCGCGGGCGCGGGCGTCGTCCATCTCCCCCTCGAAACTGCCCCAGACGGTGCCCGCGAGTTTCGAGGTCACGTCTTCGGAAAGCCCCATCGCCTTGCCGACCTCGCGAATGGCCGAGCGCGGGCGGTAGTGGATCACCGTGGCGCAGAGCCCGGCGCGGTGGCGGCCATATTTGCCGTACATGTACTGGATGACTTCCTCGCGCCGCTCATGCTCGAAATCCACGTCGATATCGGGCGGCTCGTCGCGTTCCTCGCTGAGGAACCGCTCGAACAGCAGGTCATGCACCGCCGGATCGACGGAGGTGATGCCGAGGCAGAAACAGACCGCGGAATTGGCCGCCGAGCCACGCCCCTGGCAGAGGATCGGCGGCTCGGCCTCCTCGCGGGCGAAGCGGACGATGTCGTAGATGGTCAAAAAATAGCGGGCAATTTCCTTGGTTTCGATCAGGGCGAATTCCTTCTCGATGGTCTTTTTCACCGTCTCGGGCACGCCCTCGGGGTAGCGCCGGGCCGCGCCTTCCCATGTCAGGCGGGCCAGTTCCTCCATCGGGGTGCGGCCTTCGGGGACGATCTCATGGGGGTATTCATAGGCCAGATCGGTGAGGCGGAAGGTGATCTTATCCGCCAGCCTGCGGGTCTCGGCGATGGCATGGGGCCAGTCGGCAAAAAGCCGCAGCATCGCCTCAGGCGATTTCAGGTGCCGCTCGGCATTGGCGGCCAGCAGGTAGCCCGCTTTCGGCACGATCACGCCCTCGCGGATCGCCACCATCACGTCTTGCAGCGGGCGGCGGTGGCGGGCGTGGTAGAGCACGTCGTTGGTGGCAAGGAGCCTCAACCCATGGGCGCGGGCCAGCGCATCCAGCCGGTTGATCCGCGCGCGATCATCGCCGCGGTAGAGGAAGCTCGCCCCGATATGGCGCATCCCCGGCAGCGCTTTCAGCAGCCGCGGCAGGCCCGCGGCGAAGAGGTCGAGGTTTTCGGGCGGCATGACGATGAGGTGCAGCCCTTCGGCGTGGCCTTCCAGCATCTCCAGCGTCAGATGGGTCTCGCCCTTTTGCTGCCATTCGCCGTCGACCGATTGCATTTTGCCCGCCGAGAGCAGTGTCGAGAGCCGCGCATAGGCGGCGCGGTCCTGCGGATAGGCGAGGATCTCGGTCCCGCAGAGCAGCACCAGACGGGCGCCGATCAGGGGGCGGATATGGGCCTTTTCCGCCTCTACATGCAGGCGCACCACGCCCGCCAGCGTGTTGTGATCCGCGATGCCGAGGCTGTCGTAGCCGTGGTGATGCGCCGTCTCGACCAGATCGACGGCGTCCGAGGCGGCGCGCAGGAAGGAAAAACAACTGGCCAGCCCGAACTCGACGTAGTCCGCTCGCGGTGGGGCGCTGAGCCCGTCCTCGCCCAAGGTGCGGCGTTTATGTCCCTCCTGCTGCGGCATCAGGCGAACATCCCGTGCAGGAACCAGCGCGGCTCGGCCCCGCGACCGTCGTGGATCACGCCCTCGCGGTAGAGCCAGAAGCGCTGGCCGCCCGCGACCTCCACCTTGTAATAATCGCGCAGACGGGTGCCGGGGCGGTCGCGCCACCATTCGGGGGCGATCCGCTCAGGCCCCGCGTGGCGGGTGGTCTTGTAGGTGACGCGGCGCCAGTTGAACTGCGAGGGCGGGCCTTCGGGCACGGCGTAGATCACGCGCACCTCCTCGGGCGGGGTCAGCAGGCGCAGCGGGCGCTCGCGCAGCAGCACCGGCGCGGCGGCGGGGCTGGCCTGCAACGCCGGGGCGCGTTCTTCCACCGCCTCGGGCTTGTGGGTCTCGCGCCACTGCGGCCAACTCACCTTTTCGGGGCCGAGCTTGGCGACCAGACGGTCCAAGAGCCCGGCCACATCCGCCGAAGGATCGCGCTTGCCGTCGAGGTGGTCCTGCATCAGCGGCAGCGGCTCGCTCGCCAGCGCCTCCAGCGTCATGAGGTCAAAGCCAAAGCCGCTGTCGATGTTCTCAAGCTTGCCATCGAAGAGCCGACGCAGATGGGCGGCGTCCCGGCTGGCGCGGGCGGTGGCGGTGTCGAGGCCGCGCCAATCGCCGTCGATGCGGTAGACGGTCAGCCGCAGCCGCCGCGCGCCCAGTTCCGCCCGGGCCAGTTGCGCGCAGAGGTCTTCGACCAGCGCGGGCAGATGCGGGGCGGGGTCGAGCACCGGTTCGGGCAGGCGGCTGCGGGCCATGAAATGGCGATGGTCAGGTGGGGCGTTCAGCGGATCGGCGGCCTTGCCCAAAGCTTTGTCGAGCAGGATCAGCGGGTTGCGCTCGGGCTTCAGGCTGGCGAAGCGGCGCATGAGCGCGGCGCGGGGCAGATCGCTCAGCGCGCCGATGGTCTTGAGGCCGAGCCGGTCCAAGAGCCGCGTGGTCTGGGCGTCGAGCCGCAGGGCGGCGACGGGCAGGGGGGCGAGGGCGGCGGCCAGGTCCTCGGCGGTGCAGATATGCGCGCCGGAGCCGAAACGCGCCAGCGCCTGCGCGGCACCGGGGGTGGGGGCCATGGCGCAGCGCGCGGTCAGCCCCTGCAGGGCAAAGCGGCTGCGGATATCGCGCAGCATCGCCGCCTCGCCGCCGAAAAGATGCGTGCAGCCGGTCACATCGAGCAGCAGCCCTTGATCGACGTCCCGCGCGGTCCAGGGGCACCAGCGCCGCGCCCAATGCACCAGCCGTTTGATCAGGGCGATATCGCCGTCCAGATCGGCAGGCTCGACATGCAGATCGGGGTGGATCGCCTGCACGTCGACCACCCGCGCGCCTGTCTCGATACCCCGGGCGCGGGCGGCGGCGCTCAGCCCATGGACCACCGGCCCGTGCGTCCCGTCACGCGACAGGACCACCGGCACCTCATCGCCGGGAACGCTGCGGTACTGAGAGATCACCCGGCGCCAGCGCTCCATCGTCAGATCGGGGAACCAGACGGAGACGATCCGCGGCGCGGGGGCTGTGGCGTTTGTCGGGCTCATGGACGGCCACCCAGCGGCCAGGCGCATGGCCGCGCGCGCGAAACAGCTCCAGATCCCAGCGGGCCGCGCCCGGGGCCTGCGGATCGTCGGGATGCGCCTGCGCGGGCAGGGAGGCAATGCGCCAACGCATCCGCGCCGCGCTCAGGCCCCCGGGGTCGCCGCTGCGGATGAGGTAGAGCGGCACGCCCGAAGCCTCGGCCCGGAGCGACAGCCGTTTGGTGGAGGTGAAATCCAGCACCTCCGGCCCGCCATGCACCTCGCCCACCACGGCGGAAAGACCGGCGCAGGCGGCGCCTTCCTCCATCGTCCAAAGCACGTCGCGCGGATGGCTGGCACTGACCAGAAGCACCGGCTGCTCCAGCCCGAAGGCCGCAAGGCTCGGGGTATAGGGCGCGCCGTTCTCGCGCCGCGACAGGAAGTCCTGAACCCAAAGCACCGGCCCCTTGCCACGCGGCAAGAGCGACAGGACGAAGCCACTGGCCGAAGCACTGGCGAAGGCCTGCGGAAAGACATCCGTCAGCGGCGCATGCGTGGCCAGAACCCCCGGTTCGGGCGGTGTCGACGGCCGTCGCCGCGGCAGGGTAAGGACCTGCCCATATGTAGAATCGGTTGTCATGCACGACTCCATATGTTCACATTTTGTTCTATTCATAAACGATGAACTGCGGCCCTGTCAAAAATTTGAACCGCCCCCGCGAAGCCCTTGCCGGGCGCGGAAAAACCGCATCTACTGGACGCAGGGCGCGACAGGAGGCGACCGATGTGCAATCTTTACTCCCTCACCAAGGGGCAAGACGCGATCCGCGGCTGGTTCGACGGGATCGACGACCAGGCGGGCAATCTGCCGCCGATGCCCGGCATTTACCCCGACTACCCGGCCCCGGTGGTGCGCAGTAGCGACGGCGGCCCGATCTTGCAGATGATGCGGTGGGGGATGCCGTCCCCGGCCTTTGCGCTCAAGGGCAAGAAGACCGACCGCGGCGTCACGAACATCCGCAACATTGCCTCACCACATTGGCGGCGATGGTTGGGGCCTGCGCATCGCTGCGTGGTGCCCTTCACCGCCTTTTCCGAGCCGCTGAACCGCCCCGGAGAGCGTTCGCGCCCGATCTGGTTCGCGCTTGGCGAAGACCGCCCGCTGGCCTTCTTCGCCGGGGTCTGGACGCAATGGACGAGCGTGCGAAAACTCAAGGACGGCGAGACCACCGATAACCTCTATGGCTTTCTCACCACCGAACCCAACGCCGAGGTCGGGGCCGTCCACCCCAAGGCCATGCCAGTGATCCTGACCACGCCCGACGAAGTGCATACGTGGCTGAGCGCCGAGACTGCCGATCTGCCCGCGTTGCAACGCCCCCTGCCGGATGGTGCCCTGCAGGTCATCGAGCCCGAGGATTAAGCCGCCTCGGCCATCATCCGCGCCGCCATCGCCAGATCGGAGCGGAACTGCGCCTCGGCCTCCTCGCGCGCGGCGGGGTCGGGCACGCGCAGCAGGTAGGACGGGTGCAGGGTGATCAGCACCGGGATGCCTTCCGGCCCCGCCTCGATCGTGCCGCGGCGTTTGAGGATGCCCGCGCCCTTGCCCGTGAGGCTCTGCGCCGCAGTGGCACCCATGGCGAGGATGAGCTTGGGCTGCACCTGCGCCACCTCGGCGTTCATCCACCAGCGGCACTGGTCGATCTCCGGCATCTCGGGGCGCTGGTGGATGCGGCGTTTGCCGCGGGCGGTGAACTTGAAGTGTTTGACCGCATTGGTGACGAAGGCGGCGTCTCGGTCCAGCCCCGCTTCGCCGGCGATGCGGTCGAACATCTGCCCCGCCGGCCCGACGAAGGGGCGGCCCGCGAGGTCTTCTTGATCGCCGGGCTGTTCGCCCACGACCATGAGATCGGCATCTCGTGGCCCTTCGCCCGGCACGGCCTGTGTGGCGTGGCAATGCAGCGGGCAGCGGGTGCAGGCGCGGATCGCAGCCGGTAGTTCTTCGGCCGGGCCATCCCAAGCGGAATTGAACGCTGAGAGCTGCGCCTGCACGCGGTCCATGCGGACGGGCGGCAGGGTCGGCGCCGCCTCGGCCATGGCGCGGGCGCGGGCCGGGGCCTCGGCGATCATCTGCGGGATGAAGGCGGCCTCGGGCATGTTCTTCCAGTATTTCTTGGGCATCTCGGATTGCATCGCCTTCACCATCAGGCGGGCGGGGTTGAAGATGTTCTGGAAGTAAGTGATCCAAAGCTGCTCGCCCGAGTCTTCGGGCAGGTCGGGTTTTTCGTGGCCTTCCTGAAAGCTGAGCTTGCCGTTCTCGAAGATCGCAGAGACATCGGGCGTGAGGATGCGCCAATCCATGTCGGAAAACCGCCGCACGAAGAAATCCGCCGTCGGCTCCACCGTATGATGCGTGGGCTCGAACCACGCGGCGAAGCTGCGGCGCGGGGCGTTTGGATCACCGATCTCGCGGAAACGGACGAAGGCCTTCATCTTGTGCTGGCAGCGGCGGACGTTCTTCTCCATCCCGCGCAAGACAGCGAGGTCGGCATCGCCCCGGTCGGACATCAGATGCGGCGCGTCCTTCACCCGCCAGAGAAAGGCATAGAGCCGGGCAAAACGCTCGGGATCGCTATGCCAGACGGCGGTCTCGGCCATCGAGACGAAACTGCGCGGCACCGCGACGCGGCCCTTGGCCGCCGGGGCGGCCGCGCCACCGAAAAGGTCGGGGGCGGCGGCATGGTCACCCCAGAGGATCTGCTCGGGCGGCACGCCCGCGGCGAGAAAGCCGCGCGCCGCCTCGCGCCATGCCTTGGCGGTGCCGATGGGGGGCAGGGAGACGCGGTGCATCAGAACAGGGTCAATTGCTCGGGCGGCGGTGCGAAGCGCGCGCGCAGATTAGCGCTGTCGGTGAGGCCCCCGGGCGTCCAACCGCCCGCGGTGACAAAGGCGCGGGCCTTTTTCATCGAGGCGCCCATGCGGGTGAGGTCTTCGTAGCGCAGGGCGCGATGGCGACGCGCGGCGAGGATGCGGTTGACGGTCTTCACCCCGAACCCCGGTACCCGCAGCAGCATCTCCCGGCTGGCGCGGTTGACGTCGAGCGGGAAATGCTCGCGGTGCACCAGTGCCCAGGCGAGTTTCGGATCGACCTCCAGATCAAGGTTGCCGTCGCGGGTGACGGAGGTGATCTCATCCAACTGAAAGTCGTAAAACCGCAGCAGCCAGTCGGCCTGATAAAGCCGGTGCTCGCGTTGCAGGGGCGGGCGGATCAGCGGCAGTTTCGCGGAACTGTCGGGGATGGGCGAGAAGGCGGAGTAATAGACGCGTTTCAGCTTGTAGCTGGAGTAAAGCCGCGTTGATTGGCCCAACACGGTGGCATCGTTCGACCCATCCGCGCCGATGATCATCTGCGTCGATTGGCCCGCAGGGGCGAACCGCGGCGGGCGCTTGCCGGAGAAGGACTTCTCCTTGCTCGCCTCCTTGGTCATCCGCACGTTGGCCATGGCGCGGCGGATCTGCTCAGGCTTTTTCTCGGGCGCATATTGTTGCACCGCCGTGTCGGTGGGCAGTTCCACGTTGATCGACAGGCGGTCCGCCAGTCGGCCCGCTTCCTCGATCAATTCGGGCGAGGCGTCGGGGATCGTCTTGAGGTGGATATAGCCGCGAAAATTCTCCTCGTGGCGCAGCTTGCGGGCGATCTGCACCATGTCGGACATCGTGGCATCGGGTGAGCGGATCACACCCGAGGACAGGAACAGCCCCTCGATATAATTGCGGCGGTAGAACTCGATGGTGAGTTTCACCACCTCGTCCACGCTGAAGCGCGCGCGCTCCACGTTCGAGGAGACGCGGTTGATGCAATAGCTGCAATCGTAGATGCAGAAATTCGTCATCAGGATCTTGAGCAGGCTGATGCACCGCCCGTCCGGGGCATAGGCGTGGCAGATGCCGCTGCCTTCATTGGAGCCCAGCCCCTTGCCATCGCGCGAGTCGCGCTTGGTGGAGCCCGAGGAGGCGCAGGAGGCGTCGTATTTCGCCGCGTCGCTGAGAATCGCCAGTTTCTGATCGAGGGTCTGTTTGGTCATGCGTTCTATATATGTTCTCAACGGGGCGGCGTCATTAATCTATCTTAATGCCGCGACAATTTGCGCGGGGGGCTGCTGAGGGGGTGGGAAGATTTCGCGCGGTCGGGGTTGCTGCGCGTCTGGCTACGGGCCGCTAATCCGCAGGGCGACGCATTTGAGCGTCGCACTACAAGCTATTGCCTCGGTTCAACATTTCCCCTCACTGCAGCCGCACGCAGCCCTGCGCGCGCTTGCATTACCCTGCGTAATACGATTGTAATTCCGCGAGGAGGCAATCGGCTTTCCCAAGAACAACACGTGAGGAGCACCGTGATGGCGAACCCCCTTTATGACACTCTGTTTGGCCGTCACGCTGGCAAGACGACCGCCTTTCTGCACCTTGAGGGCGGGGTGACGCTGACCCATGCGGGCTTTCTGAGCCGGGCGGGCCGCTTTGCCAATGTGCTGAGCGGGCTGGGGGTGCAGCCGGGCGACCGGCTGGCGGTGCAGATCGACAAATCCGCCGATGCGCTGGCGCTCTATGCCGCTTGCGTGCAGGCGGGGGTGATCTTTCTGCCGCTGAACCCGGCCTATACGGCGGATGAGGTGCGCTATTTCGTGACCGACAGCGGGGCGGCGGCTTTCGTCTGCCAGCCTGCGCGGCGCAATGAGATGGCGCCGCTGGCCAAGGATACGGGCTGCCAGCTTGAGACGCTCGGCACCGAAAACGATGGCAGCTTTGCGGATCGTGCGGCCTCGGCCCCCGATCAGTTCGAGACCGTCGCGCGTGGGGGCGATGATCTGGCGGCCTTCCTCTATACCTCCGGCACGACGGGGCGCTCAAAGGGGGCGATGCTGACGCAGGCGAACCTTTTGTCCAACGCGCAGACGCTGGCCGATCTGTGGCGTTTTACCAATGCAGACGTGCTGCTCCATGCGCTGCCGATCTTCCATACCCACGGGCTTTTCGTGGCGACGAATGTGACGCTGGTAGCGGGGGGCGCGATGATCTTCATGCCCAAGCTCGACATCGACCGATTAATCGACCGGATGCCCCATGCCACCGCGATGATGGGGGTGCCCACCTTCTACACCCGGCTGTTGGACGACGCGCGTTTTACCAGCGAGACGGCGGCGAATATGCGGCTGTTCATCTCGGGCTCCGCCCCGCTGCTGGCGGAAACCCATGTGGATTTCGAGACCCGGACTGGCCACCGTATCCTTGAGCGTTACGGCATGACCGAGACCAATATGAACACCAGTAACCCCTATGAGGGCGAGCGCCGCGCGGGCACTGTGGGCCTGCCGCTGCCGGATGTGGAGTTGAAGATCACCGACCCCGAAACCGGCGCGACCCTGCCGGATGGCGAGATCGGCAGCATCGAAGTGCGGGGGCCCAACGTCTTCAAGGGCTATTGGCAAATGCCCGAGAAGACTGCCGCCGAATTGCGCGAAGATGGGTTTTTCATCACGGGCGATTTGGGGCGACGCGATGCGGATGGCTATGTCACCATCGTGGGCCGCGACAAGGATCTGATCATCTCGGGCGGCTATAACATCTACCCCAAAGAGGTCGAACTGCTGCTCGACGACCAACCGGGCGTCTTGGAAAGCGCGGTGATCGGCGTGCCGCACCCCGATTTCGGCGAAAGCGTCGTGGCGGTGCTGGTGGCACGCCGGGGTGTGGAACTGGATCTGGAGCAGATCGCTGAGGGCGTGGCCGGATCGCTGGCCAAGTTCAAACAGCCCCAGAAGTTGATCGTGCTGCCGGAACTGCCGCGCAACACGATGGGTAAGGTGCAGAAGAACGTGCTGCGCGAAAACTACCGAGACCTCTTCCAACCGGAGTGACACGGCCCGAGGGGGACTGTCGGACGGGCAAAGGCACGGGCATCCCCCTCCCACGGGGCAGGGCGGGGGGGCGTAACCTGCGACAATCTGGCGTTTAATGCCCGGTTTCGCTTGAGGTGCCGGGAAAATTTCTACAGAACGTGGTGACCTTTCAGTCCGCTAGATCAGGAGTTCGCGTGTCCCTCTTCCTTATCGTTGCCTTGCCTTTCCTTGGTGCTTTGTTACCCGGACTGATGAATTCCGCAGGGCGCCAAGCCTGCGCCGGGGTCACCTTCATGGTTACCCTCGTGGCCTTTGTGGGCCTGCTCACCCATTTGCCCGCCGTGCTGGCCGGAGAGGTGCTGACCGCGCGGGTTGATTGGATCCCGCAGCTTGGTCTGAACCTGACCTTGATGCTCGACAGTCTTGGCTTTTTCTTTGCCTGCCTGATCCTTGGCATCGGCCTGCTCATCATCGCCTATGCGCGTTCTTATCTGTCGCGCGACGATCATATGGGTGAGTTTTTCACCTATCTCTTGCTCTTCCAAGGTGCGATGGTCGGCATCGTTCTCAGCGATAACGTATTGATCTTGCTAATCTTCTGGGAGCTGACTTCGCTGTCGTCCTTCCTGTTGATCGGCTATTGGAAGCATCTCCCCGAAGGCCGCCAAGGGGCGCGGATGGCGCTGACCGTGACGGGCATGGGCGGGCTTGCGATGATCGGTGGCATGTTGCTGCTGGGGCAGATCGTCGGCAGCTATGACCTGAGCGTGATCTTGGAAAACCGCGAGGCGATCCAAGCCTCGCCACTCTATCTGCCTGCGCTGATCCTGATCCTGCTGGGCTGTTTCACCAAATCGGCGCAGTTCCCCTTCCACTTCTGGCTGCCCCACGCCATGGCCGCGCCCACGCCGGTCTCGGCCTATCTGCACTCCGCCACGATGGTGAAGGCGGGGATCTTCTTGATGGCGCGGATGTGGCCGGTGCTTTCGGGCACGCCGGAGTGGTTCGTCATCGTCACCACGGCGGGGCTGATCACCATGGTGCTGGGCGCGGTGATTGCGCTGTTCAAGCATGACCTGAAGGCGCTGCTGGCCTTTTCGACCGTCAGCCACCTTGGTCTGATCACTATGCTTTTGGGCACCGGCACGGCCTTTGGCGCGATGGCGGCGGTGTTTCATATCCTGAACCACGCGACCTTCAAGGCCGCGCTCTTCATGTCGGCGGGGATCGTGGATCACGCGGTGCATACGCGCGATATCCGGCGTTTGGGCGGGCTGCGGCATCTGATGCCGGTGACCTTTGTGATCGCCACACTGGCGTCGCTTTCGATGGCGGGGATCCCGCTGTTCAATGGCTTCCTGTCGAAAGAGATGATGCTGGAAGAGACGCTGCACACCACGCTCTTTGATCTGCCGTGGTTGGTGCCTGCGCTGGCGACCTTTGGCGCGCTCTTCTCGGCGGCCTATAGTTTCCGGCTGATCGGCCATACCTTCCTTGGCAAGGAACGTGACGACTATCCCGACCATCCGCATGACCCCAAGCCCGGCCTCTGGCTGCCGCCAGCGCTCTTGATTATCCCCGTGGTGGTGATCGGCCTCGCGCCTTTCCTCGCCGAGCCTTTCGTCAAGCTGGTGACCGCCTCTGTCCTCGGCGACGCGGCCGAGATGTCTTCTGCGCATTTCAAGATCTGGCACGGGCTGAGGCCGGCGCTTTATATGTCGATCATCGCGGTCGTGGGCGGGCTGATCCTGCTGGCGCTCTTCACCCCCTTGCTGCGCGTCTGGGATGCCGCACCCCGGCCCGAGGCCAAGCGCATCTTTGACCGGATCATCGCGGCCTCTGTCGGCCTGTCGCAGGCGGTATCGCTGCGGCTGCACAATGGGGCTTTCTCGCGCTATGCCGCCGTGATGGCGGTGACCGTTGTGGGCGTGGGCTATTACGCCTGGGCCACCGGCACGGTGGGCGCGGCGAGCCGCGCGCTGCAACCGACCAACGCCGTGCAGATCGCGGGCTGGCTGATGCTGGTCGCGGCGGCCTGCGGCCTTGTCTTCCTGCACCGCAACCGCCTGTTGTCGCTGATCCTGATCGGCATCGTCGGGCTGATCGTCTCGGCCGGTTTCGTCTTCTTCAGCGCGCCTGACTTGGCGATGACCCAGCTGACGGTCGAGGTGGTGACGATCATCCTGCTGCTTTTGGCGCTGAACTTCCTGCCCAACCGCACACCGATCGAAAGCAGCGTGCTGCGCCGGACGCGGGACGTTGTCGTCTCCCTCGCGGCGGGGGCGGCGACCATGGCGCTGTCCTACCACTACCTGCTGCGCGACACCGTGGCGCCGAGCATTTCCGAATTCCACCTCGCCAACTCCTACAAGGGTGGCGGTGGCACCAATGTGGTGAACGTGATCCTCGTCGATTTCCGGGGTTTCGACACCTATGGTGAGATCATCGTGTTGGGCATTGCCGCCCTGCTGATCTACGCGCTGACCGAGACGCTGCTCTCGGGCCCGGTGCGGGCGCGTCTGTTGAACCGCAAGCCCGACCAGCCGCGCGCGGGGGACCGGCACCCGATGATGATGGTGGTGATGACACGCGTGATCATGCCGGTGGTGCTGATGGTGGGTTTCTACATCTTCCTACGTGGTCATAACGAGCCGGGCGGCGGTTTCATCGCCGGTTTGATCGTCTCTATCGCCGTGGTGATGCAATATATGGCCAGTGGCTTTGCCTGGGCCTCGGCGCGGCTGCGCTATCCTTATCATGGGATCATCGGCACCGGCGTCTTGATCGCGGGGCTGACGGGGATCGGCTCGTGGCTCTTTGCCAAACCCTTCCTCACGTCGGATTTCACCTATGTGCGCATCCCGCCTTTCGACAAGTTCGAACTGGCGACGGCGGCGCTGTTCGATCTGGGCGTGTTCCTTGCCGTGGTGGGGGCGGTGATGCTGTCGCTCGAAAGCTTCTCGCGGCTGGCCCGCCGGGCGCATGTGCCCGAGGCCGATCACCCGATGGACATCGACCCATCGCGCGAAGACAACACCAAGGCGGAGGCATAACATGGAACTTCTCGTCGCATCCGCCATCGGCATCCTGACGGCCTCTGGCCTCTACCTCGTGCTGCGCTTGCGGAGCTTTCCCGTCATCATGGGCACATCGCTGCTGACCTATGCGGTGAACGTCTTTCTCTTTGCCTCGGGCCGCTTGACCGTGGGCGCGCCGCCGATCCTGAGTGATGCCGCGCGCTATACCGATCCGCTGCCCCAAGCGCTGGTGCTGACCGCCATCGTGATTTCCTTTGGCATGACCGCCGTGGTGGTGATGATCGCCCTCGGGGCCTATCTGGGCAATAAGGATGATCATGTGGACGAGCCGCTGACCGATACCAAGGCGGAGGACCGCACATGACCCATTGGCTGATCCTGCCCATCGTGCTGCCTGCGTTTATCGCGCCTTTCATCATTCTGGCCGCACGCTATCACATCACCATCCAGCGGGTGCTGTCGCTGTTTGGCGCGCTGGCGCTGGTCGTTGTGGGGCTTGGCCTCTCGGTCGAGGCGGCGAGCGGCAATGTCATGCTCTACCGTCTCAGCGATTGGGCCGCGCCCTTCGGCATCGTGCTGGTGGGCGACCGCCTGTCGACGCTGATGGTCACGCTGACGGCGGTGCTGGCGCTGTTTGTGCTGCTCTATGTCATCGGGTCGAAATGGGACGAGCGCGGGCGGCATTTTCATGCGCTGTTCCAGTTCCAACTGATGGGGATCATGGGCGCCTTCCTGACCGGCGACCTTTTCAACCTTTTCGTCTTTTTCGAAGTGCTGCTGATCGCCTCCTACGGGTTGATGATCCACGCCGGTGGCACGCCGCGCCTGCGGGCGGGGGTGCAATATGTGCTCTATAACCTGCTGGGCTCGACGCTGTTTCTCTTTGCGCTTGGCGCCATCTATGCCGAGACGGGAACGCTCAACATGGCCGATCTGGCGCAGCGCGTTGCCCTGATCGACGCGGGCGCGACCGTGGGCATCCGCATTGCGGCGGTGCTGCTCTTGATGGTCTTTGCGGTCAAAGCCGCCGTGGTGCCGCTGCACTTCTGGCTCCCGTCGAGCTATGCCGAAGCGCCCGGCCCGGTGGCGGCGCTTTTCGCCATCATGACCAAGGTCGGCGCCTATGCGATCATCCGCGTCTATACGCTGATCTTCCCGCCCGAACTGGCCGTGACGGCGGATCTGCACACCACATGGCTGCTTCCCGCAGCACTGCTGTCGCTGGCGCTTGGCATGATCGGCGTGCTGGCGGCCAAGCAGTTGGACCGTATGGTGGCCTTTTCCGTCATTGGCTCCATGGGCATGGTGATGATCTCGATCGCGCTGTTCACGCCCGAGGGGATCGCCGCGGCGCTCTATTATATCGTGCATTCGACACTGGCCGCGGGCGCGCTGTTCCTGATCGCCGATCTGGCGCGGGCCGGGCGCGACAATCTCGATCTGACGGCGCAGCCGCAGGTGGCGGGGGCCAAGCTGACCTCGGCCCTGTTCTTTGTTGCCGCCATCGCCATGGTCGGCGTGCCGCCGCTTTCGGGCTTTCTGGGCAAGCTGCTGATCATGGATGCCGCCGCCGGCAGCGATGCTTGGGTCTGGATCTGGGCCGTGATCTTGGGCGCGAGCCTTTTGAGCCTCGTGGGCTTTGGCCGCGCGGGCAGCGTGGTCTTCTGGAAGGCGCGCAGCGTCACCCCGGAGGAGGGGGCAACCCCGGCCGAGCGCCCCTCGGCGCTGAGCTATGTCGCGGTGGGCGGGCTCTTGGCCCTGCTGGTAGCACATACGCTGCTGGCCGGACCGGCCACCCAATATGCCACTGCGATTTCAAAGCAATTGTTCGGGCCGGAACGTTACCTGACCACCGTGTTGGAGACCCCCGGCAAACTGTCGGACGGCAAAGAGGAGGCCCATTGACATGATGCGACCGATCCGTTGGCTTTTGCCGCACCCGTTTCTGACCCTGCTGCTGACCGCGGTGTGGATCCTGCTGCAAAACAAGTTCAGCGCAGGCATGTTGGTCTTTGGCCTGATCCTTGGCGTCGTGATCCCGATCCTGACCGCGCGCTGGTGGACCGACCGGCCGCACGGCATCCGCCCGCTGCGGACGCTGGCCTATGTGCTTTTGGTGATCTGGGACATCGTCATCGCCAATATTCAGGTGGCCTGGATCATCCTGACCAAATCCAACGCCAGCATGTCGCCCGCTTGGGTTGTCGTGCCGTTGGACCTGAAAGAACCCGAGGCGATCACGATCCTGATGGGCACCATCACGCTGACCCCCGGCACCGTCTCGGCGGACCTGTCGGACAACGGGCGCTACCTTTTGGTACACGCGCTGGACGCGAGCGACCCCGACGCCGTGCGTGATGAGATCAAAGCCCGCTACGAACGCCGCTTGAAGGAGATTTTCGTATGACCCAAGCGACCGACCTTTTGACGCTGGCGCTTTATGGGGCGCTGACCCTCGTCGCCATTGCGCAGTTCATGGCGATGATCCGTCTGTGGATCGGCCCCGGCACCGGGGACCGCATTCTGGCTCTGGACACGATGTTCATCAACGCCATCGGCATCATCGTTTTGCTGGGCATCCTGCAGGGCACACAGATCTATTTCGAGGCCGCGCTGATCATCGCCATGCTCGGCTTCGTCTCGACCGTAGCCTATGCCCGTTTCGTCCTGCGCGGAGATATCATCGAATGAGCCCCGACGTCATCGCCACCTATTTCGTTATCGCGCTGCTGGTGATCGGCAGTTTCTTTGTGCTTGTCGCCGGGATTGGCCTGCTCAAGCTGAATGATCCCATGACCCGTCTGCACGCGCCGACCAAGGCCGCGACGCTGGGGATCGGGGCCTATTTGCTGGCGGCCATGGTGAACTCCTTCCTTTCGGGCACGGGGTCGCTGCATGAGCTGCTGATTATGGCATTCATCTTTGTCACCGCGCCGGTCTCGGCCAATTTCATGGCCAAGGCGAATATCCACCGCCGCGATTGCCTGCCAAACCCGCCGGAGCTGCCGGATGGCGATACTTGGGCCACGTTGAACGTGCCGGAAGAAGACCGCGAGATCGAAGAGACTTCGCCCAACGCCTGAGGGGCGGGGCGAAGGTCGGATTCATTTCAAACTGTTACGATGGTGGAAACCTTTTCCTGCCAGCATAGGTTAATGGGCGGCGCTGCCCAACCGAAGCTGACCGAAAGGATCCTGCCATATGCGTCTGACCGCGCTTCTGCTGATGCTGTTTCTGCCCTTCGCCGCAGCGGCGCAAGACCGTGTGGCGATGGTCATCGGGAACTCCGCCTATGAGGATGCCGCCGCGCTTGACGGCCCGCGCGCGGATGCGGCGCGGCTGACCAAGGCGCTGGACGGGCAGGGCTTCGACGTCACCACGCTGATCGACGCCGAGAGCGCGGCGTTCAAACAAGCGCTTTCCGACTTTGCCTTTCAGGCCGAAACGGCGGATATCGCCTTGATTTACTATGCGGGCCGCCGTGTTGCGTCCGGGGGGCAGAGCTATCTGATCCCGGTCGACGCGCCCTTGGCCCCGGCCTCGGCGCTGCGGCGCGAGGGGGTGGCCCTGCCTGCGCTCCTGCGTGCGGCGGGCAAGGCGCGGCAGATACGGCTTGTTCTGCTCGACAACTGCCACGCCGCCCCGCAGCAAGCCACCGCGCCCCTGCCACCGCCTGAGCCACGCCTTGGCACTTTGGTCGTGACTTCTGGCGAGGTGGGCGCCTGTGATGAGGGTGGTGAAAACGCGGGCCTTTTCGCCGCAACGCTGGCCGAGGTGGTGGCCGAGCCAGAGGTCGAAGTCGGGGCTATGCTGGACGATTTCCGCGCGGCTTTGCGCAGCCGCAGCGGTGGCAGCCTCTCGGCGCGGCGCTTTGGGCGGCTGAACCCCACGCCGTTCTTCCTCGGCAGCGGTGACGGGGAAGCGGCCTCGGGGGGCTGGTCCGATTTGAACGAGACACAGGGCCAGCGTTTGGCCGACTTGGCGGGGCAGGGCGATACCCGCTCGCAACTCGGCCTCGCCGCCCTGCAAAGCGATCCCGACGATCCGCGCTATGATCCGCAGAATGCGGCGGCGCAGCTCATGCGCGCGATTGAGACCGGCTCAGCCGAAGCGCGCTATCAACTGGCCCAGCTCTACGAAGAGGGCCGAGGGGTAGAGCAAAACGAGGACCACGCGATGCAGCTTTATCGCGACGCTGCCGAGCGGGGTCATGCCGGGGCGTTGAACGATCTAGGCTTCATCCATTTGCAGGGCGAATTGGGGCAGGAGGCCGACCCCGAACTGGCGCTTGATTACTTCAGCCGTGCAGCCGACAGGCGACACCCTGCTGCGATGTTCAACTTTGCCGCGATGATCGACGATGACAAAGTGCCGGGGCGCGGGGCTGCGGATGCCGCGCTCTACCTCTATCGCGCGCTACGGGCGGGGGATGGCACGCTGCTGGGGCTGATGCAGGAAGAGCCCCGTTTGTTCGACAGCGACACCCGCAAAGCGCTGCAACGCAAGCTGTCGGATTTCGGGTTTTATGACGGTGCGATTGACGGGCTTTATGGCGATGGCACCCAAGCGGCGATCCGCGCGGCGTTTGGGATGGAGGCGGGCGCGCCTCAGGGAGAAGCCACTGAAACAACTGAGGAAACGCCGGAGGCCGAGACGTCGGAAATCTCTCCGATCGCATCCGAGACGCCGCAAGAGGAGCCTGACCAAGAGCCGACAACCCAAGCCGAGGATGCCCCCGAAATCGACGCCGAGCCAGAGCCCGGCGCGGATGAAAATGTCACCCCGGTTCTGCGCCCCAAACAGGCCGCGCGGGAGTAAGTTTTGAAACAAGTAGTATTGCATTTTGCCCTCCAGTAAGTTGGCAAAATTAATCCGGTTGCAATATCGCGGCCGATGGCTTTTGATTGGCGCATCAGTCAATAAAAACTTCTCTGGGGAGAACACCAATGAAAAAACTGCTTATGACATCCGCTTTGGCGACGGTCGCCGCGACCTCGCTGGCCGCCGCCGAATGTAGCGAAGTCACCTTCTCCGACGTGGGCTGGACCGACATCACCGCCACCACCGCCGCCGCCTCTGTCGTGCTCGACGCGCTTGGCTATGACACCGAGACCAAGATCCTCGCCGTGCCGGTGACCTATACCTCCATGGCCTCGGGCGACATCGACGTGTTCTTGGGCAACTGGATGCCGACGATGGAAGGCGATATCGCCAAGTACCGCGAAGAGGGCAGCGTTGACACCGTGCGCGCGAACCTTGAAGGCGCGAAATACACGCTGGCCGTCAACAAGGCCGCCGCCGACATGGGCATCAAGACCTTCGCCGACATCGCCGCCAATGCCGACGCACTCGAAGGCAAGATCTACGGCATCGAGCCGGGCAATGACGGCAACCGCCTGATCCAGTCGATGATCGACGAGAATGCCTTTGAACTGGGCGAATTCGAAGTCGTCGAATCCTCCGAGCAGGGGATGCTCGCTCAGGTGCAGCGCGCCAGCCGCAAGGAAGAGCCTGTTGTCTTCCTCGGTTGGGAGCCGCACCCGATGAACGCCAACTTCGACCTGACCTATCTTGAAGGTGGTGACGACTACTTTGGCCCCGATCTGGGCGGTGCGACGGTTTACACCAACACCCGCGCCGGTTTCGTCGAAGAATGTCCGAACCTTGGCAAATTCCTCCAGAACCTCGAATTCAGCCTTGAGATGGAGAATGAGATCATGGGCGCGATCCTCGATGATGGCGAAAAGCCGGAAGAGGCCGCCGCCGATTGGATCAAGGCGAACGCTGACGTGCTCGACACATGGCTGGACGGTGTGACCACCGTCGATGGCGGCGATGCGATGGAAGCTGTCGCTTCGCTGAAGTGATCCTCACGCTATGATGGACAAGACCCGCTCCAGATTGATGGGGCGGGTCAATCTCATGCGCAATTCTCCAATCCTGAAGGACTGACATGGACTGGCTGACAGAAAACAAGATCCCCGTGGCCGATGTGGCCGAAGACGCGCTGGATTGGTTGCAAACGAACGGGGCGTGGTTCTTTGACGGGCTGTCGGACCTGATGGAACGGCTGATCGAGGCGATCCTCTGGGTGCTGCAAACGCCGCATCCGCTGATCCTGATCGCCGTCTTCGCCGCGATCACCTGGGCCATTCAGCGCAATTGGAAAACCGTGGCCTTTGTGGTGCTCGGCTTTCTGTTCATTCTGAACCAAGATTACTGGGAAGAGACGATGGAGAGCCTGACGCTGGTGCTCTCGGCTTGTGTGGTCTGTATGGGCGTGGGCGTGCCGATTGGCATCGCCGTGGCGCATCGGCCCCGACTTTACGCATGGGTGGCCCCGGTCTTGGACCTGATGCAGACGCTGCCGACCTTCGTCTATCTGATCCCCGCGATTGTCTTTTTCGGCATCGGCATGGTGCCCGGGTTGATCGCTACGGTGATCTTCGTTTTGCCCGCGCCGATCCGGCTGACGCAGCTTGGCATCTCCTCGACCCCCAAGGCGCTTCTTGAGGCCGCGCAGGCGTTCGGCGCCAAGCCGCGCCAGACGCTGTGGAAGATTGAGCTGCCCTATGCGTTGCCGCAGATCATGACGGGTCTGAACCAGACCATCATGCTGTCGCTGTCGATGGTGGTGATCGCAGCATTGGTGGGCGCAGACGGTTTGGGCGTGCCGGTGGTGCGTGCCCTGAACCAAGTCAACACTGGCTTGGGATTTGAATCCGGGTTGGTGATCGTTGTCGTGGCGATCATGCTCGACCGTATCCTGCGGGTGGGACGGAAATGACGAAAGCAGTAGAATTCGATAACGTATCCATCGTCTTTGGTGACAAGCCGGAGAAGGCGCTGCCGCTGATGGACGAAGGCCAAAGCCGCGCCGAGATCGAAGCGGCGACGGGGCAGGTGCTGGGCGTGCATGATTGCTCGCTCACCGTTGAGAATGGTGAGATTCTTGTGCTGATGGGTCTTTCGGGCTCGGGCAAGTCGACGCTGCTGCGGGCGGTGAACGGGCTGAACCCGATGGTGCGCGGCACCGTGCGGGTCCATGCCGAGGGCTGGTCCTGCGATGTGCATGAGAGCAACGCGGCAGAGCTGCGCCGGGTACGCCGTGAAGGTGTGTCGATGGTGTTCCAACAGTTCGGCCTGCTGCCCTGGCGCACGGTGCGCGACAACGTGGCGCTTGGGCTGGAACTCTCCAAAGTGCCCAAGGGCGAGCGGTTGGAGCGGGCCGAGCGGCAGTTGAAGCTGGTGGGGCTTAGCGATTGGGCCGACCGGAAGGTAGGGGAGCTTTCGGGCGGGATGCAGCAGCGTGTGGGCCTTGCCCGTGCCTTTGCCACCGAAGCGCCGATCCTGCTGATGGATGAGCCTTTTTCAGCGCTCGATCCGCTGATCCGCACGCGGTTGCAGGATGAGTTGTTGGACCTGCAACGCGATCTTAACCGCACGATCATTTTCGTCAGCCATGACCTTGATGAGGCGTTCAAACTGGGCGGGCGTATTGCGATTATGGAAGGCGGGCGCATCGTGCAGATCGGCACCCCGCGCGAGATTTTCTCGAACCCCGCTTCGGACTATGTGGCGGAATTCGTGGCCAATATGAACCCGCTTGAGGTGTTGACCGCCCGTGATGTGATGGGGCCAGCCGATGGGGCCGCCCATCCCGAGACCAGCACCGAGACGCCGGTGCGGGAGCTGATGGACGGTCTGCGCGGCCCGGAGGCGGGTTTCGCGGTGATGGAAGAGGGCCGGCAGATTGGCACGGTGACGGCGCATAGCATCGTGGAACGGCTAAAACGCTAGGGCGGGGGCCACCCGCCCCGGCAGCGCTGTCTCACGGAGGGCAGCGCTGCCCTCCGCGGTTAATAGGGTCAGTTCGCCGCTGTCCCAAGTGTTTTCAAGATCGGACAATCCGGCCGGTCATCGCCAGCGCAGTCGCGGACCAGCGTGCTGAGCGTGTCGCGCATCTCTTGCAGGCCGCTGATCTTGGCCTCGATCTGGGCCAGATGGTCCTTGGCGATGGCGCGCACATCAGCGCTGGCGCGGTTCTTGTCCTCCCATAGCGCCAGCAGGTTGCGGCAATCTTCGATGCTGAACCCCAGCGTGCGGGCGCGGCCCAGAAAGGCGAGCTTGTGCATCTCGCTTTCGCGGAAGGCACGGTAGCCATTGGCGTCGCGCAGCGGTTTGACCAACCCGATATCCTCGTAATAGCGGATGGTTTTGGGCGGCAACCCGGTGCGTTGTGAGACTTCTCCGATATTCATGGGGACGATCCTATTCTGCGGCTACGTCTGCGGCCACGGGGGCGGCGGCCCGGGGGCCGTGGGATGGGGTGGCGCTCTCAGTCAGAGGGGCGGCGATCCAGCGCAGGCGCAGGGCATTGCTGAGAACGAAAACGCTCGACAAGGCCATTGCCCCGGCAGCCAGCGCGGGCGACAAGAGCCAACCGGTCAGCGGGTAGAAGGCGCCAGCGGCCACGGGGATCAGCAGGACGTTATAGCCGAAGGCCCAGAAGAGGTTTTGCCGGATATTCGCCATGCTGCGCTGGCTTACGTCGATGGCATTGACCACGGCGCGCAGATCGCCCGACATCAGCACCACATCCGCCGCTTCGATCGCCACATCAGTGCCGGTGCCGATGGCCAGCCCGACATCAGCCTGCGCAAGCGCGGGCGCGTCGTTGATCCCGTCGCCCACGTAGGCGATGCGGTTGTCGCCTTTTCTCAGGTCGTCGATGGCGGCCACTTTGCCATCGGGCAGCACCTCGGCGACGACGCGGTCGATGCCCAGTTGCGCCGCGATGGCCTCTGCCGTGCCGCGGTTGTCGCCGGTAATCATCGCCACTTCGAGGTTGAGGTCGTGCAGCCGCGCGATGGCCTCGGGCGTGCCGGGTTTGATCGGGTCCGCCACGGCGATGACCGCCGCTAGTTTGCCGTCGATCGCGGCGAAAAGCGGGGTTTTGCCGTCCTTGGCCAGATCCGCGCTGATCCGCTGGGCATTGCCCAGATCAATCCCCTCGCGGGTCATGAGCCGGTCCGCGCCAAGCGTGACACGGCGGCCTGCCACCAATGCGCTGACGCCGTAGCCGGTATGGGATTGGAAGTCGCTCACCTCGCGCGGCACGGGGCCAGCCGCTTCGGCCCGGCGCAGGATGGCTTGGGCGATGGGATGTTCCGAGCGCGCCTCGACCGCGCCGATCAGGGGCAGCACCTCATCTTCGGTCAGGTCGTCCATCAGCACCAGATCGGTAAGTTCGGGGGTGCCCTTGGTCAGTGTGCCGGTCTTGTCCAAGGCAACGGTCTTGACGCCCTGTAGGCTTTGCAGCGCATCGCCTTGCCGGAACAGCACGCCCAATTGCGCCGCCCGCCCGGTGCCGACCATGATCGACGTGGGCGTGGCTAGCCCCATGGCACAGGGGCAGGCGATGATCAGCACCGCCACCGCCGCCACCAATGCGTGGCTGAGCGAGGGGCCGAAGGCCAGCCACAGGCCAAAGGTCACCAACGCCACGGCGATCACCGCGGGGACGAACCATAGGGTGATGCGGTTGACCAAGGCCTGAATGGGCAGTTTCGCGCCTTGGGCCTCTTCGACCATGCGGATGATCTGCGCCAGAACCGTGTCACCGCCCACCTTGGTGGCGCGATAGGTCAGGCTGCCGGTGCCATTGACCGTGCCGCCGACAAGAGCCGCACCGCCGGTTTTCTCCACCGGCACAGGCTCACCGGTAATCATGCTTTCATCGACATAGGATCGCCCTTCGATGACGATACCGTCGGTGGCGATCTTCTCGCCGGGGCGGAGGTAGATGATGTCGCCGGTTTCGATCTTTTCCAAGGGCAGTTCGATGACGGCGCCGTCCCGCTCCACCCGTGCGCTGGTGGCGCGCAGGCCCATGAGCTTGGCAATCGCGGCCCCGGTGCGCCCCTTGGCGCGGGCCTCAAGATAGCGGCCCAGCAGGATCAGCGTGACGATCACGGCGGCGGCTTCGAAATAGACCACGCGGCTGCCTTCGGGCAACAGCCCCGGCGCAAAGAGCGCGGTGACCGAGTAGAGCCACGCCGCCCCCGATCCGAGTGCCACGAGCGAGTTCATATCCGGCGCGCCCTTCGCCAGCGCAGGCAGGCCATTGCTATAGAAATGCCGCCCCGGCCATGTCAGCACGAGGGTGGTGAGAATGAATTGGATGAGCCAGCTTGTCTCGATCCCGATGGTCGCCGCGATCCAATGGTGGAATGCGGGCACCAGATGGCCGCCCATCTCAAGCACAAAGACGGGCAGGGTGAGCGCGGCGGCCAGCAGGGTCATCCGTTTGAGGTGGATGGCCTCCGCTTCCTTGCGCGTTGCGGCGTCGGGGGTGCCCGCCTCGGGCGTGTCGACGCTGGCGGGATAGCCCGCCTTTGCCGCCGCATCGCGCAGGGCGGGCAAAAGATCGGCGTCTTCCAAGATTTCGACCCGCGCCTCTTCGCTGGTGAGGTTGACCGTGGCCGAGAGCACCCCCGACACCGCAAGCAGCGCGCGTTCCACACGGCCCAGGCAGGAGGCGCAGGTCATGTTTGACAGCCGCAACCGATGGGTGGTCTTGCGCGCCGGGTAGCCCGCCTGCGCCAAGGCGGTATCGAGCTCGCCCGCGTCAAGCGCGGGGTGTGCCGTCACGCGCACGGTTTCTGCCGCAAGATTCACCCGGGCCTCACCGATCCCGTCCAGCGCGTTTAGCGCTTTTTCGACACGCCCCACACAGGACGCACAGCTCATGTTCTGCACGCCAAAAGTGAGTGTTTCCGCTTTGCCCATTTCACGCCCTCTATTCGTCTTGGGCTGAATATGGGGCTTCCAGTTGCTGGAGGGTCAATAGGTCATTTTCGGAAAATTGATTTGGTAGCGCGGCGGCACAGGCGCGGCAGCTTTGGGCCCTGCTAAGGCACAGAGGCATATGCACAAGAGCGACCACCACCTATCCCTTCACCGCCCGTATAACCGGAAGCATATCTTAATACCTTTCTGCGTAAGTCCTCAGAACCCGCTTCGTCGCTAAGCTGTGTCTTAAAAGGTTGTGAGCAAAGATATGCATTTTTACACTTATTTTCTCGGCACGTTCACGGCGCAGCACTTGCGCCGCCTTTGGGCCTTGGCAGGGCAGGGGCCTTGGCTTCGGATGATCGCGGCATCGTTTTGGACATTGTTCTTGTTGGCTTTGCTGACCAGAGCCGCCTTGGCGCAGCAGCTCATTCTCAATCCCGTCGCCGCGCCCACCGTGATCGGGGCGGGGGTGGGCGAGCGGGCCTTGTGGCGCAACGCGGGCACGGTTGGCGGGGTGTCGGTCGATATCGTCGGTGAAATGGCCTTTGCCGGGCGGGATCATATTTTCGCCTCGGGCAATGGGCAAATCCAGATTACCTCGACCGGGCAAGACCCGCATTTCATGGATTTCTACCTCTATGAAGCAGGCACCCATAACATCACGACCAATACCGGCGGGGTGCCGGTGGTGGCGGATGTTTTCTTTCAGATTAATGATATCGACGGTCCGTTGAATGAGCAGGTCTATGTGAACATCTGCGACGGCACGGTTGAATATGTCCGCATCGACCGCAGCGCGACGACCTATCGCGGCTATATCGAAGGGCCGGATGCGAACCTTGGGACAGAGGTGTTCTATCTCGCCGGGGACCGCAACTATAGCAACCAGCCGGTATCGGGGCTTGAAATCTTCTATCCGCAGACTTCGACCTTTCGCTTTGGTCGAACTGCCAACAGGGGCTTCCTCGTCCGGCTCGCCAATCCGACCTATGACGAAGCGCAGACCTATGACCTGCAATGCGGTGACTTCAAAGCACCCGTTTTGCAGGACGATCTGAAAGAGCAGGTGTTGAGCGAGCCTGTGGTGGTCAACATCCTGTTCAACGACAGTGTCGCGACGGAAAACAACAATGCGCCGGCCAATAATTCGGGCCAGCCTAGCGAATATGCGAAACAGGCTGTCGATCTGATCCCCCCTGCCGGCGCGCAGAACATCGTGACCGATTCCGAAGGCCACCGGGTGGGTTTTGACATTCTGGGGGAGGGCACATGGAGCTATGACGACCTGACCGGGGAATTGACCTTTACCCCCTTCGTCGCCTTCTTTGCCGCGCCGACGCCGATCAGCTACCGCTATCAATCGCCCATCATCCTGCCGAATGAGCCGCGGGCCTATTCCGCGCCCGCGCAGGTCTCGATCGATGTGGGCTCTGTCGGTTTGCTGAAATTGGCACAATTGGTCGATACCAACCTCAACGGCTATGCTGATCCGGGTGAGACGATTGCCTATGTCTTTACCGCTGAGAACTTCGGCAATGTCGATCTCACCAATGTGCAGCTTGCCGAGACGCAGTTCAGCGGCAAAGGCGTGCCCCCGGTGATCACCTTTCAGGCCGCCACGTCGCTGTCGCCCGAAGGCACGCTGCTGGTCGGGGAGAAGGCCGTCTATACGGCGACTTACACGCTGGTGCCTGAGGATCTGGACACCACGATCAGCAACCAGGCGGAGGTCACGGCCCAGGCACCGGGCGGGACAGCAGTCTCGGACCTGTCGGATTCCGAGAACCCCGGTGACGGGGATGGCGTGGCGTCGAACGGGCCGGGCGAAGGGCGTGATGATCCCACGACGATCTACGCAGGCTCCGGCCCCGACCGGGGGGATGCGCCGGTCACCTATGGCGATCCGCAGCACGCGGACACCGCGCAATATTGGATCGGCGCGCTCAACGGTGACGGCGATGGCTCGGCGCAGCATTCCGTCGATGGCACCGGCGATGACCTCGACGGTAAGGATGACGAAAGCGAAGAGAGCTTTCCCCAGCTCTATGGCGATCTGACCCGCACGGTGACCGTGGTGGTCAACGAACCCACCCCCGGCACCGGCTATCTGCAGGCTTTCGTCGATTTCGGCGGCGATGGCCTCTTCCTTGGCGATCAGGTTGCGACAGATATCCAAGACGGCGGGGCGCAAGACCTCGACGGGGTGGTGAATGGTGAGATTTCATTCCCCGTCAGCGTGCCGGTCACCGCCGTTCTGACCCCGACCTTCGTCCGACTGCGCTGGTCTTCGACCGCGGGGCTCGATGCGATCACCCCCGCCCCGGATGGGGAGGTCGAAGACTATGGCATCACCATCAAGACACCGCCCGACGCCGACCGGGGCGATGCCCCGGCGAGCTATGGCGATCCGCAGCATATCATCGAAGGCCCGGGCGCGCCTGAGGTCTATCTGGGCAGCACCCCGCCGGATATCGATCTACTGACGCAGAACTCCATCGGGGCCACGGGGGATGATGCCGACGGGTCGGATGATGAGGACGGGGTGATCCTGCCGCAATTCTACCGTGGTGGTCTGGCCGAGATCACGGTGACAGTCAGTGATCTGATCGCCGCGCCGGGGTCGTCATATCTGCAGGCCTTTATCGACTTCGATGGCGATGGCACCTTTGACCAAGCCGGGGAGCAGGTGGCGGTGGACCTGCAAGACGGCGGCCCGCAGGACAAGGACGGCCTCAGCAATGGCACGATCCTGTTCGAAGTAGCGGTTCCCGCGGGGGCAACGACACTGCCCACCTATGCCCGCTTTCGCTGGTCGACCGACAGCACCGGCCTTGTCACAGCTTTTGAGGGGGAGGTGGAGGATTATCCGCTTACCATCTCAAGCGATCCGCCGCCGCTGGTCTGCGATGCTTCGCTCTATGCCATCGTCGACAGCCCCTCTGCGCTGAGGCGTATGACCTTCCGCGATGGTGGGGGGAGCTATGCCACGACGGTTGAGACCTCGGGCAGCACCGGACAGAACCGCGACGGCGCGTGGGGCTATAACGCGCTGGACGGCTATATCTACGGCGTCGATCAGAACAGCCGACGGCTCTACCGGATCGACGGGGCGGGGGATATCTCGGATTTCGGCAATATTTCTGGTGCGGAGGATGCGTTGAATGCCGGGGATATCCTGCCGAATGGGCGGCTGATCTACGAGGTTGATCAAAATACATGGCAGATCGTCGATCTGACCAATCCCGCCACGCCCATCGTTCTGGGCGAGATCAACCTCACCATCGGCGTCAATCCCGAAGACCTCGCCTTCAACCCCGTTGACGGCATCATGTATGGGATCGACAGAAACTCAGGCTTCCTGTTCCGCGCAGCGGTCAACAACGGCACCCCGGGGAGCGTGACACCTCAAGCGATCGGCCCTGCCGTCTATGCGGGCATGTTCGACGCGCTCTGGTTCGACCGTGACGGCAGGCTCTATGGCTATTCCAACACCACCAACAACCTCTTCGCCATTTCAACGGCGACAGGTGTGCCGCAACTGGTATCCGGCATTCCGGTCGATGAGGGCGGGCGCAGCGATGGCATCTCTTGCCGGGGGGCCGCACCGATCCCATTGGGGGGCATCTCGGGCAACATCTACGAGGACGCGGATGCTTCGGACGTGAAAGACAATGGGGAGACCAATTTCGGCGCGGGTGTGGGCATCTCGGTCTATGCCGACAATGGCACCCCGGCCAATACCGCCGATGACATCTTTCTAGTAACCACGGATACCTTGGCCGATGGCACCTATGCGGTTGGGGAGTTGATGGTGAACACGACCTACCGTGTCGCATTGAACGAGGCGGACCCCGATCTGCCTTCGGGGCTGACCATCGGCACGTCCAACCCGCTGCTTGGCGTTCCTGTCTCCGGCAATAGCGTGACCAGTGACCAAGACTTTGGCTTCGATCCCGCAGGCAGTGACCTCGAACTCAGCAAAATCGCCGCCGCTACCGGGACGACCACGCCGATCACCAATGTGTCAGAAGGGGATACCATCGATTGGATCATCACCATCACCAATGTCAGCGGTGGCTCGCCCTCGGGGGTCAAGGTGATCGACCAGATTCCAAGCGGTTTCGCCTATGTCTCGGACGATGCACCCGCGACAGGGGATACCTATGACCCCGACACGGGCTTGTGGTTCGTGGATGAACTGCTCAGCGGAGAGAGCGAGACCCTGACGATCACCACCACGGTGCTGGGCAGCGGTGATTTCACCAATCAGGCCGAGATCATCTATAGCTCTCTGCCCGATCCCGACAGCGATCCCAGCACGGGGCCGCTGACCGATGACCTGTTCGACCAACTGCCCGACGATGACGAAGCCTCCTATTCCGTGACCCTCGTCACCGGAGAGCGGATTTTGACGGGCCGTGTCTTTATCGACAATGGGGCAGATGGCGGCACCGCCCATGACGCCCTGCGCAACGGCAGTGAAGGGGGGGCATCCTCGGCGGTGTTGGAGATTCTCGACAGTGGCGGTGCGGTACTGGCGACCCCCGGTCTCGCGACGGATGGCACTTGGAGCTATGGGCTCTCTGGCAGCTACAGCGGTCCGATCACGATTCGCGCGATCCCGGCGAATGACTACCGGGCGATCTCGGAAGCGACGACCGGCCTGCCCGATTTGGTCGACACCAACCCGCATGACGGTGAATTCACCTTCACGCCCGAGGCTTTCGGCAATCGCATGGGGTTGGACATCGGACTGCTCCAACTGCCCAGCCTGTCCAACGACCGGACCACGACCGTCGCACAGGGGCAGGTTGCGACCCTGCCGCATATCTATACCGCCACCTCAGACGGGCAGGTGACCTTCTCCTACGCCGGTGCCACTTCGACCCCCACCGGCGCGTTCAGCGCGGCGCTGTGCCAAGATATCGGCTGTGACGATAGCGTCGACGGTCCGATCACCGGCCCCATCGCCGTCACCACGGGGGAGACCATCTGTATCGTCTCACGGGTATCAGCCGGTTCGGGCGCTGGGCAGGGCAGTACTTACGTCTATCAAGTCCTAGCGACCACGGCATTCGCCCGGACCACGGTGACCAGTTCGGCCAGCAATACCGATGAGGTTTTGGTTGGGGGGCGTTCCACCCAGATCGAACTGCGCAAAACGGTCGAGAATGAGACCCAAGGCACTGGGGAGGGCACGACCAACCTCGGCAGTGTGAACGATATCCTTCTGTACCGCATCTATCTGCAAAACAACGCGACCACGCAGGCGTCGAACGTCAAGATCTACGATAGAACCCCGCCCTATACGCAGCTGTCGGAGCCTATCGTCGATCCGCAACAAGTCTCGCCCAACCTCAGCTGTGATCTGGTGGTGCCGGCAAGCAATGTGGCCAGCTATGCCGGAACGATCGAGTGGAATTGCACGGGCCAGATGTTGCCGGGAGAGACCGGGGCCGTGCAATTCAGGGTCGGCATTCAATAGGTCGATAGTGCGTGTCGGAGTGGCGGTGCATTTTGATGCGCCGCCGCCCGTTTTTTGGCGGATGATCAACATTGATGCGCATAGGAAAACGGCACCTAGACAGGGCTGTTGATCTAGGCATGGGCGACCCCCGTCATACGCGCGCTATCGCTTGCCTTCCCGCGTGGAGCCTGCAAACGGTAGAGTAAGCGACGCAAGCCCTGCCGCCCCGACCAACCCCCCTAAGGACCGCCCATGACCAAGTTCTGCCTGACCGTGACCTGCCCCTCGCAACGCGGGATCGTTGCCGCCATCGCCAATTACATCGCCGAAACCGGCTGCAACATCACCGACAGCGCGCAGTTCGACGACACCGAAAACGGCCAGTTCTTCATGCGCATCAGCGCCGAGGCCGAAACCGGTGCCACGCTTGAAAGCCTGTGCGAAGGGTTCACAGCGGTCGCGGAACCCTTTGACATGACCTATGAATTCCACGACCAAGACACCACGATGAAGGTCGTGGTCATGGTCTCGCGCTTTGGGCACTGCCTGAACGATCTTCTCTACCGGGTGCGCATCGGCGCGCTCCCGATTGAGATCGTCGCCGTGATCTCGAACCATATGGACTATCAAAAGGTCGTGGCGAACCACGACATTCCATTTCACTGCATCAAGGTGACGAAGGAGAACAAACAGCGGGCCGAAGCGCGGATCATGGACGTCGTTGAGGAAACCGGCGCCGAGTTGATCGTGCTGGCGCGCTACATGCAGATTCTGTCGGACGCCATGTGCCAAAAGATGTCGGGGCGGATCATCAATATTCACCATTCCTTCCTGCCGTCCTTCAAAGGGGCGAACCCTTACAAGCAGGCCTATGAACGGGGCGTGAAATTGATCGGTGCCACGTCGCATTACGTCACCGCCGATCTGGACGAGGGGCCGATCATCGAACAGGACATCGTGCGCATCACCCATGCGCAAAGCGCCTCGGATTATGTCTCGCTCGGTCGCGATGTGGAGGCGAGTGTTTTGGCGCGCGCGATTCACGCTCATGCCCACCACCGGGTGTTTCTGAACGGCAATAAAACCGTGGTCTTTCCCGCATCGCCCGGCAGCTACAGCTCTAAGCGGATGGGCTAGGGGCCACGGCCCCGCGTCTGCCGAATGCGGCGGGGGCGCGGGGCCATCGGGCGGCTTGGTCGCGCCTGTAGGCAGGCGTAAACTAGCACGCAACGGCAGCGGATCAGCGTATGATTTAAAGAGATAAGTGGTGCCCCCACACGGACTCGAACCGCGGACCTACTGATTACAAATCAGTTGCTCTACCAGCTGAGCTATAGGGGCACTGAGGGCTCATTTAGAGAAAGGAGCCGAGGGGTGCAAGAGGGGAAGTGCGAGTTTCTTTCGGATTTTACACGCGCGCCGGGACGGGCTATTCAACGCCGAGAATTTCAAGGGTGAGCGGAGTATCATGCAGCTCGTTTTGCACACAGGTGTTCATTTCACGGAAGACGAGCGGCTGCTGAAATGCCTGCTGCGCAATCAGGACGATTTCGCCAAGACGGGCGTCAAAGTGCCCGGGCCTAGCACCTATCGCAACCTGTTCCGCGACACGCTCAACGCGATGCATAAGGCGGAGCCGTCGGAGGTGGCGCGGGACGTTTTGCTGGATGCGATCCTCGATGATGGGACAGCCAGCCGGGTGATCCTGTCGGATGCGAATTTCTTCCGCTCGCCTGCCACGGCCCTGCAAGAAGGCGTGCTTTATCCCGCCGCCGCCGTGCGCATGCTGCGCATGGCGCAGCTTTTCCCCGAAGATGAGATTCGCATCTTTATGGCGATCCGCAATCCCGCCTCCCTCGCGCCGGTGCTTTACGAGAAAGCGGCGGATAAAACCTCGGCCGCGTTCTGGGGGGAGCGGGGGCCGGAGGACCTGCGTTGGTCCGAGACGATCGGCCAGCTGCGCGAAGCGGCGCCGGGGATTCCCATCACCCTGTGGTGCAATGAAGACGCGCCGCTGATCTGGGCGCAGATCATTCGCGAGATGGCGGGGCTGGCGCCCGAGACCAAGATCAAGGGCGGTTTCGATCTTTTGCAGACGATCATGTCGGAGGAGGGGATGAAACGCTTTCGCGGCTATCTCGACACCCACCCCGATATGTCCGAGGCGCAGAAGCGCCGCGTGATCACCGCGTTCCTCGACAAATACGCGCTGGAGGAAGAGATCGAAGAAGAGCTCGACATGCCCGGCTGGACCGAGGAATTGGTCGAGCGGATGACGGCGATCTATGACGCGGATGTTGAGGTCATCCGCGCCATGCCGGACGTCACCCTGATCGCGCCCTAAGTCCCGGCCAATTCGGTGATCACGTCATAGGCCATGGCTACATCTTCGGCCGTGGCGGTGAAAGCACCTGCCTGAAAGCGGATCACGAATGCTCCGTCGATCCGGGTCTGGGTCAGGTAAATGCGCCCGTCGTCGTTGATCCGGTTCAGCAGGTCTTGGTTATGGGCATCGAGATCTGCGGCACCGAGATGGCGGAAGGTGAAGAGCGAGAGCATCGGCTGAGTCACTGTCTCGAACCCCTCCGTCGCGTCCAGCCGGGCGGCCAAATCTTGCGCCCATGTCACATGGTTGCGGATCATCTCGCGCAGCCCCTCCAGCCCATGGGCGCGGATCAGGAACCAAAGTTTGAGCGCGCGGAAACGGCGGCCCAGCGGCACGGACCATTCGGAATAGTTCACCACGCCATCCGCGCCATGGGTCTTCAGATACTCCGGCTGAATCGCCAAGGTACGCACCAGATCATCGGGATTGCGCAGGAAATGCGTCGTGCAGTCAAACTGCGCCCCCAGCCATTTATGCGGGTTCATCACAACCGAGTCGGCCCGTTCGACGCCGGCCCAGAGGCTGCGGAATTCAGGACAGATCATCGCCGACCCGGCCCAAGCGGCGTCGACATGGGTGTAGAGCCCTTCGGCCTCGGCCACATCCATCACGGCGGCAATGTCATCGCTGGCCCCCGCGCTGGTGCCGCCGGTGCAGGCGATGATGCCCGCAGGCAGATGCCCCGCCGCGCGGTCGGCGGCGATGGCGGCGCGGAGCGCTTCGGCATCCATCGCGCGGCTCGCCCCTTGGGTCGGAATGCGGACAAGGTTCTCTTCGCCCAGCCCCGCGATCCAGATGGCCCGGTCGACCGAGGTATGCACCTCTGCCGAGCAATAGACCCGCAGGCGCGGCTGGCCCGACAACCCCGCGCGGTTGCCCTGCCAATCAAGCGCGCGTTCGCGCATGGTCAGCACGGCACAAAGCGTGGCGGAACTGGCGCTGTCTTGGATCACCCCGGTGAAGCCATCCGGCAGGCCGATCGCCTGACGCATCCAATCGCAAACGCGGGTCTCCAACTCCGTCGCTGCCGGAGAGGTCTGCCACAGCATGCATTGCGCCGCGATGGCAGAGACGAAATATTCCGCCAGCACCGAGACCGGCGCAGCATTGGCCGGGAAATAGGCAAAGAAGCGGGGGTGCTGCCAATGGGTCATGCCGGGCATGAGGGTCTGTTCGAAATCGTCGAAGATCGCCTGCATCGCCTCGGCCCCTTCGGGCGGGGCATCGGGCAGGGCGGAAAGCAACGCGCCGGGGGCCACTTGCGCGCGCACCGGGCGGTTGCGCAGACCTGCGTGGTAATCGGCGGCCCAATCGGCGGCGCGGCGGCCCCAATGCCGGAAATCCTCCCAATTCATGCGCCGCTCCCTTGCTGTGGAATTCTGGTTGTCATCCGCATTTCCTGCCCCATGTTGTTGTATTGTCTCACTGTTGTTCCGCTGGGCTTGACCTCTTCAAGAATGTTGTCGCAGCGGCTATGGTGGTCGTCACGCCCTTTTGGGCGGTCTTTGACTTGGTAAGTAGCGATCAGGAAACCGTCAAGAATGGCCCCAATGCCCCCCCTGCGCCGCACTGCCCGCTCCCTTCCGATTGCGCTTTTGCGCGCGCGGGAAAGGGTGATGGGGCCGATCCGCGAGATCTTGAACGAAAGTGGCATCTCGGAACAGAAGTTCCGCGTGCTGCGCGTGGTCGAAGAATCCGGCCCGATGGAGCAGACCGCACTGGCGCAGCAGGCCTGTCTGCTGCTGCCGAGCCTGACCCGCATGCTGCGCGCGATGGAGGAGGAGGGGCTGCTCAGCCGTGCCAGCGATCCCGATGACGGGCGCAAATCCATCGTCACCATCACCGATCAGGGCCGTCAGGTGATCCAAGACCACGCGGGCGATGCGGCGGCGCTGTTCTCTGACTTCGAGGCGCGTTTCGGCAAGCAGCGGATGGAAGACCTGCTCGACATGCTCGAAGATCTCGTCAATCTGGACATGCAGAAAAAGACCGACGGGGAAAAGAAAGACTGACTGGAAAAGTGCGGGCGGGCAGGGGCTATCCCCCGTTAACCGCCCGCCGCACCGCGCAGATCCCCGCCAGCGCCATGCGGCTGCCATCGGCCTCGGTCGCCGGTGCGCCCTGTTGCGACAACGCCCGCAGATAAAGCGGCACAGCCCCGCCCGTGCCGATCACCGCCAGCGTTTGCCCCAGCCAATAGGCCCGCGCCGCCGCCAGTTCCGCCCCGATCAATGTGCCCGCTAGCCGCGCCTCTGCGGTGGGTGGCGGGATGTCTTGCAAGGCCAGTTCGGCCCGGATAGAGGCCAGCCGCCCCGCCATACGCTCGGGCCGCGACAGCCCATCGCTGAGCGCGTCGTCAAAAGCCGTGTCGTCCAGCGCCGTGCCCTCGGCAGGGGTGCCATCGCCCAAAAGGCCCAGCAATTCCCCGGTCAGGAAGGTCTGAAAACTCACCACCTCGCCCGCGCTGATCTGCGCCCAGACTGACGTGGCTCCGGGCAGGCAGATCACCCCGTCCCAGTCTTTGTTGAGGCTCAGAAACCCCGCGATGCGCGTTTCGGCCCCTTGCAGCAGACCGCTGGGGGTCTGCTGGCGCAGGGGTGGGATGACCTGAAGATCGAAGTTGTCGGTGACGACAGCCGTTGTGCGTTCAGCCGTGGCGGTGCAGGGCACCATGCGCGGCGCGGCATCGGTCCCGCCTGCGGGCATGCCAGCGACGAAGACCGGCAGGCGGAGCAGTTGCCACGGCGCGGTGAGCTTAGCGAGCGCGGCGTCGAAGGCCGCGAGGTCGCCGGGTTCGGCAGTCTCGCCATCGCTCGTGGCGCTCTCAAGCACCGATGCGCCCTGCATGGCCCAGACCTGCAAACGCGCCTCGTGAACCTCTACCGCCAGCCAATCTGCATTGCTCAAACCCGTCATCGCGCTGCCCCCGTCGTGGAATGTCCCGACGGCATAGGCCCTATGGCCTGCGGGTTCAACGCGTCCGCTCCGTGCAAACAGACGAACCACCGATTTGCTTCAAGCCTAAAATATTTATTCTTGAACGAAAAAGCGACTCGCCCTAGGCTCCCTTCCAAAGCGAACCAGAGGGGAATTTCGATGCGTGCAATCTGTCTTGGCGGCGGTCCTGCGGGGCTGTACTTCGCGATCTCTCTCAAGCTGCGCCAGCCAGAGGCCGATGTCACCGTGCTTGAGCGCAACCGCCCCGATGACACCTTCGGCTGGGGCGTCGTGCTCTCGGACGAGACGCTGGACAATCTCGAGGCCAATGATCCCGTCTCGGCCAAGGAAATCCGCAGCCACTTCGCCTATTGGGACGACATCGCGCTGCACCACAAGGGCAACACGATCCTCAGCTCCGGCCATGGCTTCTGCGGGATCGGGCGCAAGCGCCTGTTGCTGATCTTGCAGGAGCGGGCCCGCCAATTGGGTGTGAACCTGCAGTTCGAGACCGAGGTCAAGGCCGCATCGGAATACATGGACGACTACGATCTGGTTGTCGCCTCGGACGGGCTGAACTCCAAGACCCGGATGGAGTTCGAGGACACTTTCAAGCCCGACATCGACGTGCGCCGCTGCCCCTTCGTCTGGCTCGGCACGCATCAGAAGTTCGACAACGCCTTCACCTTCATATTCGAGAATACCGACAAGGGCTGGATCTGGGTCCACGCCTACCAATTCGACAAGGACACCGCGACTTTCATCGTCGAATGCAGCCAAGAGACCTTCGACGCCTACGGTTTCGGCGAGAAGACGCAGGAAGAGACCATCGCGATCTGCGAGGAGATCTTCAAAGACCATCTTGACGGGCACAAGCTGATGACCAACGCCAGCCACATCCGCGGCTCGGCTTGGATCAAGTTCCCGCGCGTGCTTTGCGAGAAGTGGAGCCACGAGAACGTCGTGCTGCTGGGCGATGCCTCGGCCACGGCGCATTTCTCGATCGGCTCGGGCACGAAACTGGCGCTGGAATCGGCGATCTCGCTCGCGAAACACGTCACCGACGACGCCGATCTGCCGACGGCCTTCGAGAAATACGAGGAGGCCCGCCGCCTTGAGGTGCTGCGCCTGCAATCGGCGGCGCGCAACTCGGTTGAATGGTTCGAGGATGTGGAGCGCTATCTTGATCTCGACCCGGTGCAGTTGAATTATTCCATGCTGACGCGCAGCCAGCGGATCAGCCACGAGAACCTGCGCGAGCGGGACCCCAAATGGCTTGAGGGGGCCGAGAAATGGTTCCTCGAACAGGCCGGCGCCGACACGAATGGCCCGATCCGTGCCCCGATGTTCGCGCCCTTCCGCCTGCGCGACATGAAACTCGAGAACCGCATCGTCGTCTCGCCCATGGCCCAGTACAAGGCCGTCGACGGCTGCCCCACCGACTGGCATCTCATCCATTACGCCGAACGCGCCAAGGGCGGCGCGGGACTGGTCTATACCGAGATGACCTGCGTCTCCCCCGAGGGTCGGATCACGCCGGGCTGCCCCGGCCTCTACGCGCCCGAGCATGAGGCGGCGTGGAAGCGGCTCACGGATTTTGTCCATGCCGAGACCGACGCCAAGATCTGCTGCCAGATCGGCCACTCGGGCCGCAAGGGCTCGACCCAGCTGGGCTGGGAGGAGATGGACGCGCCGCTGAAAGCGGGCAATTGGGAGATCATCTCGGCCTCGCCGATCCCGTGGTCGGAAAACAACGCCGTGCCGAAGGAAGCGACACGCGCGGATATGGACCAGATCCGCGACGAATTTGTTGAGGCTGCCCGCATGGCGGAGCGCGCCAATTTCGACATGATCGAACTGCACGCGGCCCATGGCTACCTGATCTCGTCCTTCATCTCGCCCCTGTCGAACCAGCGCGAAGACGAATACGGCGGCAGCTTGGAAAACCGCATGCGCTACCCGCTGGAGGTCTTCAAAGCGATGCGCGACGCATGGCCCGAGGAAAAGCCGATGGCGGTGCGTATCTCGGCCAACGATTGGGTCGAGGAAGACGGCGTCACGCCCGAAGAAGCGGTCGAGATCGCGCGCATGTTCAGTGAGGCCGGGGCCGACATCATCGACGTGTCGGCGGGCCAGACCTCGAAACAGGCCAAGCCGGTCTATGGCCGCATGTTCCAGACGCCCTTCAGCGACCGCATCCGTAACGACGGCGGGATCAAGACCATGGCCGTGGGCAATATCTACGAGGCCGATCACGTGAACTCGATCCTCATGGCGGGCCGCGCCGATCTGGTCTGCCTCGCCCGCCCGCATCTGGCCGATCCCTATTGGACCCTGCACGCCGCCGCCGCCATCGGCGACCGCCACGCCGACTGGCCGCTGCCCTACGGCCCGGGCCGCGATCAAGCATGGCGTTTGGCGGACCGTGCCGCGGAAATGGAGAAGGTATGAGCCATATCGTCATCACCGGCGGCGGCACCGGCGTGGGGGCCGAGATCGCCCATGCGGTGGCCGCCACCGGCGCCAAGGTGACCATCATGGGCCGCCGCGAAGCGCCGCTGCGCGAGCAGGGGTTGCCGTTCCAGACCTGCGACGTGACCGGTCCGGAGGCGGTGCAGGCCGCCTTCGCCGCCGCGCGCGCCGAGAATGGCCCCATCACCGGCGTCGTCGCCAATGCAGGCGCCGCCCATTCCGCGCCTTTTCACAAGATCACCGCGCAGGACATGACCGACATGATGGCGGTCAATGTCACCGGCGTCTTCAACGTCTGGCAGGCGGCACTGGCGGAAATGAAGGAGGCCGGGCAGGGGCGGCTCATCGCCGTGGCCTCCACCGCGGGCCTCAAGGGTTACCCATATGTCGCGGGCTATGTCGCGGCGAAACACGGTGTCGTCGGCCTCACCCGCGCGCTGGCGCTGGAACTCGCGCGCACGGGCATCACGGTGAACGCGATCTGCCCCGGTTTCATCGACACGCCGCTTCTGGAACGCTCGGTCGAGAATATCACCAAAACCACCGGCAAGAACGCCGAGGAGGCCCGCGCCCTGCTGAAACGCGCCAGCCCGCAGAACCGTTTCGTGGAGACCTCCGAGGTCGCTGGCGCCGTGCTCTACCTGCTGTCGGACGCCGCGGCCTCGGTCAACGGCCACGCGCTGGCGCTATCGGGGGGCGAGGTGTGAGCAACGCGGCCAAGGATCGCGTCCGGCTCTGGCTGCGGCTGCTGAAAGTGGTGCGCGGGCTGGAGCAGGAGTTGCGCGACAGGCTGCGGCGCGAGCATAACACCACGCTGCCGCGTTTCGATGTGATGTCGGCCCTCTCGCGCCATCCCGAGGGGCTGAAGATGAGCCAGCTTTCCGGCGTGCTGCGGGTGTCTAACGGCAATGTCACCGGCATCGCCGACCGCCTCAGCGAAGAGGGGCTGGTGGAGCGCATCCCCGTGCCGGGCGACCGGCGCGCGATGATGCTGCGGCTGACGCCTGAGGGGGCGGCGCAATTCGCCCGCCAAGCGCAGGCGCATGAAGACTGGATCAACGAAAAACTGCGCGGAATCTCCTCCGAGGAAGCCCGCGCCATGGCGGCCCGCCTACAAGCCTTCGCCGCCCAAACGGAAGAAGAGGAAAAAGCCAATGCGCAGTGATGTGACGCATTTTCAATGCGAGATCAAAGACCGGATCGCCACCGTGCGGCTCGACCGGCCCGACCGCAAGAACCCGCTGACCTTCGACAGCTACGCCGAGCTGCGCGACTGGTTCCGCGATCTGGTCTATGCCGATGACGTCGACGTGGTGATCTTCGGCTCCAACGGGGGTAACTTTAGCTCCGGCGGGGATGTGCATGATATCATTGGCCCTTTGACCAAGATGAACATGAAAGAGCTGCTGCAATTCACCCGCATGACCGGCGATCTGGTCAAGGCCATCGTGAATTGCGGTAAGCCGGTGATCGCCGCCGTCGACGGTGTCTGCGTCGGCGCGGGCGCGATCATTGCCATGGCCTCGGACCTGCGGCTGGCGACGGCGGAGGCCAAGGCGGCTTTCCTCTTCACCCGCGTGGGCCTTGCCGGCTGCGACATGGGCGCCTGCGCGATCCTGCCGCGCATCATCGGCCAGACACGGGCGGCGGAACTGCTTTACACAGGCCGCTCGATGTCAGCAGAAGAAGGCGAACGCTGGGGCTTCTACAACCGCTTGGTAACGGGCGAAACGCTGGAAGGCGAAGCCATGACACTGGCCAAGAAAATCCAGGCCGGCCCCAATTTCGCGCATATGATGACCAAGACGATGCTGGCGCAGGAATGGGCCATGTCGATCGAACAGGCGATCGAGGCCGAGGCGCAGGCGCAGGCGATCTGCATGCAGACCGGCGACTTCGAGCGGGCCTACAACGCCTTCGTCGCCAAGGAACGCCCGGTCTTCGAAGGGGACTGAGCCGAATACGAAAGCCAAAAGATAACACGCGGGGAGGCGTAACCATGGCTGACACAAGTTTTCTCGACTGGCCCTTTTTCGAGCCGCGCCACAAGGAGTTGGCGCTGAAGCTCGATGACTGGGCCAAGCGCGAACTGAAGAACGTGGATCACGGCGACACCGACGGGGCCTGCCGTGATCTGGTGACGATGATGGGGCAGGACGGCTGGCTGCGCCACAGCGGTGCGGAAGGTGACGAGGTGCTCGACGTGCGCACCCTCTGCCTGATCCGCGAAACACTGGCGCGGCACGACGGGCTGGCGGATTTCTCCTTTGCGATGCAGGGACTTGGTACCGGGGCGATCTCGCTCTTCGGGACCGATGAGCAGAAGGCCGAATGGCTGCCGAAGACCCGTTCGGGGCAGGCGATCTCGGCCTTTGCCCTGACCGAGCCGCAGTCCGGCTCGGACGTGGCCAATTCCACCATGACCGCCACGCGCGACGGCAACGGCTATGTGCTCGACGGGCGCAAGACATGGATTTCCAACGGCGGCATCGCGGATGTCTACACTGTCTTTGCGCGCACCGGGGAGGCGCCGGGCGCCAAGGGGCTTTCCGCCTTTATCGTGCCCGCCGACACGCCGGGGCTAAAGGTCGAGGAACGGCTCGAGGTCATGGCACCGCACCCGCTGGCGACGCTGCATTTCAACGGCGTGAAACTGCCCGGCTCGGCGCTTCTGGGCGAGGCGGGGCGCGGCTTTGCCATCGCCATGTCGGTGCTCGACGTTTTCCGCTCTACCGTGGCCGCCGCCGCTTTGGGCTTTGCCCGCCGCGCGCTGGACGAGGCGCTTACCCGCGTGACCAGCCGTCAGGTGCAGGGCGCGCCCTTGAGCGAGTTGCAGATGGTGCAGGGCCATATCGCGGACATGGCGCTCGACGTCGATGCTGCGGCGCTGTTGGTCTACCGTGCTGCCTGGACCAAGGACAGCGGCGCACCGCGCGTCACCCGCGAGGCCGCGATGGCCAAGCTTTTTGCCACAGATCAGGCGCAAAAGGTCATCGACAAGGCGGTTCAATTGCACGGCGGCGATGGTGTGCGCAATGGGGAGGCAGTCGAGCGACTTTACCGTGAAATCAGGGCCTTGCGCATTTACGAGGGTGCGTCGGACGTGCAACGTGTTGTCATCGCGCGACAGACTTTGGGAGCCATGTCATGAAGCTGCACCCGACCGGACATGAAGACACATTCGCCCGCGACAACCTGCCGCCCTTCGACCAGTGGCCGGGCCTTTTGCTGGAGCGTTTCGACTATCCCGAACGGCTGAACGTCGGCGTCGAACTCACTGATAAAATGGTGGAAAAAGGGTTCGGCGACCATACCGCGCTGATCGGTAACGGGCGGCGGCGGACCTACAAGGAGTTGTCGGACTGGACCAACCGTTTGGCCGCTGCACTGGTCGAGGATCTGGGCGTGAAGCCCGGCAACCGGGTGCTGATCCGCTCGGCCAACAACCCCGCGATGGTGGCCTGCTGGCTGGCGGCGACCAAGGCAGGCGCGGTGGTGGTCAACACCATGCCGATGCTGCGCGCGGGTGAGCTTTCGGCCATCGTTGACAAGGCCGAAATCACCCATGCGCTTTGCGACACGCGGCTGATGGATGAGATGACGGCCTGCGCCAAGACCTCGAAGTTCCTCAAGACCGTCGCGGGCTTCGACGGTACCAGCAACCACGACGCCGAGTTGGACCGTCTGGCGCTTGAAAAGCCGGTTCATTTTGAGGCGGTGGACACCGCGCAGGATGATGTGGCACTCCTCGGATTTACATCAGGAACCACCGGTAACCCCAAGGCAACAATGCATTTTCACCGTGATCTTCTGATCATTGCGGATGGCTATGCGCGCGAAGTGCTGAACGTGACGCCTGAGGATGTCTTCGTGGGCTCCCCGCCCTTGGCCTTTACCTTCGGCCTTGGCGGCCTTGCCGTCTTCCCGCTGCGCTTCGGTGCCGCGGCGACGCTTTTGGAGACCGCCAGCCCGCCCAACATGATCGAGATCATCGAGAAGTACAAAGCAACGGTCTGTTTCACCGCGCCCACCGCCTACCGCGCCATGATGCAGGCGATGGAAGAGGGCGCGGACCTTAGCAGCCTGCGTGCCGCCGTCTCTGCAGGCGAGACGTTGCCCGCGCCAGTCTACCACGAGTGGCAGGAGAAGACAGGCAAGCCCATGCTCGACGGGATCGGGGCGACGGAGATGCTGCATATCTTCATCTCCAACCGCTTCGACGATCACCGCGCGGCCTGTACCGGCAAGCCCGTGACGGGCTACGAGGCGAAGGTGATCGACGCGGAGGGCAAGGAGGTGCCCCGCGGCGAGGTGGGACGTCTTGCGGTGCGCGGGCCGATCGGTTGCCGCTATCTGGGCGACAAGCGGCAGGCCGATTACGTCAAGGACGGCTGGAACATCACCGGCGACAGCTTCATCATGGACGAAGACGGCTACCTGCATTTCGCCGCCCGCAACGACGACATGATCATCAGTTCGGGCTATAATATCGCCGGGCCGGAGGTCGAAGCCGCGCTTCTGAGCCATCCTTGGGTCAGCGAATGCGGCGTGGTCGCCGCGCCCGACGAGGCCCGCGGCTCCATCGTGCAGGCCCATGTGGTTCTGGTTGAGTGCACGCCCGAAGATGCCAATACCATCAAGACCTTGCAGGATCATGTTAAAGCGACGATCGCGCCTTACAAATACCCGCGCGACATCCGTTTCATCAAGGAACTGCCCAAGACCGCGACCGGCAAGATCCAGCGTTTCGCGCTGAGAGAGGGCACATGAGCACGTTCGACGAAGCCTCCAAGGGCGCCAAGATGGATTTCGCCAAGGACAAGTCCTATGGCGATTACCTCGGCCTGGACCAGATCCTGACCACCGAGAATCCGCTCGACATGGCGCATGACGGGCTGCTGTTCATCATCCAGCACCAGACGTCCGAGCTTTGGATGAAGCTTGCGATCCACGAGCTGACGGCCTGTCGCAAGGCCCTGCAGGCTGGTGATTTGCGCCCCAGTTTCAAGATGTTGACCCGGGTCGCGCGGATCTTCGAGCAGCTCAATTCGGCTTGGGACGTGCTGCGCACCATGACGCCCAGCGAATACACGCAGTTCCGCCCCTACCTTGGCGCGTCCTCGGGCTTCCAGTCCTACCAGTACCGGCTGATCGAATATCTTCTGGGCAACCGCATCGCCGCGCTGACCAAGCTGCACGAACATACGCCCGAGCCGCACGCGGCGCTCGTGGCAGAGATGGAACAGCCGAGCCTTTATCAGGTGGCGGTCGATCTGCTCTGCGACCGGATGGGGGTGCCCTCGCTTGCCGGCCAGCCCGAACCGCGTGCATGGGAGGCCAAGCAAGAGGTGCAAGACCTCTGGCAAAAGGTTTATGAAGACCCGGCAACCCATTGGGAACTTTACGAATTGGCGGAGAAGCTCGTTGATCTTGAGGATTATTTCCGCCGCTGGCGGTTCAACCACGTCACCACCGTGGAACGCATCATCGGATTCAAACGCGGTACGGGCGGCACCTCGGGTGTGACCTACCTGCGCAAAATGCTCGAAGTGGAGCTCTTCCCCGAGCTTTGGCATGTGAGAGGAGCACTGTAAGTGTCTGTTTTGAAAAAAGATCAGTTTGTCCTGCCGGAGGGCGTCATCTACCTCGACGGCAACTCGCTGGGGCCGCTGCCGAAGGCCGCCGCGGCGCGGGTGCAGGAAATGATCACGGACGAATGGGGCGAGATGCTGATCCGCGGCTGGAACAAGGCCGCTTGGATGGAACAGCCCGCCCGCGTCGGCAATATGGTGGCGGGGATCGTCGGCGCGCCCGAGGGTTCGGTCGTCATGGGCGACACGCTCTCGATCAAGGTGTTTCAGGCGCTGGCCTCGGCGCTGAAGCTGCGGCCCGGGCGCAAGGTGATCCTGTCGGACAACGGCAACTTCCCATCGGACCTCTACATGGCCGAGGGGCTGGTGGGGCTGTTGGAGCAGGGCTATGAGCTGCGCACCGTGGCGCCCGAGGAGGTGACGGAGGCCATTGGCGAGGACATCGCCGCCGTGATGCTCACGGAGGTCGATTACCGCACCGGCCGCAAGCACGACATGAAGGCGATCACCGAACTGGCCCATGCCAATGGCGCGGTGATGATTTGGGATCTGGCGCATTCCGCGGGCGCGCTGCCGGTGGACCTTGCAGGCTCCAACTGCGAATTCGCCGTGGGCTGCACCTACAAGTACCTCAACGGCGGGCCGGGGGCGCCGGGCTTCATCTACGTCCGCCCCGATCTGGCAGACGAGGTGCAGCCGGCGCTGGCGGGCTGGCTGGGCCATCGCCAGCCCTTTGCCTTTGAGCAAAACTACCAGCCCGGGCGGGGGATCGAGCGGATGCGCGTCGGCACGCCGCCGGTCATTCAGCTCACCGCGCTGGAAGTGGCGATGGAGCTTTGGGCCGATGTCGACATGCAGGCGCTGCGCGAGGCCTCGGTGGCGTTGCAGGAGCAGTTCATCGAAGAGATCGAGCGCGACGTGCCGCAGCTGACGCTGGCGAGCCCGCGGGGCAGCGCCGAGCGGGGCAGCCAAGTCTCCTTCCGCTTCGAGGAGGGCTATGCCGCGATGCAGGCGGTGATCGACCGCGGCGTTATTGGCGACTTCCGCGCGCCCGACATCATGCGCTTTGGCTTCACGCCACTTTATCTGGACGCCGAGGATGTCTCCAAAGCGGTCGCGATCATCCGCGACGTGATGGAGAACCGCCTCTGGGACAACGAAAAATACAAGACCCGCGCGCGGGTGACCTGACAGTATCAGGCGCAGGCGTTAAGCTGGCACAACGATCCAACAAAACGGGCCCGGCAAAGAGGCCCAAACCAACCAAGGGAGACTGAAATGAAGATGAAATCACTGGTGATGGCGGCCTCGGTCGCGGCATTGGCGGCAGGCGGCGCATGGGCCGAAGAGGGCAAGGTGAAGGTCGGCATGATCACAACGCTTTCGGGCGGCGGCGCGGGCCTTGGCATCGACGTGCGCGACGGGTTCCTGCTGGCCACCAAGATGGCCGGGAACGAGAACCTTGAGGTCGTGGTCGAGGACGACCAGCGCAAGCCCGAGATCGCGGTTCAGCTGGCCGACAAGATGATCCAGTCCGAGAAGGTCGACGTCATGACCGGCATCATCTGGTCCAACCTTGCCATGGCTGTGGTGCCGGCGGCGACGGCGCAGGGCAAGTTCTACCTCTCGCCCAACGCCGGACCCTCCGCGCTGGCGGGCAAGGGCTGCAACCCGCTTTACTTCAACGTGGCATGGCAGAACGACAACCTGCATGAGGCCGCGGGCGCCTATGCGAACGACGCGGGCTACGCGAACACTTTCATGCTGGCGCCGAACTATCCGGCGGGCAAGGACGCGTTGACCGGATACAAACGCACCTATGAGGGCGAAGCGGCGGGCGAGGTCTATACCGATCTGGGCCAGACCGACTACGCCGCCGAGATCGCGCAGATCCGCGCCTCGGGCGCCGACAGCGTGTTCTTCTTCCTGCCCGGCGGCATGGGGATTTCCTTCCTCAAGCAATACGCCAATTCGGGCGTGGAACTGCCCGTGGTGGGGCCCGCCTTCAGCTTTGATCAGGGCATCCTTCAGGCCGTGGGCGAAGCCGCTGTTGGGATCAAGAACACCAGCCAGTGGAACAAGGATCTCGACAACGCGGCCAACAAGACCTTTGTCGAAGCCTTTCAGGAGGAATACGACCGTCTGCCCTCGCTCTACGCAAGCCAAGGCTATGACACCGCGAACCTGCTGCTGAGCGCGATGGAGAAGGCCGATGTGTCGGATGCCGAGGCCTTTGGCGCGGCGCTGAAAGAGGCTGATTTTGACAGCGTGCGGGGCAAATTCTCGTTTGGTAACAACAACCACCCGATCCAAGACTACTACGTGCGCGAAGTGGTCAAGGAGGGCGATGTCTATACCAACAAGCTCATCGGCCCCTCGCTGACCGATCACGCTGACGCCTACGCGGCTGACTGCAAGATGTAATCCCGCGCGGCCCCGGCGCTGACTTCGGTCGCCCGGGGCCGACAAACCAACGCTTTCACGCCGGGCTTCGTCCGGCGCGCCGGGAGGCTTTGCCAAATGTCATTCATCCTGCTCGTCGAACAGGTGCTGAACGGGGTCCAATCCGGGGTCATGTTGTTTCTCATGGCCGCCGGGCTCACGCTCATCTTCGGGGTCATGGGGTTGATCAACCTCGCCCATGGTTCGCTCTACATGGTTGGCGCCTTTGCCGCCGCGGCGGTGGCGGCGGCCACCGGGTCCTTCCTTCTGGCGCTGGTGGCCGCACTTGCCGCTGCCGCATTGGCGGGCTGTCTGATCGAGATGACGGTGATCCGCCGCCTGTACGACCGTGACCACCTCGATCAGGTTCTGGCGACCTTCGCGCTGATCCTGATCTTTTCCGAGGGCACGCGGTTCTTCTTTGGCTCCTTCCCGCTGTTTCTCGACATTCCCGCCGCGCTGGCGGGGCCGGTGACGCTGCCGGGCGGCATCCAGTATCCGCTTTACCGCCTCGTCATCATCGGCGTGGGCCTTGCCATCGCCGCCGGTCTCTTCCTGCTGATCGCCCGCACGCGCATCGGCATCCAGATCCGCGCGGGCGAGGCCGACCGCGAGATGATCGCGGCGCTCGGCGTCGATATCGCCAAGCTCTACACGCTGGTCTTCGCGCTCGGGGCCGCCCTTGCGGGGCTTGCCGGAGCGTTGGTGGGCGCGATCCAGTCGGTGCAAGTGGGCATGGGCGAGCCGGTGCTGATCCTTGCCTTCGTGGTGATCGTCATTGGTGGCATCGGCTCGATCAAGGGCGCACTGATCGGCGCGCTGCTGGTGGGGCTGACGGATACGCTGGGCTCGGTCCTGCTGCCGCTCATCTTTGCCAATTTCATGGAGGCCTCGGCGGCCACTTCCGTCGGCTCCTCGCTCGCTTCCATGTCAATCTACATTCTCATGGCGGGGGTTCTTCTGTTCAAACCCACCGGCCTGTTTGGGGAGGCCTGAGCCATGATGCGCGAAACACTTGTAAACGTCTTTCTCTTCCTGCTCCTGCCGGTCACGGCGCTGGCGGCCTTCGCGCTGGACGAGCCTTTCATCATCACGCTGGCCACCAAGGCTGCGATCCTCGCCCTTGCCGGCGTGGGGCTGAACATCGCGCTTGGTCTGGGCGGGCTGGTGAGCTTCGGTCACGCGGCATTCTTCGGTCTTGGCGGCTATGCCATGGGCATCCTTGCCGCCCATGCGCAGAGCTACACGCCGATCATGGGGAGCCCTTTCCTGATCGAGGGCACCAAGTCGATGCCCATCATCTGGCTTGTGGCGATCGTGGTCTCCGCGCTGGCGGCACTGCTGATCGGGGCGCTGTCTTTGCGTACCTCGGGCGTCTATTTCATCATGGTCACGCTCGCCTTTGGGCAGATGCTTTTCTACTTCTCGATCTCCTGGCCGGCCTATGGCGGCGAGGACGGGCTGTCGATCTATGTGCGCAACGGCTTTCCGGGGCTGAACACGCTCGATCCGCTGACCTTCTTTGCCATCGCCTTCGCCGTGCTGGCGCTGGTGCTGCTCATGGCGGGACGTCTGGCGCGCGCGCCCTTTGGCTTGGCACTCTCGGCAGCACGCCAGAATGCCGAGCGGGTCGAGGCCGTGGGCCTCGCACCTTTCCGGCTGCGGCTGGTGGCCTTTGTCATCTCGGGCGCGGTGACGGGGCTTGCGGGCGCGCTTTTTGCCGATCTCAACCGTTTCGTCAGCCCGACGATGTTCTCGTGGCACACCTCTGGCGAGATCATGGTCTTCGTGATCCTCGGCGGGGTGGGGCGGCTCTTTGGCCCGGTGGCCGGGGCGGCGCTGTTTATCTTGCTGGAGCATGTCTTAGGCGGGTTGTCGGAGTTCTGGCACATCTACCTCGGCTTTCTGCTGCTGATGGTGGTGCTCTTTGCCCGGGGCGGCATGATCGGCCTCGTCGCCGGACGGGAGGTGGCCCATGACTGAACAGATGACTGATGTGCTTTTGGACGTGCGCAACCTGCACAAGAGCTTCGGCGCCTTGAAGGCCACGGATGATGTCTCCATCACCCTGCGCCCGGGCGAGATCCATGCGCTCATCGGCCCCAACGGGGCGGGCAAGTCGACGCTGATCAAGCAGATCGCGGGCGGGCTGCGCTCGGACAGTGGCTCGGTGCATTTCGCGGGGCAGGACGTGACGCCGCTCAGCACCGTGCAGCGGGCGCGGGCCGGGCTGGGGCGGACCTTTCAGATCTCCTCGTTGGCGATGGAGTACACGGTGCTGCAAAACGCGGTGCTGGGCGCGCTTGGCCAATCGGGCCGGGTGATGCGTTTCTTCGCCCCGGTGATGCGGCAGGCGGCGTTGCGGGCCGAGGCGATGCGCGCGCTGGAACTGGTGGGGCTGGCCGATCACGCGGCCAAGCGCACCTCGGACCTGTCGCACGGCCAACGCCGCCAGCTTGAGGTCGCGGTAGCGCTCACTTTGCGGCCCAAGGTCTTCCTGATGGACGAACCGATGGCCGGGCTTGGCGCAAGTGGCTCGCGCGAGATGACTGGCTTTCTCGACGGCCTTCGGGCCGAGGCGCCGATCCTGCTGGTGGAACATGACATGGACGCGGTCTTTGCGCTTGCCGATCGCATTTCGGTGCTGGTTTACGGGCGCATCATCGCCAGCGGCACGGCGGCGGAAATCAAGGCCGACCCACAGGTCCGCGTGGCCTATCTGGGCGAGGAGGACGCGGCATGAGCCTGCTGGAACTGAAAGACATCACTGCCTCCTACGGGCCGACGCAGGCACTTTTCGGCGTCGATCTGGCGCTGGAGGCGGGCGAGGTCTGTGCGCTGATGGGGCGCAACGGGATGGGCAAATCATCGACCATCAAGGTGATCTGCCGGATGCTGAAACACGACGGCGGCAGCCTGCGCCTGAATGGGCGCGACATTGCGGGGCTGCCGTCGTTTCGCGCTGCACAGGCCGGCGTGGGGCTGGTGCCCGAGGGGCGGCGCTGTTTCGCGACGCTGACGGTGCATGAAAACCTCATCGCCGCCGCGCGCCCCGGCCCGTGGGACGAGGCGCGGGTGGTCAAGCTCTTCCCCCGCTTGGGCGAACGGCGGGATCAGGCGGCAGGCTCACTCTCGGGTGGGGAGCAGCAGATGCTGGCGATTGGCCGCGCGCTGATGACCAACCCGCAACTCCTGCTGTTGGATGAGGCGACCGAGGGGCTGGCCCCGGTGGTGCGTCAAGAGATCTGGGCCGCCGTGGCCGAGCTGAAGCGCGACAGCGGTCTGGCGCTTCTGGTGGTGGACAAATCCCTCGCCGAGCTGCGGCGCGTGGCCGATCACGCCGTCATCCTCGAACGGGGCCGCTCGGTCTGGGCCGGTCCGATGCCCGCGCTCGATACTCAAATCGCCGACCAATTCCTCGGCGTGTGACTGTTAACAAAAAGGAACACGACATGTCGCATCAAATCATTCAGCCCGAAGGCTGGGCCCCCGCGAAAGGCTATGCAAATGGCGTGCTGAGCGCGGATGGTCATCTGTTCGTCGGCGGTCAGATCGGCTGGACCGCCGAGCAGAAGTTTGAATGCCACGATTTCATCGGCCAGATGAAACAGGCGCTGCAAAACATCCGCGACGTGGTCGAAGCCGCCGGCGGCACGCCCGAGGATATCACCCGGCTGACGTGGTATGTCACGGATAAGAAAGAATATCTCGCTGCGCAAAAGGACGTGGGCCGGGCCTATCGCGAGGTCATGGGCAAGCATTTCCCAGCCATGGCGATGGTGGTCGTCGCCGGTCTGGTCGAAGATGAGGCCAAGCTTGAGATCGAAGCCGACGCGGTGATCGCGCGCTAAGCCAAGCCGCCGTCGGGGTCACCCCCGGCGGCGCAGCACCGGAAGGGCCGCCGAAAAGGCCGAGGAAAGCGCAAAGAGACCCGCCGCGATGCTGACGATGCTGGGCCCCGTGGGCGTGTCGAACTCTAGCGAGGCCAGCAGCCCCCCGAGGGCCGCTACCGCGCCCAGACCCATGGCCCAAAAAGCCATGGTTTCCGGCGTGCGGGCAAAGGGGCGGGCAGTGGCGGCGGGGATGATCAGCATCGCCGCGATCAGCAACGCGCCGACCACTTTGATCGCCACCGCCACCATAATCGCCAGCGCCAGCGTCAGGATCAACTGCTCGCGCCGGGGATTGCCGCCTGCGGCCTGTGCCAGATCGGGGTTCAGCGTCGCCGCCAACAGCGCCGACCAGCGCCACGCCAGCAACAGCGCCACCGCGACGGCTCCACCCCAGATCACGCCAAGGTCAAAGCGCGTGACGGCAAGGATCTCACCAAAAAGGTAAGACGACAGATCGACTCGCTGCCCCGGCAGCAGGGACACGGCCACCAAACCAAGCGCCAGCGCGGAATGGGCCATCACGCCCAAAAGCGCGTCGGCGCTGACATTGCGGCCCGAAAGCGTACTGATCACCAGCGCCATGACAAGGGCCACCAGAAGCACGCCCGCGGTGATCGGCAGATCGGTTGCCAGCGCCAGCGCCACGCCCAAGAGGGCGGCATGGCTGGTGGCATCGCCGAAATAGGCCATGCGGCGCCAGATCACGAAACAGCCCAAAGGGGCGGCGGCCAGCGCTACGCCAAGGCCCGCGAGGGCGGCGCGCAGAATGAAATCGTCAAGCATTCTCAATCTCTTGGTGGTGGCCGTCACAGGCGGCGCCGTGATGGTGGTGGTGATGGTCGTGATCGTGCCGGTAGAGCGCCAGCGCCCCCTGGGTGCCGCTGCCAAAGAGGGCGCGGTATTCGGGCGCTTCGGAGACCGTCTCGGGCGTGCCTTCGCAGCAGACATGGCCGTTGAGGCAGAGCACTCGGTCGCTGGCCGCCATGACGACATGCAGATCATGGCTAACCATCAGCACGGCGCAGCCGAGGTCTTTGCGCACGGCTTCGATCTGGCGGTAAAAGGCGGCGGAGCCGGGCTGGTCCAGCCCCTGCGTCGCCTCGTCGAGGATCAGCAGATCGGGCCTTTCCAGCAGGGCGCGGGCCAGCAGCACGCGTTGGAATTGCCCGCCCGACAGGTCGACCATCTGCCGCTCTGCCAGTTCCGGCACGCCAGCGGTGGCCAGCGCGCCGCGGATCGCTTCGGGCTTTTGGCGGCGGGGCAGGTTGATGAAACGGCGCACGGTGAGCGGCAGGGTCGCGTCGATCTGCAATTTTTGCGGCACATAGCCGATGCGCAGCCCCGGTTTGCGGGTGATCTTGCCCGCAGCCGGTTTCAGCGCGCCGATCAGCGCGCGCAGCAGGCTGGATTTGCCCGACCCGTTGGGGCCGACGATGGTGACGATCTCACCAGCGTCGATATTGAAGTTCACGTCGCGCAGGGCGATCTGACCGTCGTGGCGCAGGGTCAGGCCGCGCGTATTGATCAGGCTCATGCACCGGGCTCCTGACAGGCGGGGCAGAGGCCCTCGGCCTCGACCACGCTGCGCTCGATGCGGAACCCGGCAGCGCGGGCGGCATCGCCAAGGCGGCTTTTGTTCGGGGTTGTATCGGCCTCCGCCACCGAGCGGCAGCTGCGACAGATCAGAAAGGCGGGCGCGTGATCCTCGCCCGGGTGCACGCAGCCAACATAGGCGTTGAGCGCTTCGATTTTATGGGCGAGCCCGGCTTTCACCAGAAAATCCAAGGCGCGATAGGCCACGGGGGGCTGCGCGCCCAGCCCCTCGGCTGACAGGCGGGCGAGCAGGTCATAGGCGCCCAAGGCGCGGTGTTCCGACAGCAGGATCTCCAGCGCGCGGCGGCGCACCGGGGTCAGCCGCAGCCCGCGTTCGGCGCATTGCGCTTCGGCCACCTGCATGGTGCTCCGCACGCAGGCGGCGTGGTCATGATCACTGAATCCTATGGGGCGCATGGGGAACCTCAATTCGTTTCGGTATTGATATGTTATAACAGCGGTGTTAGCAAGGTGATACTATAACATTTTGAAGGTCTGCCATGTATCGTTTCACGCTCCCCGCCACCGTTCTCGCCGCTGCCGCGTCGCCGCTTTGGGCGGATGTCCCCGCCGTTGCGACAGATATCGCCCCGGTGCATGGGCTGGTGTCGCAGGTGATGGAAGGGGTCGGCACGCCCGACCTCATCGTGCCGCCGCGCAGCTCGCCCCATGGGTATGCCATGCGCCCCTCCGAGGCACGCGCGCTGAGCGGAGCCGATCTGGTCGTCTGGGTCGGCCCGTCGCTGACCCCATGGCTGGCCGATCCGCTGCAATCGCTGGCCAGCAGCGCCAGCCATCTGGCCTTGATGGAGCAGCCCGGCACGCGGGTTCTGGCCTTCCGCGAAGGGGCGACCTTTGAGCCGCATAGCCACGGTGACGAGGGGCATGAGGGTCACGAGGGCGATGATCACGCCGAGGAAGGGCATGACCACGACGCGCATGGGCATGATGACCACGGCCACGAGGGGCATGACCACGAAGAGCATGGTCACGAGGAGCATGACGAAGAGCATGACCACGGCGACCACGATCACGAGGCGCATGACCACGAGGAGCACGACCACCGGGATCATGACGATCACGGACATGGCGAGAAGGATCACGACAACCACGGGGATCATGACCATCACGGACATGGCGAGAAGGATCACGACGACCACGGCCATGAAGGTCACGATCACGCCCATGACGGCGACGATCCCCACGTCTGGCTCGACCCGCGCAACGGGCAGCTTTGGCTGGGCCAGATCGCCGAGGCGCTGGCGGAGCTAGACCCCGAGAATGCCGCGCAATATCGTGAGAACGCCGAGGCCGCTCAGGCCGAGCTTGCGGTCTTGGAGGAAGACATCGCCGAGACCCTCGCCCCGGTCAAAGACCGCCCCTTCATCGTTTTCCATGACGCCTACCACTATTTCGAAGCGCGTTTCGACATCGAAGCCCGTGGTGCCATCAGCGAGAATGACGCCCGCGCCCCGGGGGCTGCGCGTGTGGCAGAGCTGCGCGACCTAGTGGCCGAGAGCGGCGCGAAATGCGTCTTTGCCGAGCCACAGTTCAACCCCGGCCTGATTGCCGCCGTGACCGAAGGGCAGGAGACCGGGACCGGCACGCTCGACCCGATCGGCGCGGATCTGGAACTGGGTGTTTCTTTCTACCCCGATCTGCTGCGCGGCATGGCGCAGAGCATGTCTGACTGCCTGTCGGATTGATTTAGGCGCTGGCTAATAGAAGCAGCCCAATAAAAAGTGGTGCAGCCGGGGAAGCTGCACCACATCTTACATGCTAAAATAACTTTTGTAGAATTCTGATCAGACGGCGATTTTACCGCCGCCTTCTTTGGTAATGACGACCACCGCAGGGCGCGGGGGCATCTTAGGGTCGAAGTCGGGCCAACGGGTGGCCGGGTCTTCGAAGGTGCTTTCCCGCTCGAAACCGGGGATGTCCTTGGTGCCATCCGTCCCCGGGTGCTGCACCGCAACGAAGAGCGTCTCGCCATCCTCGGTGAAGTAAGGGCCGCACATCTCACCGCCCACGGGGCAGCGGAAGAACAGCTTCGAGGTGCCGCGCGCCTCGCCTTCGGTCTCAACCGCATAAAGCCCATCGGATTTGCCGGTCTTGCCCCAGCTGCTGCCCTGATCGGTGCTGATCCAGAGGCGCCCGTCGGCATCCATCGCGGCATTGTCGGGGCTGCCGAACCAGCCGTTCTCCGATGTCTCAGGGTTCCACTGGGCGCCGACTTCGGCCACCTTTGGGTCACCGCATTGCACGAGGATCGACCATGTGCCGCTGGTGGCGGCGTGGTCGGCATTCGCTTCCTTGATTTCGATGATATGGCCAAAGCTGCTTTCCGGGCGCGGGTTGGCGGCGTTGGTGTCGCCCTGCTTGCGCTTGGTGTTGTTGGTCAGCAGGATATAGGCCGTGCCATCGCCGCGCGGCTGCGCGTCTTCGGGGCGGTCCATCGGGGTGGCGCCCAGCAGGTCGGCGGCCAGACGGGTGTCGATCATCACGTCGCCTTGGTCGTTAAAGCCGTTCTCGGCGGTCAGCGGCCCGGTGCCATGCACCAGCGGCAGCCAGTTGATCGTGCCGTCCTCTTCGAACCGCGCGACATATAGCGTGCCATCGTCCAGCAGAGTGCCATTGGCCGCCGGATCATCGGAAACGGTCCCGGCGGAGACGTATTTGTATTGATAATCAAAGCGGTTGTCGTCGCCCATATAGACCACGAGCTTGCCATCTTTGCTGACCGTGGTCTCGGCGCCCTCATGGCGGAAACGGCCCAGAGCGGTGCGTTTGACGGGGGGTGAGGTCGGGTCCATCGGGTCAACCTCGACCACCCAGCCGAATTTATTGGGCATGTTCGGCTCGGCGTCCACGTTGAAACGGTCGTGTTTCTGACCCCAAGCGTACCACATGCCCGGCACGCCGTAACGGTCCCAAGATTTCTCTTCCGCGGCACCGGTGATGTCGGGCTTGCCATCGGCATCCAGTTTGTCGGTCCAGAAATAGCCGTGGAAGTTTTCTTCGGCCATCAGCCATGTGCCCCAAGGGGTCAGCCCGCCCGCGCAGTTGTTAAGCGTGCCGATGACCTTGGTGCCGCTGGGGTCGTCGTTCGTCTTCATCCGCGCGTGACCGGCGGCGGGGCCGCTCAGCGTCATCGCGGTGTCGAGCGGGGTGATGCGGCGGTTCATCTTGCCGTCGCGCACCACCTGCCATTTGCCCGCCGCGTCGCGGGCGATCTCGACGACCGAGCCGCCGTGGGCCGCCATTTCGATGTCGATCAACTCAGGCGTCATGCCTTTGAAGTTCACTTTGTCCTGACGGCCGAGACCGGGGAACATGACCTCTTCGTTTGTGTATTCGTGGTTCACGCAGAGCAGCCCACGGCTGCCATCGTCGTTCAGGGGCACGAAGCCGACATAGTCGTTGTTATAGCCGAACTGTTTCGACTGCGCCGCGGCGGTCTGGTTCATCACGTCGAATTCCGGCGCATCGGCGGTGATCGGGTCGCCCCACCGTAGCAGGATCTGCGCGTCATAGCCGGGGGCGACGTGGTGGGTTTCGTCATTGCCCCATGCCAGCTCGTCAAAGACATAGCGGCTTTCGGCGGCGCGGGCCTTGGACGGGGCGATGGCGGCGGCACTGCCGAAAAGGGCGGTGGTGGCCGAAACCCCAAGCATCCCGCGCAGGATGTCGCGGCGGCCATAGCGGGCGTTGATCACATCGCCGATGGTGCGCGACAGGTTCGCGTTGGTGGGGATGTCATCAAAGGCTTCAAAGGCTTCGGCCTTGTTGCCGATGGCGGGGTCGTTGAGAATCTCGCGGCGGGTCATCATGCTTCCTTAGGTGACTTGGCTGGCCTCCATTTGCATCATGACTGTCACGGTTTTATGACGCGTCAGACTGTGCTGCGGCGAAATCCTACGATGAGTTGGCGCAGGCCCAAAGCCGCGCCTGCAAAGATTGCGGCGAGGGTCACCGGCCCGCTAAAGGCCAGCACCGAGATGGCCGAGATGCCTTGCCCGATGGTGCAGCCCATGGCGATCACCGCACCCGCGCCCATCAGCCCCGCGCCGAATATCTGGCGGCGGAGTTCGCGCGGGTCTTCGCAGGCTTCCCAGCGGAAATGCCCCTGCCAGAGCGACCCGAGAAAGGCTCCGATCCAGACCCCGGCGACCGAGCCGATGCCAAAGCTCAGCGGGCGGACCGACCCCTGCATCGCATAGAGCAGCGTCTCTCCCACGGGGGCGGCATAGCTATGTGACATGAGCGTCTGCGCGCCAAAACCGGTTTGCGCCAGCCACGCCGTGCCCGCCCAGCCCGAGGTGATGGCAAGCCCGGCAACGGCGCCCCAAAAGACCTTGCGCAGATCGCCACGAAAGCTGCGGGCGCTGAGCATCAGCAGGCAGACCGCGAGGCCGAGCAGGATTCCGATCAGCGGCACCGATCCGCCCGTGAAGGCCGACAGCACATGTGCGATGCCGTCAGGCGGCCCGGAGTTCATCTGGCGCGGGAAGAGCAGGGCGCGCGCCGGGGCCAGGGGGCCAGAGAGCACGGTAAAGGCCGTAAGTCCCATGACCAAGACAATCACGAAGGCGCGCAGATCACCGCCGCCCAACCGCGCCAAAGCGCCAAAGCCGCAGGTGCCCGCCAGCGCCATGCCATAGCCGAAGATCAGCCCGCCAAAGACCGCAGGCGCCCATGAGAAGGCAATCGTCAGGTGAAAGGCGCGGTCGAGGTTGATCAGCCCCAAGCTAGCAAGCGTGAAACTGCCCAGCATCGCCACGCCGATGGCCAGACCCCACATCCGCATCCGATCGCCCGATCCGCCATAAAGCAGGTCTTCGATCGCGCCGAGGGTGCAAAACCGCCCCAATCGTGCGGCGAGGCCCAGCAACACGCCGCCCAGCCCGCCCAGAAGGGCGGCGGTCAGCGGCTGGCCCCAAAGCTCAATCATCCTTGCAGAACAATTCGTAGACCAGTTCCAGCATCCTGCGCGGGCGGTCGTCGGCCAGCCGGTAATAGATCGTCTTGCCATCGCGGCGCGGCGTGACCAGACCTTCGAGCCTGAGCCGCGACAGCTGCTGCGACACCGCGGCCTGCCGGGTGGACAGCAGCGCTTCCAACTCGCTCACCGATTTTTCGCCAGAGACGAGGTGGCATAGGATCATCAACCGCCCCTCATGGCTGATCGCCTTAAGGAAATTCGACGCGGTCACGGCATTGGTCAGCATCCGGTCCATGTCCTCTTGGGACATGTCGGGGGTCATCACGGGCAGGCTTGTCATTTGGTCGGGTCCTCGAAATCGGTCTTGTCGTGCAAGAGCGTATCAAGCATGGGCCAGAAGAACTCCGCACCGGGGTAGCCTTCGAGGCGGCCCAATTCGACATCGTCTTCGACCAGCAAAAAGGTCGGGGTGAAGATCACCGCACGCTGCGGGGTGACGCTCTCTTCCACGGCGGAGATATCGACGCGGCGCAGTGGGGCGAAAGCCCCTTCGGCGGTCTTGGGATAGGCGGGGGCGATCTCTTCGTCCCAACGCTGGCAATAGATGCAGCCGGGCTGTTCGACCATGACCAGTTCCACCGCCTCGACGGGCCGGGCGGGCAGGGCGGTCAGCGCCGCAAGGCTCAGGGCGGTCAGTGTGCGGATCATCGGCTTGCCTGATTGACGTTTGGATGACACTCAACGTAATTTGAATATGTGAATTGTTCAAGCGCGGCGGACCGGCGCGGCGCGGGCGGGGGGTAACATGTTCGACATCACCTATGCAGGCGCGCTTTTCGCAGGGCTGCTCAGCTTCTTTACGCCCTGCATTCTGCCGATGGTGCCATTCTACCTTAGCTATATGGCGGGGCTCAGCGTGACCGAATTGCGCGGCGATGGTGCAATCGCGCCGGGGGCGCAGCGGCGCTTGGTGCTGTCCTCGGTGCTTTTCGCGCTTGGGGTCACGACGATCTTTGTTCTGCTCGGCATGGGTGCCACGGCCATCGGGCAGGTGTTCACCCAGTACCTTGAGCCGCTGAGCTGGGTGGCGGCCGCGATCCTGACGGTCTTTGGCCTGCACTTCCTCGGCGTGATCAAAGTGCCGCTGCTCTACCGCGAGGCGCGGCTGGAGGGGGGCGGCAAGCCCACCTCGGTCTGGGGCGCCTATGTCATGGGGCTGGCCTTCGGCTTTGGCTGGACACCCTGCGTCGGCCCCGCGCTGGCGGCGATTTTGATGATCGCCTCAGGCATGGGCGATATCGCCCGGGGCGGGCTGTTGCTGGCCGCCTATGGCGCGGGGATGACCGCGCCCTTCGTGGTGGCCGCACTTTTCGCCAAACCGTTTCTTAACTGGGCCGCGCGGCATATGGCGCTGGTGCAAAAGGTGGAAAAGGCGATGGGGGTGATGCTGATCCTTTTTGCCGTGCTGATCGTGACCGGCGGTGTGCAACTGATCGCGGATGCGATGATCCGTTGGTTCCCCAGCTTCACGACGCTAGGATAGACGCAACAATCAGGAGGAGGACGCCAAGATGATCGGATCAAGGATAGGGGCCGCGGTGGCGGCGGCGATGCTGGCCTGGCCTTTGGCCGCGGCGGAACTGGGCGACGATGGGCTGCACAAGACACCCTGGATGCGCGACACCTTCAAAGACCTGCGCGAGGATCTGGAGGAGGCTAGGGGCGAGGACAAACGTCTGATGCTGATGTTCGAGCAACGCGGCTGCATCTATTGCACCAAGATGCACGAAGAGGTTTTTCCCACCCCCGAGATCGCCAATTACATCGAAGAGAATTACTTTGTCGTGCAGCTGAACCTGCATGGCGATATCGAGGTGACCGATTTCGACGGGGAGACGCTCTCGGAAAAGCAGATGGCGCGGAAATGGGGGATTCTCTTCACCCCGACGCTGATGTTCCTGCCCCATGAGGTGCCCGAAGATGCGACCGCGCCGCAGGCGGCGGTGGCGGTGATGCCGGGGGCGTTCGGCAAGGGCACGACGCTTGATATGCTCACTTGGGTGAACGAGGAACGCTACGCGCTCGACGGCGATGAGGATTTCCAACGCTACCACGCGCGGATGATCCAAGAGCGCAACAATGGCAGCACCGATTGACCGGAGGAAAGCGGCGCCGCGCGTGTAAAGCTATTCAAAAGTTTGAATTTGTTGTTGCGCCGCGCCGCATCCCTGTCTTAGGGTCAGGTAAACCGGATCACACATCACCGTGATCGGCACTGGGAGGAAGTTTTCGATGATGAGATGGATCGCCGCCGCAATTGTGTCGGGCGCGCCCGTTCTGGCCGCCGCTGAAACCGTGGCACCTGCCGACGTGACCTATGATGACTATGGTTCGGTTGAACAATCCCTGACCGGGACACCCGGCGATGCCGCCAAGGGTGCGGCCATCGTCGGCAGCAAGAAAGCGGGCAACTGCGTGGCCTGCCACCAGATCAGCGCGCTTAGCGAGGTTCCCTTTCAGGGCGAAATCGGTCCGATGCTCGACGGGGCTGGCGACCGCTGGAACGAGGCTGAGTTGCGCGGCATCGTCGCCAACAGCAAGATGACTTTCGAAGGCTCGATGATGCCTTCCTACTACAAGACCAGCGGCTATATCCGCCCCGGCGATGGCTTCACCGGCAAGGCGGGGACCGAGCCTCTGCCGCCGCTGCTGGATGCGCAGCAAATCGAAGATGTCGTGGCCTTTCTGGCAACGCTCAAAGAAGAGTGACGCGGCCCACCCGCCGCGCTGAGCAAGCGGTGGCGGGGGACCGGTGCAAGAGATCGCGATCAGCGCATCGCGGAATGGAATGACGGCGCGCTGCGCCGCCGACGAACAAGGAGATGAGAGATGAACTTCTCAAGACGTGAAACTCTGGGCCTCGGCCTTGGCGCCATGGCGCTGACCATCCTGCCGGTGGGGGCTTCGGCCGCCACGGTGGACGAATTGATCGCGGAATTCACTGGCGGGGCCGATATGGCCGACACCGGCGTGACCCTGACCGCGCCTGAAATTGCCGAGAATGGCAACACCGTGCCAATCTCGGTCGAGGCACCGGGCGCTTCGGCGATCATGGTGCTGGCTGCGGGCAACCCGACACCGCCCGTGGGCACCTTCAACTTCGGCCCGCTGGCGGGCAGCCGCAGCGCCTCCACCCGCATCCGGCTGGCGCAGACCCAAGACGTCATCGCCATCGCCAAGCTGGAAGACGGCACGTTCGCCCGCACCAGCGCTGAGATCAAAGTTACAATCGGTGGCTGCGGCGGCTAAGCCCGCGCGCCCCAAATCAGGAGTTTAGAGAATGGCAGAAGGTGTAACACCCCGCGTCAAAGTGCCGAAAAAGGCCGAGGCTGGCGAGGTCATCACGATCAAGACGCTGATCAGCCACCCGATGGAATCGGGCCAGCGCAAGGACAGCGACGGCAACGTCATCCCGCGTTCGATCATCAACCGCTTCACCGCCGAGTTCAACGGCGAGAACGTGATCGATGTGAAGATGGAACCGGCGATGTCGACCAACCCCTATTTCGAATTCGACGCCACCGTTCCGGAAGCGGGTGAGTTCAAATTCACGTGGTACGACGACGACGGTTCGGTCTACGAAGAAGTCAAATCCATCGCCATCGGCTGACCCATCGGGTCAGCCAAGCGGCGCATGGAACAGGGAGGAAAGACATGAAATTCAAGGCAATGACCGCGGTCGCGGCGCTTTTGGTGGCCGCCCCCACGCTGGGGGCCGCCGATGAGGAGGCCGAGCTTGTCGTCAACGGCGAGATCGAGATGGTGACCAAGACCGATGCGCCCGCGCATCTCGACGGCGCCTTGCCCGAGATCATGTCTGGCTGGCGTTTCCGCTCGGACGAGACGCAGCAGCTTCAAATGGACGACTTCGACAACTCCGGCATGATCTTTGTCGATCAGGCGCAGGCGGCCTGGGACACGGTTGAGGGCAGCGAGGGCAAGTCCTGCGCCTCCTGCCACAACGATGTCGAAACCTCGATGAAGGGGGTCCGCGCGGTCTACCCGAAGTGGAACGAGGACGCGGGCGAGGTGCGCACGCTGGCGCAGCAGATCAACGACTGCCGCGAGAACCAGATGGGCGCAGAGCCCTACAAGTACACCGGCAGCCAGATGACGGCGATGGAGGCGCTGATCTCGGTTCAGTCGCGCGGCATGCCAGTCAACGTGGCGATCGACGGCCCGGCCCAGAGCACATGGGAGCAGGGCAAGGAGATGTACTACACCCGCTACGGTCAGCTTGAGCTGAGCTGCGCCAATTGCCACGAGGACAACTACGGCAACATGATCCGGGCCGACCACCTGAGCCAGGGCCAGATCAACGGCTTCCCGGTTTACCGGCTGAAAAACACCAAGCTCAACAGCGCGCATGCGCGGTTCAAGGGCTGCGTGCGTGACACCCGGGCCGAGACCTTCAAGCCGGGCAGCCCCGAGTTCGTGGCGCTGGAGCTCTACGTCGCCAGCCGCGGCAACGGCCTTTCGGTCGAAGCGCCTTCGGTGCGTAACTGATTTAAACCTTGGGCGTTTCGCCTGACATGATCCCGCCCCTGACACGGGGGCGGGGCCTTTCCCTGTTTTCAAGTGCTGGAGCGTAACATGCTGTCTCGCCGTGATTTTCTGCAAATGTCCATGGCCGCGGCCTCCATCTACGGCGGCTCGGGTTTCGGCAATTGGGCGCGGCTCGCGGCGCAGGACAAGTTCGATCAGGACGCGCTTCTGGAGTTCGAAAAGTTCGGCAATGTCACCCTGATGCATGTGACCGACATCCACGCCCAGCTGAAGCCGATCTATTTCCGCGAGCCGTCGGTCAACATCGGCGTGGGCGAGAACCGCGGCAAGGTGCCCCATATCACCGGCGAGGATTTCCGCATCCGCTACGGCATCGGTGGCGGCACGCCGCTGGATTACGCGCTGACCTATGACGATTTCGTCGCCCATGCGCAGGCCTACGGCAAGGTCGGCGGGCTGGACCGCGTGGCCACCGTGCTGAACGCGATCCGCGCCGACCGTCCCGATGCGTTGCTCTTGGACGGCGGCGACACATGGCACGGCTCGATGACTTGCCTGAAGACCCAAGGGCAGGACATGGTCAACGTGATGAACGCGCTGAAACCCGACGCGATGACCTTCCACTGGGAGTTCACGCTCGGCTCCGAGCGGGTGCAGGAGATCGTCGAGGGGCTGCCCTTCGCCGCGCTTGGCCAGAACATCTTCGACCGCGAATGGGACGAGCCCGCGGAACTGTTCAAGCCCTACGAGTTCTTCGAGCGTGGCGGCGTGAAGATCGCCGTGATCGGGCAGGCCTTCCCCTACATGCCAATCGCCAATCCCGGCTGGATGTTCCCCGAGTACTCCTTCGGCATCCGCGACGAGCACATGCAGCAGATGGTCGACGAGGTGCGCAGCAAGGGCGCGGAACTGGTCGTTTGCCTCAGCCACAACGGCTTCGACGTCGACAAGAAGATGGCGGGCATCGTCAAGGGGATCGACGTGATCCTCTCGGGCCACACCCATGACGCGCTGCCCGAGCCGGTGCTGGTGGGCGAGACGCATATCATCGCTTCCGGCTCGAACGGGAAATTCGTCTCCCGAGTCGATCTGGATGTGCGCGACGGCAAGATGATGGGGCTGCGCCATAAACTCATTCCGATCTTCTCGGACCTGATCACGCCGGACGCGGAGGTGGCCAAGCTGATCGACGCGCAGCGCGCGCCTTTCCTCGAGGATCTCACCCATGTGGTCGGCCAATCGGATGCGCTGCTCTACCGCCGTGGCAACTTCAACGGCACATGGGACGACCTCATCTGCGACGCGCTGCTGAGCGAGCGCGACGCGGAGATCGCGCTCAGCCCCGGGGTGCGTTGGGGGCCGTCGATCCTGCCGGGGCAGGACATCACTCGCGAGGATATCTTCAACGTCACCTCGATGACCTACCCGAACGCCTATCGCACCGAAATGACGGGCGAATTCCTGAAGGTCGTGCTGGAGGACGTGGGCGACAACCTGTTCAACCCGGACCCCTATTACCAGCAGGGCGGCGACATGGTGCGCGTCGGCGGCATTGGCTTCAAGATGGACATCGCCAAGCCGCAGGGAGAGCGCATCAGCGAGATGACCCTCCTCAGCACCGGCGAGCCGATCGACCCGCAGCGCAGCTATGTCGTCGCCGGTTGGGCCTCGGTCAACGAGGGCACCGAAGGCCCGCCGATCTGGGACGTGGTGGAGAGCCATATCTCGAAACTTGGCACCGTGGGCGAGGGCGCGCGGACCCCGGTGAAAATTGTTCTGCCAGACGGATAAAAAGCAGAATGGGGGTTCTCACGGGGATACAAATTCAATAAAATGAATTTGAATATGTGAGGGCCACGACATGACAGAAGAGAACCACAAGGGGCCATCGCGCCGTGCCTTTCTGACGGGGGCAGGGGCGGCGGCCGCGGGGACGCTGGCGGGGCACGCCAGCGCCGCCCAGACCGATCCGGGCGTCGCGATCCATCCATGGATGCAGGAGTTGGGGGACGGCGTCGATGTCGCGCCCTACGGCATGCCCTCGCCGCATGAGGCGGATGTGAAACGCCGCACCGTGGAATGGCTGACCGCCGACCCGGTGAGCTCGATCAACTTCACCCCGCTGCATGACCTCGACGGCACGATCACGCCCAACGGGCTGTGTTTCGAGCGGCACCACTCGGGCGTCGCCAAGGTCGACCCGGCCAAGCACCGTCTGATGATCAACGGGCTGGTCGACAAGCCGTTGGTGCTGACGATGGACGACCTCAAGCGTTTCCCGCGCGAGAACCATGTCTATTTCCTCGAATGCGCGGCCAACTCCGGGATGGAATGGCGTGGCGCGCAGCTCAACGGCTGCCAGTTCACCCACGGCATGATCCACAACGTTCAATACACCGGCGTGCCACTGCGGTTGGTGCTGGAGGAGGCGGGCTTGAAGCCCGAAGGCAAGTGGCTGCTGGCCGAGGGCGCGGATGCCGCGGCGATGAGCCGCTCGATCCCGATGGAAAAGGCGCTCGACGACTGTCTCGTGGCCTTCAAGATGAACGGCGAGGCGCTGCGCCCCGAACAGGGCTACCCGGTGCGCCTCGTGGTGCCCGGCTGGGAGGGCAACATGTGGGTCAAATGGCTGCGCCGGCTCGAGGTCGGCGACCAGCCTTGGCACCACCGCGAGGAGACCAGCAAATATACCGACCTCATGGCCGATGGTGTGGCGCGGCGGTTCACCTGGGAGATGGACGCGAAATCGGTCATCACCAGCCCCAGCCCACAGGCGCCGATCACCCACGGCCCGGGGCCGACCGTTCTGACCGGCCTCGCTTGGTCGGGCCGCGGCACGATCCCGCGCGTGGATGTGACACTGGATGGTGGCATCACATGGCATCAGGTGCGGATGGACGGGCCGAGCACGCCCAAGGCGCTGCACCGTTTCTACTTTGACTTCGAATGGGACGGCAAACCCCTGCTGCTGCAAAGCCGCGCGCATGACAGCACCGGCTATGTCCAGCCCACGAAGGACGCGTTGCGCGCGGTCCGGGGCGAGAATTCGATCTACCACAACAATGGCATCCAGACCTGGGCGGTCGATGCAGACGGAAAGGCCGAAAATGTCGAGATTTCTTAAAGCTGCCCTCCTGACCACCGCGCTGGCAAGCCCGCTGGCCGCTGAGCCTTTGGGGCTCGGCCGCGCCGCCACCCCCGAAGAGGTCGCGCTGTGGGATATCGACGTGCGCCCTGACGGCACAGGTTTGCCCGAGGGCCGTGGCGACGTGATGACCGGGGATGAGATTTACACCGCGAAATGCGCCTCCTGCCACGGCGTCTTTGGCGAGGGCACGGGCCGTTGGCCGGTGCTTGCAGGCGGGCAGGGCAGCCTGACCGACATGCGCCCCGTCAAAACGATCGGCAGCTATTGGCCATACCTTTCAACGGTTTACGACTATGTGAACCGGGCGATGCCCTTTGGCGATGCGCAGTCGTTGAGCGATGATGAGGTCTATGCGATCACCGCTTATCTGCTCTATCTCAATGACGAGGTGGATGAGGATTTCGTGCTCTCGTCAGAGAACTTCGCTGAGTTGCGCTTGCCGAATGAGGCGGCCTTTAAACCCGATGACCGGGCGGAGGTGGAGTTTGCGTCCTTCAAGCAAGAGCCTTGCATGAGCGATTGCAAATCCTCGGTCGAGATCACCATGCGCGCAGCCGTGCTGGACGTGACGCCCGAGGAGACCGCCGCCAAGGCCGCAGCCGAAGAGGCTAAGGCCGAAGAGACCAAAGCCGCGGCGGAGCTTGCCCCCGAAGAGCCCCCCGCGCCGGTCGAGGTGGCCGAAGCCCCCGCCGCAGATCCCGCGCTGATCAAGGCCGGGGAGAAGGCGTTTCGCAAATGCAAATCCTGCCACCAGATCGGCGCCAAGGCCAAGAACCGTGTCGGCCCGATGCTGAACGGCATCGTGGATGGCCCGGCGGGTGCTGTCGATGGCTTCCGCTACTCCAAAGCCATGCAGGCCGCAGCGGCAGAGGGGTTGGTCTGGTCTCACGATGAGTTGAGCGCCTTTCTGGCGGACCCTAAGGGCTTCATGAAAGGCACTAAAATGTCGTTCCGGGGTGTGCGCAAGCCCGAGGATATCGACGCGTTGATCGCCTACCTGCGCGACGCGTCGGAGTGATCGGCGCGATTAGCGCAGACTGTCGTGCCTGCCCCCCTTGAACCCCCATACCGGGGGGACTAATCTCTGGGTAACAGTTTTGCGGGTATGGTCCCGCGAACAGGAACTGAGGCAGGCACGCATGAACGATCCGATCAACACCTATATGAACACGCTTGTCCCGATGGTGGTTGAGCAAACCAGCCGGGGCGAGCGGTCCTACGACATCTTCTCGCGTCTGCTGAAAGAGCGGATCATCTTCGTCAACGGCCCGATCCACAGCGGGATGAGCCATCTGGTCGTCGCCCAGCTGTTGCACCTTGAGGCCGAGAACCCCTCCAAGGAAATCAGCATGTACATCAACTCGCCCGGTGGCGAGGTGACGGCGGGCCTGTCGATCTACGACACGATGCAATACATCAAGCCCAAGGTCTCGACCCTGATCTGCGGCATGGCGGCCTCCATGGGGTCGGTCATCGCGATCGGCGGCGAAAAGGGCATGCGTTTCGCGCTTCCCAATGCCGAAGTGATGATCCACCAGCCCTCCGGTGGCTCGCAGGGCATGGCCGAAGATATCCTGATCTCGGCGCGGCACATCGAACGCACCCGTGAGCGGATGTATCAGCTCTATGTCAAACACTCCGGCCAGCCGCTGGAAACCGTTCAAAAAGCCCTCGACCGTGATCTGTGGATGACGCCCGAGGAAGCCAAGGAATGGGGCCATCTCGATGAGATCGTCGAAAGCCGTGGCAAAGCCGATGAGGCTGCCGCCGGTGGCAAGGACAAGAAAGACAAGTAATCGAAGGGGCCCGGCGCTGCATATTTTGCGATTGTAGCGCCGGGGTCACTGGCCTAAGCTTGAGGCCAAATCTCGCGGCCCCAAGACCGGGGCGGACATACACGACAGACCTGAAAGGTTTGAGATGGCGAATAATTCCGGCAACGACAGCAAAAATACGCTCTACTGTAGCTTCTGCGGCAAGAGCCAGCACGAGGTGCGCAAGCTGATTGCGGGGCCGACCGTGTTCATCTGCGACGAATGCGTCGAGCTGTGCATGGATATCATCCGAGAAGAGACCAAAGCCTCGGGCCTCAAGGCGACCGATGGCGTGCCCACGCCCCGCGACATCTGCGGCGTGCTGGACGACTATGTCATCGGTCAGGCGATGGCCAAACGCGTGCTCTCGGTGGCGGTCCACAACCACTACAAACGGTTGAACCACGCCCAGAAGGGCGGCGATATCGAACTGGCGAAGTCCAACATCCTGCTGATCGGCCCTACCGGCTGCGGCAAGACGTTGCTGGCGCAGACGCTGGCGCGCATCCTTGATGTGCCCTTCACCATGGCCGATGCGACGACGCTGACCGAAGCCGGCTATGTGGGTGAGGATGTCGAGAACATCATTCTCAAACTGTTGCAGGCGTCGGAATACAACGTCGAGCGGGCACAGCGCGGCATCGTCTATATCGACGAGGTCGACAAGATTACCCGCAAGTCGGAAAACCCCTCGATCACCCGCGACGTGTCGGGTGAGGGCGTGCAGCAGGCGCTGTTGAAACTGATGGAAGGCACTGTGGCCTCCGTGCCGCCGCAGGGCGGGCGCAAGCATCCGCAGCAGGAGTTCCTGCAGGTGGACACCACGAACATCCTCTTCATCTGCGGTGGTGCTTTTGCCGGTCTCGACAAGATCATCGCGCAGCGCGGCAAAGGCTCTGCCATGGGCTTCGGCGCCGATGTGCGTGACAATGACGCCCGCGGCATTGGTGAGATTTTCACTGACCTCGAACCCGAAGACCTGCTGAAGTTCGGTCTGATCCCGGAATTCGTGGGCCGTCTGCCGGTTCTGGCAACACTCGAAGATCTGGATGAGGACGCTCTGGTCACCATCCTGACCGAGCCGAAGAACGCTCTGGTCAAACAGTACCAGCGTCTGTTCGAATTAGAGGACACGCAGCTGACCTTCACCGATGACGCGCTGCAAGCCATCGCCAAACGCGCGATCGAGCGGAAGACTGGCGCTCGCGGTCTGCGCTCCATCCTCGAAGACATCCTGCTCGACACGATGTTCGAACTGCCGGGGCTGGAGACGGTGAGCGAAGTGGTCGTCAACGAGGAGGCCGTCACATCCGAGGCCAAGCCGCTGATGATCCACGCCGACAGCGAAAGCAAGGAACCAGCCAGCGCGGGCTAAGCGCGTTGGGCCAAGTCATAGGGGCGGGCCATCAGGTCCGCCCTTTTGCGTTTCAGGGAGGCAATATGCGGCGCATTTCATCGGGTGGCATCTATGAGAACAAGATCGGCTACAGCCGCGCGGTGGTGGCAGGCGGCATGGTCCATGTCTCGGGCACCGTGGGCGAGGGGGCTGACGTCACAGCGCAATGCGCCGCGGCATTGGCGACGATCAAGGCCGCTTTGGCCGAGGCAGGCAGCGATTTTGCCCATGTGGTGCGCGTCACCTACATGCTGCCCGACGCGGCGGAGTTCGAAGCCTGCTGGCCGCTCCTGCGGGAGGCTTTTGGCGCGCATCCACCTGCCGCGACGATGATCGAATGTGGGTTGATCGACCCAAAGTACCGGATTGAAATCGAATGCACCGCGCTTTTGCGCGACGCCGCCGAGGGCTGATTTTCGGAGGCGAATTGGGGGGATATGTGCGGTTCCCCGCGGGCAGTGAAACCCGCAGCATCCCGAACCTCCTGCGCGGCGAGGCTGGACGCCAAAGCCTCCATGGTGCATATAACGGACAACAGGAACGGAGACCTCAATGGGCATTCTCAATTCACTTCTGCGCAGTGTCACATGGTGGAACGGCCAGACGCTGAACACCCAGCTTTTCACTTGGCGCAAGGGCAGCAAGGTGGGCGAAGACGCGCAGGGCAACGTCTATTACCGCAACGCCGACGACAGCAAACGCTGGGTCATTTTCAACGGTGAGGCCGAGGCGAGCCGCGTGAGCCCCGATTGGCATGGCTGGCTGCACCGCACATGGGATGAGCCGCCGACCGACAAGCCGCTGGCGCATAAGCCGTGGGAAAAGGCCCATGTTGAGAATCGCACCGGCACCGCCATGGCCTATGCGCCTGCCGGGTCGCTGCGCCGCGCCGAACCTGTCGAACGTAAGGATTACGAGGCGTGGCAGCCTGAATGATCGGTTGGCCGCGCCTTTCGCGCGGCCCCAAAGCTCACGCAATCCGGGTGGACCCATGAAAAAGCTTCTCTTGGCCGCGCTTGTGCTGGCCGCGCCGCTTCACGCTCAAGAGGGGGGGCAGGTCGCCAGTGCCTCGGGCGGCGTGTTGCGTGCCTTGGACAAGATTTCGGGTGACACGACCGATCTGGAGATTGCCAAGGGTGACCGCCTGACCTTGGGCAATTTGCAGATCTCCATGGTCGATTGCCGCTATCCGGCGGGGGATCCGGCGGCCAATGCCTATGCCGCGCTTGAGATCACCGAAAAGGGCAGCGACAGCGCCTTGTTTTCCGGTTGGATGATCGCCTCGGCCCCCGCGCTGCACGCGCTGGAGCATTTTCGCTATGACATCTGGGTCATGCGCTGCAGCACGTCCTGAAGACTGTCCAACTTAGGCGCGTTGAACCGCGCATTGCCGCGTTTCGCCACATCGAGCTGCGCGTGATATTCTGCCCGCGAAATCTCCACCGCTCCGAGAGAGGCGAGGTGGTCGGTGAGAAATTGCGTGTCGAACAGGGTGAACCCCGCGCGGCGCAACCGATCCACCAGCGCCGCCAGCGCTATTTTTGACGCATTGGTCCGGCGCGAGAACATGCTCTCGCCAAAGAACGCACGCCCCAACGTCACGCCATAGACACCGCCCACCAGCGCGTCACCGTCCCAAACCTCAAGCGAATGGGCATAGCCCGCGCGGTACAGTGCGGTGTAGAGCGCGGTGATCTCGGCATTGATCCATGTGTCTTCGCGGTCGGCGCAACCGGCGACGACTGCTTGGAAATCACGGTTGATCGTGTGGTGAAAGGGGCTGCGCCGGATGGCGCGGGCCAGAGAGCGCGAGATGTGGAAACCATTGAGCGGCATTACCCCACGGCGTCGCGGATCGACCCAGAAAATTTCCGGGTCGTTGCGGTGTTCCGCCATTGGGAAAATCCCGATGGAATAGCCGTGGAGCAGGATCTCGGGCGTCAGATCCGACATGTCATGTCAGCCGTCGCCGAGGTTGGTTTCCAGCCAATGCTCAAGCCAGTGGATGTTGTAGCCGCCCGATTGGATGTCCTCCTCGGCCAGTAGGGCGTGGAACAGCGGCACCGTGGTGTCGACACCGTCCACGATCAGCTCACCCAGAGCGCGCCCCAGACGCGCCAGCGCCTCGGGCCGGTCGCGGCCATGCACGATGAGCTTGCCGATCAGGCTGTCGTAGAAGGGCGGGATCGAATAGCCGTCATACAGCGCCGAATCCATCCGCACGCCAAGCCCGCCGGGGGCGTGATACTGCGTGATCTTGCCCGGGCAGGGCGCGAAGTTCGGCAGTTTCTCGGCGTTGATGCGCACCTCGATGGCATGGCCGTTGATCTGCAAATCATCCTGCGTGAAGGACATCGGCAGGCCTTCGGCCACGCGAATCTGTTCGCGCACCAGATCGACGCCAAAGATCGCCTCGGTCACCGGGTGTTCCACTTGCAGGCGGGTGTTCATCTCGATGAAGTAGAACTCGCCGTTCTCGTAGAGGAACTCGATCGTGCCGGCGCCGATGTAGTTGATATTGGCCACGGCGTCGGCGCAGGTCTTGCCGATGCGTGCGCGTTCCTCGGCGGTGATCGAGGGGCCGGGGGCCTCCTCGAAAACCTTTTGGTGGCGGCGCTGCAGCGAACAGTCCCGCTCGCCCAGATGCACGGCATTGCCCTTGCCGTCGCCAAAGACCTGAATCTCGATGTGGCGTGGCGTGGTGAGGTATTTCTCGATATAGACTTCGTCGTTGCCAAAGTTCGACTTGCCCTCGGCCCGCGCGGTCTGGAAGGCTTTTTCCATGTCGGCTGCGGTCTGGGCCACTTTCATGCCCTTGCCGCCACCACCGGCAGTGGCCTTGATGATGACCGGATAGCCGATCTCCTCACCGATGCGCTTGGCGTCTTCCAGCGAGGTGACCCCGCCGTCGGAGCCGGGCACGCAGGGCACGCCGAGCTTTTTCATCGTGTCTTTGGCGGTGATCTTGTCGCCCATGACGCGGATATGCTCGGCGGTGGGGCCGATGAAGGTGAGCCCGTGATCTTCGATCACCTGCACGAAATTCGCGTTCTCGGACAGGAATCCGTAGCCGGGGTGGATCGCCTCGGCGCCGGTGATCTCGCAGGCCGCGATGATGGCGGGGATCGACAGGTAGGATTGGGTCGAGGAGGGCGGGCCGATGCAGACGGATTCGTCGGCCATGCGCACGTGCATCGCGTCACTGTCGGCGGTGGAATGCACCGCGACGGTCTGGATGCCCATCTCGCGGGCCGCGCGGATGACGCGCAGCGCGATCTCTCCCCGGTTGGCGACTAGGATTTTGCTGAACATGTCCGGCCCTTATTCCAGGATGACCAGCGGCGCGCCGAATTCGACGGCATCGCCGTCGCCGACGAGGATGCGTTTGACGGTGCCAGCGCGGGGGGCGGGGATGTGGTTCATGGTCTTCATCGCCTCGACGATCAGAAGCGTGTCACCTTCGGAGACCGAGGCCCCGACGGAGATGAAGGCCGGCGCGCCCGGCTCGGCCTGAAGATACACGGTGCCGACCATGGGCGATGTGACCGCGCCGGGGTGATCCGCGGGATCGGCGTCGGCGGCAGGGGCTGGCGCGGCGGCTGCAGGGGCAGCGGCGGGCGCCGGTGCGGCGGCAGGCGCCGGGGCGGCCTGGTACTGCTGCTGGGGGGCGGCCATGACCTGCTGCGGCGGCTTGCGGCTGACGCGCACGTTCAGGCTGTCGTCCTCGGCGTAGTCGCGTTTCACCTGAAGCTCCGTCAGGTCGTTTTCATTCAGCAGCTCGGCGAGGGCCTTGATGAAGGCCACGTCAGCGTCATGGGTTTTGTTTGTCATTGGATCCTCGAAGATTTCGGCAGGCCTGCGGCCCGTCGCTGCGCGATTGATTGGCACGCTTATAGGGCATGGGCAAAGCCATGAAAAGCCAACTGTTGTCTAGGGGGTAGGATCGGTTTTTTGTCGCGCAAAGCGGTCCGGGGCGCGAGAAAGAGGCTGTGCCTCAGCCGCGCGCGCCGGACCTGAGTGACCTTAGGTCAGATCGCGAGGTATTCTGCGCGCAGTTCCGCGTTGTCCAGCACCTCGGCGGCGGTGCCGTCAAAGACCACGCCGCCGGTGTCTAGGATCACCGCCCGGTCGGCCAGTTTCAGCGCCCGCACCGCGTTTTGTTCGACCAGAATTGTGGTGATGCCCTGCGCCTTGATCAGCCCCAGCGTCTTTTCGATCTCATCCACGATCACCGGCGCGAGCCCTTCGTAGGGTTCATCGAGCAGCAACACCTTGATGTCACGAGCCAAGGCGCGGGCGATGGCGAGCATCTGCTGCTCCCCGCCCGAGAGGGTCACCCCCTCTTGATGGCGCCGTTCGCGCAGGCGGGGGAAGAGGTCATAGAGCCGGTCGAGCGACCAGCCGATGGGCGGGGCGATCTGGGCGAGTTTGAGGTTCTCTTCGACCGTGAGGCCGGAAATGATGCGCCGGTCTTCGGGCACCAGCGCCAGCCCCGCGGCAGAGGCTTGGTGGCTGGCCATATTATGCAGCGGCTGATGGTCGAGCCAGACCTCGCCGCGTTTCAGCTCCGGGTCGCTCACCCGCGCGATGGCCCGCAGGGTCGAGGTTTTGCCCGCCCCGTTGCGGCCCAGCAGGGCGAGAATCTCCCCTTCATGGACGTTAAAGCTCACCCCCTGCACGATGTAGCTTTCGCCGTAATAGGCGTGAATGTCCCAGACCGAGAGGAAGGCGGGGGCGGTTTGGGCGTGGTTGGCGTTTTTGTCAAGCGTGCTGGTGGTCATATGCTGTCCTAGATCTGCGGCAATGGGAGGGGGTCAGGCGGCGTCTTGGCTTTCGCCGAGATAGGCTTCGCGCACCTTGGGGTGCCCCTTGATCCGGTCGGGCGTGTCTTCGACCAGCGGCGTGCCTTGGGCCAGCACGGTGATCCGTTCGGCGAGTGAAAAGACGACATGCATGTCGTGTTCGATGATGGCGATGGTGATGTCGCGCTCGTCCTTGATCTGTTTGAGCAGGTCGATGGTGTTGTTGGTGTCGGCCCGCGCCATCCCGGCGGTCGGTTCGTCCAAAAGCAGCAGGCGGGGGTCTTGGGCGAGGCACATGGCGATCTCCAACCGCCGTTTGTCCCCGCGCGACATGGAGGCTGCGGGCATGTGCCGTTTGTCGATCATCCGCATGTCGCGCAGCATTTTCTCGGCCTTGTCGATCATGTCGCGCTGGCCCACGACCCGCGACCAGCCGTTCAGTTGAAACGCCCCGTCGCGTTTGGCAAGGCAGGGGATCAGCATGTTTTCCATCACCGTCAGATCACCAAAGATTTCGGGCGTTTGGAACACGCGGGAAATGCCCATCTGGTTGATCTCATAGGGTTTGCGCCCCAGCACCGACTGCCCGTCGAACATGACAGAGCCGGTATCGGGGATGAGCTTGCCCACCAGACAGTTCAGCAGCGTGGATTTGCCCGCCCCATTGGGGCCGATGATCGCGTGGACGGAGTTCTCCGCCACGCTGAGGTTCACATCGCTCAGCGCCTGCAACCCGCCAAAGCGCTTGCCGACATTTTTGACTTCGAGAATGGCCATGATGTCTCTCCTATTCCGCGGCTTCGCTGCGCTGTTGGGCGGCATCGGCCTCGACCGAGCCTGCGTTCTTGTCACGGCGGCGGAAGACCCGGCCCAGACGTTGGCCACCCTCGACCAGCCCACCGGGCAGGAAGATCACGACCAGCATGAACAGCAGGCCAAGCGTCAGGTGCCAGCCCTTGCCGACGAAGGGGTGGATGATGGCGACCATCGCGTCTTCGATTCCGTCGGGCATGAAGGCGAACCAGCCGTGCAGCACGTTGTCGTTGATCTTGGCAAAGATGTTCTCGAAATACTTGATGAAGCCCGCGCCCAGCACCGGCCCGATCAAGGTGCCCGCGCCGCCAAGGATCGTCATCAGCACGACTTCGCCCGATGCGGTCCATTGCATCCGCTCGGCCCCCGCCAGCGGGTCCATCGCCGCCAGCAGACCGCCCGCAAGCCCGGCGTACATGCCCGAGATGACAAAGGCCGCCAGCGTAAAAGGCCGCGTGTTCAGCCCGGTGTAGTTCATCCGCTGCTGGTTCGATTTCACCGCCCGCAGCATCATGCCAAAGGGCGAGCGGAAGATGCGGATCGCCAGATAGAAGGCGAGGATCAGGAAGACCGCGCAGAAATAGTAGCCGACCGAGAAGGTGAAGCTCCAGCCGCCGAAGAAAAGTGTCGTCGAGGAGTTCATCGCCGCCCCGAAGAGATTCGGGAACGAAGGGGCGTCCACGGATTGGAGGTACTGCGGATCGGAGGTGTAAATCTGCAACCCCGTTTCACCATTAGTGATCGGCGTCAGCACTGAATAGGCGAGGTTGAAGGACATCTGCGCGAAGGCCAGCGTCAGGATCGAGAAGTAGATGCCCGAGCGCCGCAGGCTGATGTAGCCGATCAATGCCGAGAACAGCCCCGCCATGATGACGGCCAGCACCAGCGCGGGCACGACGTTGTAGCTGAGCAGTTTGAACATCCAGACAGCAGAGTAGGAACCGACCCCCAGAAAGGCCGCATGGCCGAAGGAGAGATAGCCGGTCAGCCCGAAGAGGATGTTGAACCCAATGGCGAAGATGCCAAAGATCACAAAGCGTTGCATCAGGTCGGGGTAGCCCGCATTGAACTGTGCAAGGCCCGAATCCGCCGGAAAGGGGTTGAGGATGAAGGGGGCGAAGAGCGTGAGAACGATCACGACCCCCAAAAGAAGCGTATCGCGTTTTTCCAGTCCGAACATGTCTTATTCCTCCATCACGCCGCGGCGTCCCATCAGACCGCGCGGGCGGACCAGCAGGATCACGATGGCAACGACGTAGATGATGATCTGGTCGATACCGTAGATGATGCTTTTGATTTCATTCATGGACGCGAGGCTTTCGAGGATGCCCAGCAGGAACCCCGCCAGCACCGCGCCCGGCAGCGAGCCCATGCCGCCGACCACAACGACGACAAAGCTCAGCACCAGAAAGTCCATGCCCATGTGATAATTGGGCGAGTTGATCGGCGCATACATCACGCCCGCAAGCCCCGCCACGGCGGCGGCGATGCCGAACATGATGGTAAAGCGGCGGTCGATGTCGATGCCCAGAAGGCCCACGGTCTCACGATCCGCCATGCCGGCGCGGACCACCATGCCGAAGGTGGTGAATTGCAAGAAAGCAAAGACCGCGGCGATGATGAGGGTCGAAAAGCCAAAGTAGACCAAGCGCCAATAGGGGTAGGCCAAAGACGTGTCCAAACCCAAGAGCGGCGCGAAATCGAAGCTGCCGACAAAGGCCTCGGGCGCAGGTGTGGGGATTGGGTTGGCGCCGTAGAAATACTTGACGACTTCCTGCAAAACGATGGCAAGGCCGAAGGTCACGAGGATCTGATCCGCATGGGGGCGTTTGTAGAAATGTTTGATCAGCCCGCGTTCCATGATGAAGCCAATGAGCAGCATCACCGGGATCGCAAAGAGGATCGCCAGCGGCACCGACCAATCGATAATCGCCTGTCCGGTTTCCGGCCCGAACCACTGTTCGACATAGGGGGTTTTGACCTTCAGCGGATTGCCGAGGAAATCCTTCTTGGTCTCGTCGATGGTCTCGACGCTGAGCGTCAGAATGCGTTGCAGCGTGACCGAACAGAAGGCCCCGATCATGAAGAGCGCCCCATGGGCGAAATTGACCACGCCAAGGGTGCCGAAGATCAGCGTCAGCCCGAGCGCAATGAGCGCATAGGCCGAGCCTTTGTCGAGGCCGTTGAGTATTTGCAGAAGGATTGCGTCCATGGTCCCCACCTGTAAGGGAAGCGTTTACAAGCGGCTTGGCCGCTTGCAGCGATAAAAAGGGCGCGCAGGATCAGGCCCGCGCGCCATCTGATGTCAGCGGATCACGCGCCGGGGTTGCATTTGCCCAGATCACCGCCCGCGAACATCGGGTGATCGGGGGCATATTCGACCTGTGCACGGGGCGTCTGCTCGACGATCTCCAGCGTGTCGTATTCGCTGGTCGGGTTCTCTGCCCCCTTCATCACGAGCACGTCTTTGAAGCACTGGTGATCGTCCGCGCGGTAGAGTGTCGGCCCGTTGCCCAGCCCGTCAAACTCATAGCCCTCAAGCGCCTCGACCACGGCGCAGGGGTTGAACGAGCCTGCGCGTTCCACCGCATCGGCATAGAGCAGCGTTTGCACGTAGCAGGTATGCGCGGAGTTCGACGGCGGACGGCCATATTTCTCACCAAAGGATTTGGTAAAGGCCTTGGACCCTTCGTCTTGCAGCTGCCAGTTCCAGTTCATCGAGCCGATCACGCCCTGCACGTTGGCCCCGGCACCGGCGGCCATCAGCTCGGAGTAAAGCGGCACCACGATCTCGAACTTCTTGCCGTTGACCTGTTTGTCGAGCAGGCCGAACTGCACCGCGTTGGTGAGCGAGTTCACCATGTTGCCGCCGTAGTGGTTCAACACCAGCACATCGGCGCCCGAGTTCAGCACCGGCGCGATATAGGAGGAGAAATCGGTCGAGGCGAGCGGCGTCAGCACGTTCTCCACGGTCTCCCAGCCCATCGCCTCGGTCGCGGCGGCGATGGATTCTTGCTGGGTCCAGCCCCAGTTGTAATCCGCCGTCAGGTGATAGGCGCGACGCTCAGAGCCATAGGCGTTTTTGAGCACCGGGGCGAGGGCGGCGGCGGACATATAGGCGTTGAAGAAATGCCGGAAGCCATTGGCCTTGCGGTCCTTGCCGGTGGTGTCATTGGCGTGGGTGAGACCCGCCATAAAGATCACCCCCGCCGATTGGCAAAGGTCTTGCACCGCCACGGCCACGCCCGAGGACGAGCCGCCGTTGATCATCACCGCGCCGTCTTTTTCGATCATCGATTTAGCGCTGGCGCGGGCGGCGTCGGATTTCGTCTGGGTGTCGCCGGTGACATATTCGACCTTCTTACCCAGAATGCCGTTCCCTTTCAGCGCCTTGGAACTGAAGGTGTTCATCATGCCGCCGTCGCCCCCGCCATTGAGGTGTTCGACCGCAAGTTCCTGCGCGCGCAGCTCGTCCAGACCTTCTTCGGCATAGGGGCCGGTTTGCGGAACGTTGAAGCCCAGCGTCACGGTGCTGCCCGTGGGGGCGTTGGTAAAGCCCGCGTGATTTTCCGCGCGCAGATAGGTCGGCAGCGCCAACCCTGCACCGGCAACCGCGCCGGTCTGGATCAGCCCGCGGCGTGTCAGTTTCGTAAACGACATGAAGTCCTCCCATTTTTGTAAGTCGCGGCAGCGGAACCTCCCCCCGATGCCACAACACGCAATAGTGCAAAGAAACTATGGCGCGGAAAATGAAAACCGATCAATAAGGCGCTTGATCGAAACGATTTTTTTGTAAATATATTCGCAATCCTGCCGGAGGGCCTGTAAAGAATATGATATTGCGGCGCAGAAAGACCTTGAAACAACGGGCGAAACATCCGGCCGGGCCGTCCCATGCGTGAAGGGCTGACCGGCAGCCGCATCCGTGAGCGGCGCGTGATGGCGGGGCTGAAACAGGCGGAGCTTGCGCAGCAAAGCGGCATCTCGGCCAGCTATCTCAACCTTATCGAGCACAATCGGCGCAGAATCGGCGGCAAGCTCTTGCTCAACATCGCCCATGCGCTTGGGGTCGAACCGCAGGCGCTGACCGAAGGGGCCGAAGCCGCGCTGATCGCCACCCTGCGCGAGGCGGCGGAGGATGCGGGGCTAACCGGGCCGGAGAGCGACCGGGCGGATGAGTTTGCGGGGCGGTTTCCGGGCTGGGCCAAGGTGCTGGCCAACAGCCAGCGCCGCATCGCGGCATTGGAGCAGACGGTCGAGGCGCTCTCGGATCGGTTGGCCCATGACCCGCAGCTTGCCACCTCCATGCATGAGCTATTGAGTACCGCCGCGGCGATCCGCTCCACCGCCGCGATTCTGGCCGAAACAGACAGTTTGCAGGCGGAATGGCGCGACAGGTTCCACGCCAATATCCACCAAGACAGCCGCCGCCTGTCCGACAGCGCGCAGGCGCTGGTGACCTATTTCGATAGTGCCGCCGAGACCCGCGAGGTGGCCCATTCGCCCCAGGCCGAGGTAGAGAGTTTCCTCGCCGCGCATGACTACCGTTTCGACCCTTTGGAAGAGGCGCGCGCCCCGCAGGCGGCGATTGCGGCGCTGGTCGAACAGGCCGATACGCTCAAGACCAAGGCCGCGCGGCATATCGCGACGGGGGTGTTGCAACAGATCGCCCGCGATGCGGCGGCGCTGCCTTTGGCGCGGCTGGAGCGGGTGGCGGGGGAGATGGGTCACGATCCTGCCGAATTGGCTCAGGCACTCGACCAGCCGATGGGCCGGGTGCTGCGGCGCTTGGCGTCACTGCCTGACCTCGGTGCGGGGCTGGTGGTCTGTGACCGTTCTGGCAGCGTGACATTCGCCAAGTCGATCGAAGGGTTCACCGTGCCGCGCTTTGGCGCCTGCTGCCCGCTTTGGCCGCTCTTTGCGGTGCAGGGGCAGCCGGGGCTGGTGATGAAATCCCGCGTCATGCAGATGGGGCGCGGGCAGGCGGAGTTCGAGGCGATTGCCACCTGCGAAGTGCAAGCTGCGGCTGCCTATAACACGCCGCCGCTCAGCCAATCGGTCATGCTGCTCTTGCCGGTCCCCTCGGGGGCAGCGCCTGCGCAGCCGGTGGGGCCGACCTGTCGCATTTGCCCGGTCGAAGGATGCCGCGCGCGGCGCGAGCCTTCGATCCTGCGCGAGGGGATCTGAAGCGGCGCAGCAGGCAGTTTTTGACAGGGCTGGCAAACCGATGCATGCTCCCCCCGGTGCGCGAGACCCCGCAGCAAGACGGGGCCGCCGCACACCGAGGGGGGAGACTTTTTGCCGATGAGCAAACTCGTAGTTCTGGTGGAGGACGAGGTGAATATCGCCGAGGCCATCCGCTTTTTGCTAAGCCAAGAGGGTTGGCGTGTGGAGACCTTGGCCAATGGGTCAGGCGCGGTGGAGGTGATCCGCAAGGCATCGCCGGATCTGGTGATGCTCGACGTGATGCTGCCGGGCAAGAGCGGTTTCGAGATATTGGATGAGCTGCGGGGTGACCCCGAAACCGGCGCGTTGCCGGTGCTGATGCTGACCGCGAGGGGCCAAAGCCGGGACCGCGCCATGGCCGAAAAGGCGGGTGTCAGCCGCTTCATGACCAAGCCGTTCTCAAATGCCGAGATGCTGGACGCGGTGCGCGACCTGATCGCCAGTTGACCCGCCATGCCCCGTAGGCCGATCTTTTTGGAAAAACGCGGCTACCGTCAGCGACGGATGATGGATGCAGTGCGCCTGTTGCCGTTTCTGGGGCTGATGCTGTGGATGGTGCCGCTGCTTTGGCCCGTGCCAGCGGGCAGCCCGGACCCCACCGCGCCGACCATCCCGATGAGCGTGGCGCTGCGCTATCTTTTCGGGGTTTGGGCGCTGCTGATCTTGGGGACATGGGCGCTCTGGCGGCGGACGCGGGATGTGGCCTCGGGTGAGGATGCAGCACAGCCGGACGGGCCGCGCTGATGGTATCGCTCAACCAGCTGGTCGCTGTTTGCTTGATGTATGTGGCGGGTCTGTTCATCGTGGCCTTCGCCGCCGAACGCGCGGCCCTGCGCGGGCAGGGCGGCTGGCTGCTGCGCTCGCCACTGGTTTATACCCTGTCGCTGTCGATCTATTGCACCGCTTGGACCTTTTACGGCGCGGTGGGATATGCGGCGCGCTCGGGGCTGGAATATGTGACCATCTACCTCGGCCCTTCGCTGGTGATGATCGGCTGGTGGTGGGGGCTGCGGCGTTTGGTGCGGATCGGGCGAAGCCATCGCGTCACCTCGATCGCGGACCTGATTTCATCGCGCTACGGCAAGTCCAACACGCTGGCGATCGTCGTAACGGTCATGGCCGTGATAGGCGTCACACCCTATATCGCGCTGCAATTGCAATCGGTTATCCTGTCGCTGTCGATCTTTGCCGCCGCCGACGTGCCGCTGACCGAGGCGGGGGGCGATGTGATCAACCGGGGGCAGGCGGCGCTTTGGGTCGCGGCGGGGCTGACGCTCTTTACCGTGCTTTTCGGCACCCGGAACCTGAACGTAAACGAACGGCATCACGGCGTGGTCATCGCCATCGCGGTGGAGGCGGTGGTCAAGCTCTTGGCGCTGGTGGCGGTGGGGGTCTACGTCATCTGGGGCCTGGCCGGAGGCTTGGGCGAGACCTTGGCGCGGATCGACGCCTCCGACATCGGGCAATGGGAGGTGCAGGGCAGCCGTTGGGCCGCGTTGACCGTGCTTTCGGGGGCCGCGCTTTTGTGCCTGCCGCGCATGTTTCAGGTCATGGTGGTCGAGAACGACGACGAGCGGCAGTTGCAAATCGCAAGCTGGGCCTTCCCGCTGTACCTGATGCTGATGAGCCTTTTCGTCGTGCCCATCGCGGTGGTGGGGCTAGACCTGATGCCCGAAGGCGCGAACCCCGATCTTTTCGTGCTGAGCCTGCCGCTCAGCCAAGGGCAGAACGGGCTGGCGATGCTGTCTTTCTTGGGCGGTTTCTCTTCGGCGACCTCGATGGTGATCGTCGCCACGCTGGCGCTGTCGACCATGGTGAGCAACCATATTGTCATGCCGATCTGGCTGGCGCTGCGCCGCGATGGGGCGACGCAGTCGGGGGATGTGCGCAATATCGTCATCCTTGCGCGGCGGTTGTCGATTTTCTGCGTGGTGGGCTTGGGTTATCTCTATTACCGCGCCTCGGGCGGCAGCGGGGCGCTGGCGGCGATTGGCACGATTTCCTTCGGCGGGGTGGCGCAGTTTCTGCCCGCGATGCTGGGCGGCGTGCTCTGGCGCGGGGCCACGCGGACCGGTGCGCTTTGCGGGCTGGGCACAGGCTTTGTGCTTTGGGTCTTTACCATGCTGCTGCCCAGCTTTGGCGCGGATGTGGCCCTGTCGAGCGCGACCTTGGAGCAGGGGCTTTGGGGGCTCGCTTGGCTGCGCCCCGAGGCGCTTTTTGGCATCGCGGGGATCGACCCGACGGTGCATGCGGTGGTCTGGAGCCTGGCGCTCAACACGCTGGTTTTCGTCGTCGTCTCTCTCTTTAGCTTCCCCACGCCGTTGGAGCGGCTACAGGGCGCGCAATTCGTTAATGTTTTTGACCATTCCGGCCCGGCGCGGGGGTGGACGGCCTCGGTCGCGGGCAGCGAAGACTTGATGATCATGGCGCAGCGCATCTTGGGCGCGACGGAGGCGCAGGCGTTTTTCACCCGCGAGGCCGAACGGCAGGGGCAGGGGCAACGTCTGCCCGAGCCCACACCACGATTCGTGCAGGCGCTGGAGCGGGAGTTGGCGGCTTCGGTCGGGGCGGCGACGGCCCATGCGATGGTGGCGCAGATCGTCGGCGGGGCCTCGGTCTCGGTCCAAGACTTGCTGGCTGTGGCCGACGAATCCGCGCAGATGCTGGAGTATTCCAGCCAGTTGGAGGCCAAGTCGCGCGAGTTGACCGAGACGGCGGCGCAGTTGCGCGCGGCCAATGAGAAGCTGACGCAGTTGTCGCTGCAAAAGGACAGTTTCCTCAGCCAGATCAGCCATGAATTGCGCACGCCGATGACCTCGATCCGCTCGTTTTCCGAGATCTTGCGCGATGCGCCCGGTCTCACGGACGCCGACAAGAACCGCTATGCCACGATCATCCATAGCGAGACGATCCGTCTGACGCGGCTATTGGATGATCTGTTGGATCTGTCGGTGCTGGAGAACGGGCAGGTGACGCTGAACCAGCGCGAGGGCAACCTGCGCGATCTGCTGGACCTGGCGGTGACTACGGCGCAAGCGGGGGCCACGCGGCCGCTCAACGTGCTGCGCGATCCGCAGGCCGAGGATATTGTGCTGACCAGCGATCTCGACCGGCTGGTGCAGGTCTTTATCAACCTCGTCACCAACGCCCGCAAATACTGCGCTGCGGATGACCCGCGACTGGTGATCACGCCGCGGGTGACGGCGCAGGGGCTGGTGATTGATTTCGTCGACAACGGCCATGGGATCGACGCAGGGTCGGAGGCGCTGATTTTCGAGAAATTCTCGCGCATCACGGGTGAGGGCGATGGCGCGGGCCTTGGCCTTGCCATCTGCCGTGAGATCATGTGCCGCTTGGGCGGAGAGATCAGCTTTCTGCGGGATGTGCCCGGCACGGCCTTCCGGGTTCAACTGCCTTCACGCGCCCTGACCGCAGCGGCGTAGAATACCGGCCCCCAAGGGGCCGGCAGAGACCTCAGGTATAGCTTTGTCCCAGCATGGGGCGCATGTTCTCAAGGTCATACCCGCCCTGACGTGCGGCTTCGATGATCGCGTCGCTGTCCATCTCGCCGGCTTGGCCCAAGGCCCAAGCGATGGTGGAGCGGGTGCCCGAGGCGCAATAGGCCAGCACGGTGTCATCGGTCTCCACGCCGAGGGCGCGGTTCTTGGCAATGACATCTGGGGTCATGGTCTGGTGGGTCAGCGGCTGTTCGGCAAAGGCAATCCCCGCGGCCTCGGCCGCGTTGCGCATGGCGGCGGCCTGATGGCTGGGCGGCACTTCCGCGTCGGGGCGGTTGCACAGGATGCGGGTGATGCCTTGGGCGCGCAGGCTTTCCATGTCACCGGGCTCGATCTGCGGGGCGACGAAATAGCGGGGGGTGATTTGGCGAATATCCATGGGCCGATTTAAGCAGATGCAGCGGCCCTGTCCAGCACCGCCGGGGCGGGCCGTTCAAGCGCGCCGATCAGCCCAGCGAAATCCCGAGGATCACCAGCATCAGGCCGATCACGGAGAGAAACAGCGCACCCATGTTCAGCGGCACGACTTTGCGCAGCACCACGCGCATCTCCTCATCGTCGAGCTGCGCGCGTTTTGCACGGCTCACCTTGATGATGCACCAGCCCAGACCGAGCAATCCCAGAAGGGACAGACCCGCGCCGCCCCAGACCATGAGATCGAAAATAGATGTGTTTGCGCTTTCCATGGCGGCAGAGCTACGCCAAACCGCCAAGGGGGGCAAGTCCCGCTTGCGGGCTGGGCGTGCAGCCTGTAGTCAAACCCGCCAGAGCCAGCCATTCCGTGAGGACTTCCCATGAGCGATACCAGCACCAATCCCGATGTCGTCGAATCCCAAGGTGATGCGACCTACCGGGTCACCGCCAATGAGCTGCGCCAGTTCGTCGAGCGGATCGAGCGTTTGGACGCGGAGAAGAAAGACCTTGCCGAACAGCAAAAAGAGGTGATGGCCGAAGCGAAATCGCGCGGTTACGACACCAAGGTGCTGCGTAAGGTGATCGCCCTGCGCAAACGCGACAAGGACGACATCGCCGAAGAAGAAGCGGTGATGGAAATGTATAAAGAAGCCTTGGGCATGTAAGCGCCCTGCCGCGGCGGACCTGAATTTTCCGCGCGGCCTTGAATGCCTCCGGCCCATCCCCATTTGCATCGGGCGTCTGCGCGGTCTCCGCGGCGCCCGATGGTCTGAGGCCGGTGAGATTTTTCCCGTGAACATTCTGTTTGTCCTTGGTGGTCTGCTGGGGCTCGTGCTCGGTGGTGAGTATCTGGTGCGCGGTGCCGTGGCGCTGGCGCAGAGGGTTGGCTTGTCGCCCTTAGTGATCGGGCTGACGGTGGTGGGCTTTGGCACCTCGGCCCCTGAATTAGTGACCTCGGTTCAGGCGGCTTTGCTGGGCGCGCCGGACATCGCGCTTGGGAATGTCGTGGGATCGAACATCGCGAATATCCTGCTGATTCTCGGCTTCGCGGCGGTGATCGCCCCGGTGGCCATCTCCGGGCGTAGTTTCGCGCGAGACGGGACGGTCATGCTGGCGGCGAGCCTGCTCTGCCTTGGCACTGTGCTGCTGGGGCAGGTGGATCGGCTTGCGGGGGGCGCCGCCCTCGTGGGGCTGGCGGCCTATCTGATTTACACCTTTCGCAGCGATCGAAGCGGGGCAGAGGCGATGGAACCGCTGCCGGATCAAGCGCCGTCCTGGCTGGCGCTCGTCTGGCTGCTGGGGGGGCTTTTGCTGACCATTCTTTCGGCGCGGTTTCTGGTCACCGGCGCCGTGGCGCTTGCGCAGGCCGTGGGGCTGTCCGAGGCGGTGATCGGCCTGACCATCGTGGCCGTTGGCACCTCCATGCCGGAATTGGTCACATCGGTCATCGCCGCAAGGCGCGGGCAGAGCGATGTGGCATTGGGCAACGTGGTCGGCTCCAACATCTTCAACATCCTCGGCGTTCTGGGCATCACCGCGCTGATCCAGCCGGTGGGGGTTGCTATGCAGATCGCCACGCTCGACATCTGGGTGATGCTGGGGGCCACGGTGGCGCTGATCGCCTGCGCCTTTGGCGGGCGCGTGACACGCGGGCAGGGGGCGCTCTTTGCGCTGGCCTATGTGGCCTATGTCGCCGTGCTTTTGGTGTAACCCGGCACTGGGTGGCCCGGCGGGGACGGGGCGATTTCTGCGGATGTGGTGCGATGGGCCGCGGACCCCCTTGCGCAGGCGGTTCAACACCCATAGAAGGACACAAATTTTCGCCCGCGCCCCCGCCGCGCGGCCTTACCCTATGGAGCACACATGCAGGTCAACGAGACGCTGAACGAAGGTCTGAAACGCGGTTACAACATCACCGTCACCGCCGATGAGCTTGAAGCCAAGGTCAACGAGAAGCTGGCCGAAGCGCAGCCAGAAGTCGAGATGAAGGGCTTCCGCAAGGGCAAGGTGCCGATGGCGCTGCTGAAAAAGCAGTTCGGCCAGCGGATCATGGGCGAAGCGATGCAGGAAAGCATCGACGGTGCCATGAACGAGCATTTCGAAAAGACCGGCGACCGCCCCGCGATGCAGCCCGAGGTCAAGATGACCAATGAGGACTGGAAAGAGGGCGACGACGTCGAAGTCTCCATGTCCTACGAAAAGCTGCCTGAGATTCCCGAAGTTGATCTGAGCAAGATCGAACTGGAAAAGATGGTGGTCAAAGCTGACGATGCGGCTGTCGAAGAAGCGCTGGCAAGCCTTGCCGAAACCGCGCAGGACTTCAAAGCCCGCGAAGAGGGTGCCAAGGCCGAAGATGGCGATCAGGTTGTGATCGACTTCAAAGGCTCTGTCGACGGCGAAGAATTCGAAGGCGGCGCGGCGGAAGATTACCCGCTGGTGCTGGGCTCCAACTCCTTCATCCCCGGCTTCGAAGAGCAGCTGGTTGGCGTGAAAGCGGGTGAAGAGAAATCCGTCGTCGTGAACTTCCCCGAAGAGTATCAGGCCGCGCATCTGGCCGGTAAGGAAGCGACATTCGCTTGCACTGTCAAAGAAGTGAAAGAGCCTGTTGCTGCTGAAGTAAACGACGAGATGGCCAAGAAATTCGGCGCCGAGGATCTCGACGCGCTGAAAGGTCAGATCGCTGAGCGTCTGGAAGCGGAATATGCTGGCGCATCGCGCGCTGTGATGAAGCGTAACCTGCTGGACGCGCTCGACAAAGAGGTCAGCTTTGATCTGCCTCCGTCGCTGGTCGATGCCGAAGCCAAGCAGATCGCGCATCAGCTGTGGCACGAGGAAAACCCCGATGTGGAAGGCCACGACCACCCCGAGATCGAGCCGACAGACGAGCACAAGACATTGGCCGAACGCCGTGTCCGTCTGGGCCTGCTGCTGGCCGAGCTGGGCCAGAAAGCCGACGTTCAGGTGACCGATGCCGAGATGACCCAAGCGATCATGAACCAGGCGCGTCAGTACCCGGGTCAGGAGCGTCAGTTCTTTGAATTCGTGCAGCAGAACCAGCAGATGCAGCAGCAGATGCGCGCGCCGATCTTCGAGGACAAGGTCGTCGATCACGTGGTCGAACAGGCCAAGGTGACCGAGAAAGAGATCTCGAAAGAAGAGCTCCAGAAAGCTGTTGAAGAGCTGGAAGACGAATAAGTCTTACCGGATCGGATTTTGGAGCAGGGGCGACGGGAAACCGTCGCCCCTGTTTCGTTTGGGCTGGATGAGAAGCGTGGCCTTTGCCTGTCACTCTGGATGGGCGTGAAGGAATACCGAACCTACTGTCGACGTCCCGCCCGGGGGCACTCCGGGGGGCGATTTGCAAGGTCTCGGAAATTCGCAGCAGTTGTGTGCGATGGGGGCGACCGCAGGGCACCATCGTTGCAGCGCCCCCCAGGGAGGGCGCTGCCCTTTGTGGCAATGTCAGATGCTGATACGCATCGGGGACGTCACAAAGTAATCCGGAACTGCGCGAAGCCGTCTTCCGTGTCGCCAACCTGCTCCATCTCTACGCCTGTCACCTCATCGACGTAGTCCGCCGCCTTTGGCCCGGTTTCGAACATTACGCTCGTTTCCTCCAACGGCGCGAAGCGCCAGTTGGCATCGGCGCGGGGGCTAATGGTGCCTTTTTCGACGATATAGCGCACAATCACATCGCGGTTGGTGTCAGGCCCTTCAAAGACGATGGTATCGCCCATCGCGCCGGGGAAGGCCCCGCCGCCGCTGGCGCGGTAGTTGTTGGTGGCGATGATGAATTCGGCTTTAGGATCAAGAGGTTTCCCTTCGAACTCCAGGTTCACGATCCGGCTCGCCTCAGGGTGCGCCACGGCGCCCTTGGGGCTGAATTTCGAAGGCTGGCTGAGGTCGATCTGATAGGTGACCCCGTCGATCACATCGAAATTGTAGCTGGGGAACTCGGGGTTCAGCAGCGGTTGATTGGCCTTGCCGGGGGTGATCTGGATGAACATGCCGGCGGAACGTTCGAGCCAGTCTTTCACCTGCGCCCCGGTCACGCGCACCGCGCGGACGGTGTTGGGGTAGAGGTAGAGGTCGGAGACATTCTTGATCGCTACATCGCCTTTCGGCACATCGGTGTAATACTCAGGCCCGCCACGGCCACCGGCCTTGAAGGGGGCGGCGGCGGAGAGGATTGGCAGCCCCTCATGTTCGGTCCCCTTCAGCATCTGTTGGATATACCAGCGCTGCGCGTTGGAGACGACCTGCACCGAAGGATCATCCGCTACCAGCGCGAAATAGCTGTGCAGATTGGCGTCGGTCTTGCCCACGGCACGGCGGACATAGGCCAGCGTTTCATCATGTTCCTGCTGGACGGAGGCAAGCACCTCGGCATCGCTTTCCACCAGCGGCATCACTGAGCGGTCTTCGTTGCGCTGCGAAATGGCGCGTGCCTCGGCGCTATGGCTGGCGATGCGCCAGCCGCTGCCGTCACGCTCCAGCATCAGGTCGATCAGGCCGAGGTGGCTGCCCCAGAAGCCGCCCATGGTGGCGGGTTTGCCATGGATCGTGCCCTCGCTGACGTCCACGCCCGGATAGTCCGCATAGCTGCCCGAGGGGAAGACGAGGTGGCTGTGCCCGGTCATGATGGCGTCGATCCCCTCCACCGCGGCGAGGGGGACAGAGGCGTTCTCCATCATATCCTCTTCCTTGGCTGCACCGATGCCCGAGTGCGACAGCGCGATGATGATGTCGGCCCCTGCCTCTTTCATCTGGGGCACCCATGCGCGGGCGGACTCGAGGATATCGCGGGCCTGCACCTTGCCTTCGAGGTGGCGGCGGTCCCAGCTCATGATCTGGGGCGGAACGAAACCGATGATGCCGATCTTGATCGAATGCGTCTCACCTGCGCCATCGGTCAACATCCGGTCGAGCAGGACATAGGGTTTGACCAGTGTCTCATCGTCGCTCGGCTTTGCACCGACCTTTTTGACGACATTTGCGCTAACCACCGGGAAGTCGGCCCCGGCGAGGGATTTCATCAGGAAGTCGAGCCCGTAGTTGAACTCGTGATTGCCCAGGGTCGAGGCGTCATAGCCAAGCGCGTTCATCGCTTGGATCACCGGGTGCATGTCGCCTTCTTTCATGCCGCGCTCATAAGCGATGTAATCGCCCATCGGATTGCCCTGCAAAAAGTCGCCGTTATCGAGCATTAGGGTATTGGTCGCCTCGGCGCGGATCGATTTGACGATGCTGGCGGTGCGGGCAAGGCCCACGGTGTCGACCTCTTTGTCGGCGTAATAGTCGTAAGGAAAGACATGCACATGCAGGTCGGTCGTCTCCATCAGCCGCAGATGCGCTTGATTGGCGGCGGCGCGGAGCGAGAAGGGGTGAAGGGCCAGCAGTCCGGCAGAGCCGGCGAGGAAGTGACGGCGGTTGAGGCGGAGGGTCATGCGGCGTTCCTTCTTGACGTGATTAACACCTACCTGAGGCGAAGCGAGAGGCCGCGCAAGCCCGAAAATTAATCACCCGTCCCGTAGGCCGGTTTCCACAAGCATGCCGCGACGCTTTGCCTCGTAATAGTAACCGCGGGCGTACCATTTGATGGCGGTGCCATGGTCGCCGTCCGACAGGAGCCAGGCGCCGCGCAGATATTTCAGCGCGTATTTCAGATTGGTATCGGCGTCTAAAAGATCGGAAGGTTTGCCTTGGAACCCCATCGACCGTGCGGTGGCGGGCAGGATTTGCAGCAGCCCGTAATAGGGGCCGTTGCGGGCGCTAGGGTTGTGGGTGCTTTCGCGGATGGCCAGACGGTGCACCAATGGGCGCGGCAGGTCATAGAAGTCGGCCCAGTGGTTGATCTTGCGCCGCAACTCGGGCGTCTCATTCGGATGCAGGGGCAGGGCGGGGCGCTGCGGCGGCGTGGGGGAGACTTCGGGCGCGGCGTTGCAGGCGGTGAGCGTGCTGGCGGCGATCAGGGAAAGGAACATGCGGCGTGTGGTCTGAGGCATGATGCACCGGGGCTTGTTATCTCGCCCCGAGGATCGCCCCAAGGGGGACATCGGGCAAGAGCGCAGGCGCAGGATACGCGGCCCCTTGCCCAAGCCTTGGACCCTCAGGCGCGGCTTTTCGCCATGCTTAGACGTCGGCGACGATTTCGCCTTTCATTTCACCGGTCATGCGGCTTTGATCTTCGCGTTTTACCGAACGGCGGACCTCGTCGATTTTGAGTTCGGCGGCGTCGCGCGTGGCCCTGTCGGGCCATTCGGTGATTGCGGCACTCGTGCGCTCAGAGGTGCGGACCACGGTGATGCGGCTGGCGCCAAAGCCTTTGAGGGCGGGCAGGCGCTTTTCTTCGATGGCGCGTAGGGCCACGTCGTAATCCGCCCCGTCGGCGAGTTCCCAAGTGGTGATGGTGATGTAACGCATGTGTCATCCTCCATGCTGAATGGAGGTATCATAGCATAAATCGCGCTGTTTTTGCAGGGGTTTGCGTCAGAGGCGCGTGCGGGGCGGTTGGAGGGGCTGCGCAAAAGAAAACGCCGCGCGGAGGACCGCGCGGCGTTTCATGTCAGATCGGACAGGCCGGATCAGCTGTTGCTGTCGTCCTGTGCGTCGCCCTCGGGGGTGCGCACCACGTCCGAGTCGCCGTCTTCGTCAGCGGCAGAGCCGATGTCGTCGAAGAGTTCGGAGATCTCGAATTCAGCGGCGGCTTCCTCTTCGGCGGCCAGTTCCTGAATTGATTTGCCCGATGCCTGAAGCTCGGCCTCTTCGGGCGAACGTGCAACGTTCAGCTCGATTGTGGCGTCGACTTCGGGGTGCAGGATGATGCGCACGTCATGCACGCCCAGTTCCTTGATCGGGTTGCCCAGAACGACCTGCTTGCGGTCGATCGAGAAACCTTCGGCAGTCGCGGCTTCGGCGGCGTCACGGGTGGTGACGGAGCCGTAGAGCGCGCCGGCGTCGGAAGCGGAGCGAATCACGACGAACTGCTGACCGTTCAGCTTCTCGGCGAGTTTCTCGGCTTCTTTCTTGGTCTCGAGGTTCTGTGCTTCGAGCTGGGCTTTCTGGCCCTCAAAGGCCTCGACGTTGGCCTTGGAGGCCGACAGCGCCTTGCCCTGCGGCAGCAGGTAGTTGCGGGCATAGCCGGGCTTTACGTCCACGACTTCGCCCATCTGGCCCAGTTTGGCCACACGTTCCAGAAGGATAACTTGCATGTGCTCTCTCCTTACTTGACGGCGTAGGGCAGCAGGGCGAGGAAACGGGCGCGTTTGATGGCACGGGCCAGCTCGCGTTGTTTCTTGGCCGATACGGCGGTGATGCGGGAAGGAACGATCTTGCCACGCTCAGAGATGTAGCGTTGCAGCAGACGTGTGTCCTTGTAGTCGATCGCAGGTGCGTTGTCGCCCGAGAAGGGGCAGACTTTGCGACGGCGGAAAAATGGTTTTGCAGCCATGGTTTATGTCCTCTTCTTCAAGCTGGCGATCAACGGCGCTCGCGACGGTTGTCGCGTTCGTCACGTTTCTGCATCTGCACGGAGGGCAGTTCTTTGTGCTCGTCGACCTTGATGGTCAGGACGCGCATCACGTCATCATGCAGGCGCATCAGGCGTTCCATTTCCTGCACGGCGGTCGCGGGTGCGTCCGAACGCAGGAAGGCATAGTGGCCCTTGCGGTTCTTGTTGATCTTGTAGGCCATCGTCTTGACGCCCCAGTACTCGCTGTCGACGAGCTTGCCGTCGTTGTCCGCGAGAACGGTGCCGAAGTGTTCGATGAGGCCTTCTGCTTGCGTGTTGGACAGGTCCTGACGCGCAATCATAACATGCTCATAAAGCGGCATGTGCACTCCTATTTGTATCAAGGCGCATTTCATAGGCGGGGCGTTCATCCTTGCTCCCCACCACGAGAGTCTGCGCGGTTCATATGCTGTGCAAGGAAGCGCCCGTATACACGGTTTCCCGGCCACGGCAACCCCCGGCGCGGGCGCGTGGGCCGTGAATGGCTTGCCCTTGCGGCATGTGACGCGATACATCGGATGAAATCGCTAATAAGAGGCTGCAACCATGAGCATCGCATTCGTTTTCCCCGGGCAGGGCGCCCAGACCATCGGCATGGGCCGCGATCTGGCCGAAGCCTACCCCGAAGCCCGCGCCGTTTTCGACGAGGTCGACGCGGCCTTGGGCGAGAAACTGTCGGGGCTGATCTGGGAGGGCGACATCGAGACGCTGACCCTGACCGAGAACGCCCAGCCCGCGCTGATGGCGACTTCGATGGCCGCCATGGCCGCGCTGAAGGCCGAGGGTGTCGAGGTTGGTAAGGCCGCTTTCGTGGCCGGTCACAGCCTTGGAGAGTATTCCGCACTATGCGCCGCTGGTGCGCTGTCGCTGGCCGACACCGCACGGCTGCTGCGGATTCGCGGCAAAGCGATGCAGGCCGCCGTGCCGGTGGGTGAGGGCGCCATGGCGGCGATTCTCGGTCTCGGGATCGAAGAGACCGAGAAACTGGCCGAAGCCGCTGCCGAAGGTGCCGTCTGTCAGGTCGCCAATGAGAATGACCCGAGCCAGAACGTGCTTTCGGGCGAGAAGGCCGCGGTAGAGCGCGCCGTCGCCATGGCAAAAGAGGCCGGGGCCAAGCGCGCGTTGCTGCTGCCCGTCTCCGCCCCTTTCCATTGCCCGCTGATGGGGCCGGCTGCGGAAGAGATGGCGAAAGCACTGAGCGAGGTGACCTTCAACGATCCCGCCGTGCCGCTGGTAGCCAATGTCACCGCCGAGGCGGTGTCGGACGCCGCCCGCATTCGTGAATTGCTGGTCGAACAGGTCACGGGCCGCGTGCGCTGGCGTTCCTCGGTCGAGTGGATGGCCGCGCAGGGCGTGACAGAGGCGTGGGAGATCGGCGCGGGCAAGGCGCTTTCGGGCATGATCCGGCGCATCGACAAGAGTGTCGCCACCCGCAGCATCGGCACACCGGACGAGGTGAAGGCCGCGGCCGAATCCTAAGACATAGAAAAGCGGTATCTTGCCGCGCCGGGGCTCTGCGCCCCGTGAGAGAATAAAGGAAGAGACATGTTCGATCTTACAGGAAAGAATGCCCTGATCACCGGCGCTTCGGGCGGCATCGGCGCGGATATCGCGCGCAAGCTGCACGCCCAAGGGGCCACCGTTGGTCTGTCCGGCACGCGGACCGAACCATTGGAAGCGCTGAAAACCGAGTTGGGCGAGCGCGCACATGTGCTGCCGTGCAACCTCAGCGATATGGAGGCGGTCGACGCGCTGCCGAAACAGGCGGCGGAGGCCATGGGCTCGGTTGATATTCTGGTGAACAACGCGGGCATCACCCGCGACAATCTTTTCATGCGCATGTCGGATGACGAGTGGAATTCGGTGCTCAACGTGAATCTCACCGCGACCTTCAAGCTCTGCAAAGGGGTGATGCGCGGCATGATGAGGGCGCGTTGGGGCCGGATCATCAATATCTCCAGCGTGGTGGGCGCCACCGGTAACCCCGGTCAGGCGAATTACGCGGCCTCCAAGGCGGGTGTCGTGGGCATGTCCAAGTCGCTGGCCTATGAGGTGGCAAGCCGCGGGATCACCGTGAACGCCGTGGCCCCGGGCTTTATCACCACCGCCATGACCGACAAGCTGACGGATGAGCAAAAGTCTGGAATCATGGGGCAAATTCCCGCAGGCCGCATGGGCGACCCGGATGAGATCGCCGCCGCCGTAGTCTATCTTTCCAGCCCCGAGGCCGCCTATGTGACAGGGACCACCTTGCATGTGAACGGCGGTATGGCCATGTTGTGACCCTGCGCCTCAATAGCGTTTGCCAAGCCCGGCGCATGTGCTAAAGGGGGCGCAGAATCGAAACGGAGGGTGCTTGATCACCCCCTGCGCCTTGTGCGAACAAGGAGATAGCCGCCCCTTTTGGGGCATCCTCCAAACGCTGATCATCGGCGGGCGGAAACCAAAAGGGGCCTTGAATGGCCCGAAGACATGAGGACTTATTATGAGCGACGTCGCAGACCGCGTGAAAAAGATCGTTGTAGAACACCTGAGCGTGGAAGAGGACAAAGTGACTGAGAATGCGTCGTTCATCGACGATCTCGGCGCAGACAGCCTCGACACCGTGGAACTGGTGATGGCGTTCGAAGAAGAGTTCGGCATCGAGATCCCCGATGACGCGGCTGAGAACATCCAGACCGTTGGCGATGCGGTTAAGTTCATCAAAGAAGCCTCCTAAGGCTTTGCCGGGCAACCGGCGAATTTGAGTTTTGAAAACGGCGTTGTTCCTAGCGGAATGACGCCGTTTTTATTTGTCTGAACGGGGCGGGCTTGTCCCTTTGGAGCTGAGGTCGCATGTCTGCGCCAAGAAGTTTCAAGCGTGAAGGCAATTCACCCCATGTCCCGCACGATCCCGACCATCAACACCGCCAGACTGACCCTGCGCGCCATGCGCGCCGAGGATTTTCAGCGCTATGCCGAGATTTGGGCGATGCCCGATGTGGCGGACCGGATCCTCGATCAGCCCCGGCCCAAGGGCCAGTCATGGGACGCTTTTTTGCGCAACGCGGGCCATTGGCAGATCACCGGTTTTGGGCAGTGGGCGGTGCAGCTCCACCGCCAGCGCGAGATGCTGGGCCAGACCGGTTTCGTTTTCGGCTCCCGCAATTTCGGCGAGGATTTCGACACTTACCCCGAGGCGCGGCTGGTCTTGGCCCCTCAGGCCCAAGACCAGCGGCTTGGGGCCGAGGCCGCCCGGGCGGCGCATGAGTGGTTTGATCGGGTGATCACGGGCCGCACGGTCTGTATGATCTCGGCGGGGAATGAGGCCGCTTTGCGGATCGCGGGGGCGCTTGGCTATCAGGGGCTGCGCGACGTCAAGACGGCGGGCGGTGCGGTGCATCTGATGACCCGGCGCGGCCCGCCGGGCTGAGCCCACGAGCCGCGAAGGCCCCTGAGATTCGACCCATCGGCGTTTTTGCGCTCTGCCTGCGGACCGCCGCCGATATGCTTGTGCCTACAGGCTTTTGCAGGGTAAGAGGTTCGCCGAGACATTATCGGCAAGGGGCACTGAGATGCGCAGAGTTGTAGTAACGGGTTTGGGTTTGGTTACCCCGCTCGCGGACGGCGTGGAAGAAAGCTGGAAACGGATCCTTGATGGGAAATCCGGGGCCGGGCCGATCACCGGCTTTGATGCCAGCAAACTGGTGACTCAATACGCTTGCGAAGTGCCCTTGGGCGATGGCAGCGATGGCACCTTCGACGCCAATAAATACATGGAGCCGAAAGAGCAGCGTAAGGTTGATACCTTCATCCTCTTCGGGATGGCTGCCGCCCAGCAGGCGGTTGAGGATTCGGGCTGGAAGCCGACCGAACAGGAAGATCAGGAACGCACCGGCGTTCTGATCGGCTCGGGCATCGGGGGGCTGAACTCCATCGCCAATACCGCCGTCATGATGCACGAAAAAGGCCCGCGCCGCGTCAGCCCCTTCTTCGTACCGGGCGCGCTGATCAACCTGATCTCGGGTCAGGTGTCGATCCGCTATGGTTTCAAGGGGCCGAACCACTCGGTCGTGACCGCCTGTTCGACCGGGGCGCATGCCATCGGTGATGCGGCGCGTCTGATCAAATACGGTGATGCGGATGTGATGATCGCAGGCGGCGCCGAGGCGGCGATCTGTGAGATCGGCATGGCTGGCTTTAACGCCTGCAAGGCGCTGTCGACCAAACGCGGCGATGATCCGCAAAAGGCCAGCCGCCCCTATGATGTGGACCGTGACGGTTTCGTCATGGGCGAGGGTGCGGGCATCGTGGTGCTGGAAGAGTATGAACACGCCAAGGCGCGCGGTGCCAAGATCTATGCCGAGGTGCTGGGTTATGGCCTGTCGGGCGATGCGCATCACATCACCGCCCCTTCCGAGGATGGCGAGGGCGGCGAACGTTCCATGCGTGCAGCACTGAAAAACGCGGGGCTGGAGCCTGCGGATGTGGACTACATCAACGCGCATGGCACCTCGACCATGGCCGACACCATTGAGCTGGGCGCGGTCGAGCGTCTGATGGGTGATGCGGCGGACAATGTGACCATGTCGTCGACCAAATCCGCCACCGGGCACCTTTTGGGTGCCGCGGGCGCGATCGAGGCGATCTTTTGCATGCTCGCGATCCGCGATCAGGTGGCGCCGCCGACGATCAACCTCGACAACCCGGCGGTGGAAACCCCCATTGATCTGGCGCCGAACAAGAAGGTCGAGCGCAAGATTGATGTGGCGCTCAGCAATTCCTTTGGTTTCGGCGGCACCAACGCTTCGGTTCTCTTCGGGAAAGTCAGCTAAATGTGGCGCCATATCGCCTCTAACGCCGTGACATTTCTGTTGGTCGGCCTGTTTCTGCTTGGGGGTATCATCCTCTGGGGCAAGTCGACCTATGTCTCCGAAGGGCCGTTGGAACAGGCGATCTGTGTGCAGGTCGAGCGCGGCTCGAACATGCGGCAGGTCAGCCAGAACCTTGAGGAGCAGGGCGCGGTTTCTTCGCCCGCGATCTTTCGCATGGGCGCGGATTACGAGGAGAAATCGAGCAGCCTGAAGGCGGGCAGCTTTCTTGTTCAGCCCGGCACGTCGATGCAGGGGATCGTGGATATCGTGACCCAAGGCGGGGCCAGCACCTGCGGTACTGAGGTAGTCTATCGCATCGGGGTGAACCGGGTGAGCGTGCAGGTCCGTGAGTTGGACCCGGTCACCAGCCGGTTCGTCGAACGCGCGGAATTCACTCCGGGTGAGGAAGAAGCTCCCGAAGCCTATACCGAAATCTCGAGTGCGAATGACACGCGGTTCCGTGTGGCATTGGCCGAAGGGGTGACCAGCTGGCAGGTTGTCGAAGCGCTCAAGCAGGTCGAGCAATTGACCGGCGAGGTTGCGGAGCTTCCAGCAGAGGGCAGCCTCGCGCCCGATAGCTATGAGGTGCGTCCGGGCGACGACCGGGCCGAGGTGATTGCACGGATGGCAGCGGCGCAGGAGGTGCTCTTGGCCGAAGCCTTTGAAGCGCGCGACCCCGATCTGCCGATCGAGACGCCCGAGGACCTGCTGATCCTTGCGTCGATCATCGAAAAGGAAACCGGTGTCGCCGCCGAACGTGAGCAGGTGGCGAGCGTTTTCGTGAACCGTTTGAACCAAGGGATGCGGCTTCAGACCGACCCCACGGTGATCTACGGGGTGACCGAGGGCAAGGGCGTGCTGGGCCGCGGGCTGCGCCGTTCGGAACTGCGGGCAGAGACGCCGTGGAACACCTATGTGATCGACGGTCTGCCGCCCACGCCCATCGCCAACCCGGGCCGGGCGAGCCTGATGGCCGCAGCGCAACCGGCGGAGACGGACTACGTCTTTTTCGTGGCGGATGGCACCGGGGGGCACGCTTTTGCGGAAACCTTGGACGAGCATAACCGCAACGTTGCGCGCTGGCGTCAGATCGAGGCGGAGCGCGGCGCGGAAGCGGCGGGGAATGCCTCAACGGGCGGAAACTGAGACCACTGAAAACCCCGCTGGAGACAGCGGGGTTCTTATTTGCGCGGAGAGCTTGCCGCGCGGCGCTGTAAGGTCTTGTTAACACAGTTTTTCTTGACTTTACGCACGGTCTGACGTAGGACTTGTGGCACGCTAGAGGACATGGGCGAACGGCCCCGGGGTGACCCGGTGGTCGTTTTTTTGTGTCTGCTCGGTTGGGGATAACCAACAAGAGGTAAAGCGATGACGATCATTACCCCGGAGCAAGAGACGGAAGACAGCGCGGAAATCCTGCGCGGTCTTCAAGAAGCTATCGGCGCGCTGCGTCGGGAAATCGAAGGTCTGACGGAACAGACCCGGTCCGGGGGGGAACTCAAGGAAACTGCGGTGTCTGGCAAAACGTCCAAAGTGGCGGGACTGCTGGCGCATTGCCTGAAAGCGGAGAACACGCTGAATGACTGTCGAAACCGACAAGCTGGAATCGCGCGCGGGGGCTATGCCCTCGACATGGACAAAGCGCGGGCTGACATCGGGTGCAAGCTGGATCGCCTGCGCCGATGCTCAGACCCAAGCGCAGTTTCTGAATGAACTCGGTGAGGGAGAGCTTCTGGCTCTCCCTTTTTTGTTTGAGTTCTGGGCGCTTGACCACCAACTGCCGCCCGAGGGCGATTGGCGGACATGGGTGATCATGGGCGGGCGCGGAGGGGGCAAGACGCGGGCCGGGGCCGAATGGATGCGCAGCAAGGTTGAGGGGAGCCGACCGCTTGACCCCGGCGCGTGCAGTCGCGTGGCGCTGGTGGGCGAGACGATCGAGCAGGTGCGCGAGGTGATGATCTTTGGCGACAGCGGCATTCTGGCCTGTAGCCCGCCGGATCGGCGGCCCGATTGGGAGGCGACGCGCAAGCGGTTGGTCTGGCCGAATGGGGCGATTGCCACGGTGCATACGGCGCATGACCCCGAAGGGCTGCGCGGGCCGCAGTTCGATGCAGCTTGGGTGGATGAATTAGCGAAGTGGAAGCGCGGGCAAGAGGCTTGGGATCAGTTGCAGTTTGCGCTGCGTTTGGGGGAGCGGCCTCAGGTCTGCGTGACGACGACACCGCGCAATGTGGATGTGTTGAAGGCGCTTTTGGCCGCGCCTTCAACGGTGACGACCCATGCGCCGACGGAGGCGAATGCGGCCAATCTGGCGGGGTCGTTCCTTGAAGAGGTGCGGGCGCGCTATCGCGGGACGCGGTTGGGGCGGCAGGAGTTGGATGGGGTTTTGCTGGCGGATGCAGAGGGGGCGCTGTGGACCTCGGCTTTGCTGGAGGCGGGGCGCTTGCAGAGGCCGCCCGCGCTCGATCGGATCGTCGTGGGGCTGGACCCGGCGACGACCAGCGGGGCGGGGTCGGATGAGTGCGGCATCCTGGTGGTCGGGGCGCAGACCAAGGGGCCGCCGCAGGATTGGCGGGCGGTGGTGCTCGCTGATTGCACGGTGCAGGGGGCCACGCCCAATGGATGGGCGCAGGCGGCGATTGCGGCGATGACGCGCTACGGAGCGGATCGGTTGGTGGCGGAGGTAAATCAGGGCGGGCAGTTGGTGGCCGAGGTCTTGCGACAGGTCGATCCGCTGGTCTCGCTCAAAACCGTTCATGCGGCGCGGGGCAAGGTGGCGCGGGCGGAGCCAGTGGCCGCGCTTTATGAGCAGGGGCGGGTGAGCCATTTGCCGGGGCTTGATGCGCTGGAGGATCAGATGTGTCTGATGACGGCGCGGGGGTACGAGGGCAAGGGCAGCCCGGACCGCGTCGATGCGCTGGTCTGGGCGCTGCATGAGCTGATGATCGAACCTGCCGCGCAGTGGCGCAGCCCGGGGGTGCGCAGCCTGTGAGCGGGCTGTTGCGCGGGGCAGCGCACGGTGGGTTTCTCCAGCGTTAAGGGATTTCAGGGAAAGTCTGACAACGCCGGGCAATGCGGGGCAGGTCTTCGCCGCCGGGGCCGGGCAGAATAAGGAGCGACGACATGGTATTCGATTTTCTACGGCGTGGCGCGGCAGGTGAGACGGCGGAGTGCAAAGCATCCGCCACGGGGCCGGTCGTCGCCTATCAGACCTCGGGCCGTGTCGCTTGGAGCCCCCGCGATAGCGTGAGCCTGACGCGTGCCGGGTTCTGCGGCAATCCAGTGGGGTTCCGCTCGGTCAAGCTGATCGCCGAGGCTGCGGCAGCGCTGCCGCTGGTCGTGCAGGACAGCGCGCGGCGCTATGACGAACACCCGCTGATCGCGCTGATGCGCCGTCCGAATGCGGGCCAAGGCCGGGCGGAGATGCTTGAGGCGCTGTATGGGCAGATGCTTTTGAGCGGCGATGGCTATGTCGAATCCGTGGGCGGTGAGAGCGGTTTGCCGGTAGAACTGCATGTACTGCGCTCGGACCGGATGAGCGTGGTGCCGGGGGCGGATGGCTGGCCTGTAGCCTATGAATATGCGGTGGGCGGGCGCAAGCATCGTTTTGATGCGAGCGGTGCGGCGACGCCGGTTTGTCATATCCGCAACTTTCATCCGCAGGACGATCACTACGGGTTCAGCCCCATGCAGGCGGCGGCCATGGCAATGGATGTGCATAATGCGGCGAGCCGTTGGTCGAAGGCATTGTTGGACAATGCCGCGCGGCCCTCTGGTGCGATCGTCTATCGCGGCGCCGAGGGGCAGGGCAAGCTGAGCGAGGATCAGTATGACCGGCTGGTGAGCGAGATGGAGAGCCATCACCAAGGCGCGCGCAATGCCGGGCGGCCGATGTTGCTGGAGGGCGGGCTCGACTGGAAGCCGATGGGTTTTTCGCCCTCGGATATGGAGTTTCAGAAAACAAAGGAGAGTGCGGCGCGGGAGATCGCGCTCGCCTTTGGGGTGCCGCCGATGCTGATCGGGGTGCAGGGCGATGCCACCTACGCGAATTATCAGGAGGCGCATCGGGCGTTCTATCGTCTGACGGTGCTGCCTTTGGCGACACGGGTGACGGCGGCGCTGGCGGAGTGGTTAAGCGGGTATCTGGGGGCGGCGGTGAGTTTGAAGCCGGACCTTGACCAAGTGCCTGCATTGGCGGCGGAGCGTGATGCGCAATGGGCGCGGGTGTCTGCGGCGGCGTTTCTGAGCGATGCGGAAAAACGCAGCCTGTTGGGGCTTCCGGCGGAGGCCGATGATGCCTGAGCTGCGTGAGATCGAGCGCTTCGAATGCGCGCCGGGGTTGCGGCTTCAGGCGCATGAGACGCTCAGCGCGGTGCATCGCGAGAACATGCAAAAGCGGCTCGACCGGATCGAGCAGATGATGGAGCGGTTGGAACGGCGGCTGTGGCTGACGGTCTACGGCGTGGTGGCGGTGATCTTGGCGCAGGCGGTGGAATCCTTTCTGGCGGTGGCGCCATAGCGGGCTGAACGAGGGAAAATACGATGACTTATCAATTGGATGCCTCCGGCGGCTGGTCGGAGAACGGGGAAGCTGTGCCTGCGGGCGGCGGGTTGGAGCATAAGTTCGCCCGGTTTGGCACGGTGTCACAGGTGGATGGCGGGCTGGAGATCAGCGGCTATGCGAGCCTCTTTGGCGCGGTGGATCAAGGGGGCGACGTGGTGGAAGCCGGTGCCTATGCGGTGAGCCTTGCGGCGGTCGCGAAGGCGGGGCGCAGCGTCAAGATGCTGTGGCAGCACGATCCCGCCCAGCCCATCGGCGTTTGGGACGAGGTGCGCGAGGATGGCCGGGGGCTTTGGGTCAAGGGGCGCATCCTTTGCACTGTGGCTAAGGGCCGGGAGGCGGCGGCGCTGATCGAGGCGGGGGCCATCGACGGGCTCAGTATCGGCTACCGCACTGTTAAGGCGGGCAAGACCACCAAGGGGCAGCGGCTGCTCTCGGAGCTGGAGCTTTGGGAGGTGTCTTTGGTGACCTTTCCGATGCTGCCTTCGGCGCGGGTCGGGGCGAAGGGGGAGTTCAGGGCCGTGGGCCATGTGCTGCGCGAGATGGCGGCGGCCTTTGATGCCGCGCGGGCCGAGATGGTGCGGGGCTGAGCCTGAGTTTGACTGAGCAGATCGAAGGAAAAGCGATGACCAAGAATGAGATGAGCACAAAGGCGGGCAAAGACCTGTCTCCGGCGGAGGAAGTGCGGCAGGCCGTGAGCGGTTTTGTCAGTGACTTCAATGGCTTTCGGGCCGAGATCAATACGAAACTTCAACAATCAGAAGAGCGAATTGCCATGATGGACCGCAAGATGACCCTGCCTGCCCGCAGCCCTTTGGGGAGCGCGATCGATCACGATGCGCCGCACAAGAAAGCCTTTGACGCCTATCTGCGCAACGGCGATGACGACGGACTGCGGGGGCTGGAACTGGACGGCAAATCGATGTCGACGGCGGTCAATTCGGACGGCGGCTATCTGGTGGATCCGCAAACCGCCGACCGGGTGCAATCTGTGTTGAATGCTGGCGCGTCGATCCGCGCGATTGCCTCGGTGGTGCAGGTGGAGGCCACGTCTTATGACGTGCTGGTCGATCACGCCGATGTGGGCGCTGGTTGGGCGACCGAGAGCGGCGCGCAGGCCGAGACGGACACGCCCCAGATCGACCGGATCACCGTGCCGCTGCATGAGCTGAGCGCGCTGCCCAAGGCGAGCCAACGTCTGCTAGATGACAGTGCCTTTGATATCGAAGGTTGGCTGGCGGGGCGTATCGCCGATAAATTTGCACGGGCCGAAGCGGCGGCCTTTGTCAGCGGTGACGGCATCGACAAGCCTACCGGTTTTCTGAGCCACCCTGCGGTGGACAACGACATCTGGACCTGGGGCAATCTGGGTTATGTCCCCAGCGGCACCAATGCCAACCCCGAAGCCGATGCGATTATCGAATTGGTGTACGCCCTTGGAGCGGCCTACCGCAAGAACGCGGTCTTCGTGATGAACTCCAAGACCACGGCCAAGGTGCGCAAGTTGAAAGATACCGATGGGCGGTTCTTGTGGTCCGACGGGTTGGCGGCGGGGGAGCCTGCGCGGCTCATGGGCTATCCGGTGCTGGTGGCCGAGGACATGCCCGATCCGGCGACCGATGCGATGGCCATCGCCTTTGGCGACTTTTCGGCAGGCTACACCGTGGCCGAGCGCCCCGATCTGCGGATCCTGCGCGACCCGTTCAGCGCCAAGCCGCATGTGCTGTTCTATGCCACCAAACGTGTCGGCGGCGACGTGAGCGATTTCGCGGCGATCAAGCTGATGAAATTCGGCCTGGCGTAAGCCGGTGCCGAAGCCGGGGCCGGGGCAACTTGGCCCCGGTCCGGACGTGCGCCTGCGAGGTTGCGTTGTCTAGCTGCTCCCCTCCGACCGAGCAATGCAACCGGTGCGCGTCCGGGAATAACCGCATGGCCCCAAGGGGCGCGGGAGCGATTTTTGGAGACGTTCGATGATGTTGATCGAAGAGACAAATGTGCCGGATGCGGTCTTGCCGGTTGAGGCCTTCAGAATGCATCTGCGCCTTGGCACCGGCTTTGCGCAGGACGGCCTTCAAGACCCGGTATTGCGCAGCTTCCTGCGCGCGGCGATGGCGGCGGTGGAGGCGCGAACGGGCAAGGTGTTGATCATTCGGCGGTTTGCCCTGTCGCTGACCTTTTGGCGCGATGCGGCGGCGCAGGTCTTGCCCGTGGCCCCGGTGCAAGAGATCGCGCGGGTGGCGCTTGTGGCGCGGGACGGGGTGGAGACGGCGGTGGACCCCGAGCGCTATTGGCTGGAGCGCGATGCGCAAGCGCCGCGTCTTCGGGCCAGCACCGGCGCCCTGCCGCGCATCCCAAGCGCGGGGGCCGCGCTAATCAGTTTCGACGCGGGCATGGCCGCCGATTGGGGCGGGTTGCCGGATGATTTGGCCCAAGCGGTGATGCTGCTTGCCGCGCATTACTATGAATACCGCGACGACACGGCGCTTGGTGAAGGGTGCATGCCTTTTGGTGTCAGCAGCCTGATCGAACGCTACCGCCGGGTGCGCCTCGGCTTTGGGGGGACGGCATGAGCCGCCCGCAGTTGAACCGGCCCCTTGTATTGGAAGCGCCGCAGCGCGTGAGCGATGGCGCGGGGGGGCATCGCGAGGTCTGGCAGCCCTTGGGCACTCTCTGGACCGATGTGCGCGCGCGGACGGGGCGGGAGACTGCGCAGGGCGGGGTGGCCGTCAGCCGGATGGGGGTCAAGATCACAGTGCGTGCGGCGCCGGAAGGTGCCCCGCAGCGACCAACCCCCGAGCAGCGGTTTCGCGAGGGCACGCGGGTCTTCGTGATCCGGGCCGTGGCCGAGAGCGATGCGGGCGGGCGCTATCTGATCTGCTTTGCCGATGAGGAGGTGGCGGTATGACCTATGCGCTTTCAGGGGCATTGCAGGCGGCGGTTTATGACCTGTTGCAGAGCGATCCGGGCCTCACCGCGCTGATCGGTGACGCGGTCTTTGACGCGGTGCCGGGGGGGAGCCTGCCAGAGACCTATGTGCTCTTGGGCCAAGAGGTGGCGAAGGACCTGTCGGACCCGCAGGGCGCGGGGGCGGAGCATCGCCTGACCCTGTCGGTAGTCACCAGCGCGCCGGGGTTCAGCACGGCGAAGGGCTGCGCGGCGGTGATCTCAGACCTGCTGCATGGGGCGGAGCCGGCGCTCAGCCGGGGGCGCGTGGTGGATATGGCCTTTCTCAAAGCGACGGCGCGACGGATCGACGGGGCCTCTGCCCGGCGGATCGACCTGCAATTCCGCGCCCGGGTCGCGGACGCATAAGACTTTAGATTTCAGATTGGTGCGAGGAGACAGTGATGGCAGTTCAAGCGGGCAAGGACCTTTTGGTCAAAGTGGATATGACCAGCGATGGGCAGTTCGAGACGATTGCCGGGCTCAGGGCCAAACGGGTGAGTTTCAACGCCGAAACGGTGGATGTGACCTCGCTCGATTCAAGCGGCGGTTGGCGGGAATTGCTGGCGGGTGCCGGTGTCCGCTCGGCCGCGATCAGCGGGTCGGGGGTGTTTCGCGATGCGGGCACGGATGAACGGGCGCGGCAGTTGTTTTTCAACGGGCTGACGCCGGATTTTCAGGTGATCATTCCGGATTTCGGCGTGGTGCAGGGGCCGTTTCAGGTCTCCGCTCTGGAATACGCGGGGTCGCTGAATGGGGAGGCCACCTTTGAGCTTAGCCTGCAATCGGCGGGGGAGCTGATCTTTACCCCTGATGTGGTAGTGTGAGCATGACCAACCCGTGGCGCGGCGAGGTGAGCCTCGTGATTGATGGCGAACGTCATGAGGCGCGGCTGACCCTCGGGGCCTTGGCCGAGTTGGAGGCCGCGTTGCAGGCCGACAGCCTTGTGGCCCTGGTAGAGCGGTTTGAAAGCAATCGTTTTTCGAGCCGCGATGTCTTGGCCCTGTTGCTCGCCGGGCTGCGCGGAGGCGGGGCGGAGATGGATGCCGCAACGCTTGAGCACGCGCAGATCGAGGGCGGGCCGATGGCGGCGGCGCGGGCGGCGGCGGAATTGCTGGCGCGGGCCTTTACGGTGCAGGCGTGAGCGCGGCAAGCGGCTTTGACTGGCCCGCGTTGCTGCGGGTGGGGCTGTCGCGATTGGGGCTGCCGCCGGATCAATTCTGGGCGCTGACGCCGGCGGAGTTGCAGTTGATGCTGGGGCCGAAGTCCGGCCCCGCGCCGCTGCTGAGCGATGGTCTCGCCGCGCTGATGGCGGCCTATCCAGATGAGACGAAAGGGGCCGGTGATGGCTGACTTTGACGATTTCGAGAACCTTGAGGGTCGCGCCGATGGGCTGAACGAGACGCTGGCGCAGACCAGCGGTTTGGTGGCCGGGTTCGACGGTGAGCTACGGCGGATGCGCGGCGCGCTTGCCGCGACGGGCAAAGACGTGGCGACGCTTGAGAAAGGGCTAAGCCGTGGGTTGCGGCGGGCCTTTGATGGGGTGGTCTTTGACGGTGCCAAACTCTCGGACGCGCTGAGCGACTTGGCGCAGTCGATGATCCGCACGACTTACAATGCCGCGATGCGACCAGTGACGGACCATTTCGGCGGGCTGATCAGCGAGGGCGTGGGCAGCATCGTAGAGGGGATATTGCCCTTCGCCGATGGCGCGCCTTTCTCGCAAGGTAAAGTCATGCCCTTCGCGCAGGGTGGGGTGGTTACCTCGGCGACCGCCTTTCCCATGCGCGGCGGCACGGGGCTGATGGGTGAGGCCGGGCCGGAGGCGATCATGCCCTTGGCGCGAGGGGCGGATGGCAAGCTGGGCGTGCGCGGCATGGGTGGCGGCGCGACGACCATCGTGATGAACATCACCACCCCCGATGTGCAGGGGTTTCAGCGCAGCCAAAGCCAGATTGCAGCACAGTTGAGCCGTGCCCTCAGCACCGGCAACCGCAACCGATAGGCCATGCGGCGGATAAAGGAGTAGATCATGCAGTTTCACGAGGTCAGATTTCCCCCGTCGTTGAGCTTTGGCTCTATCGGGGGGCCGCGGCGGCAGACGGATGTGGTCACCTTGGCCAACGGCCATGAGGAGCGCAACACGCCCTGGGCCCATTCGCGGCGGGTCTATGATGCCGGGCTGGGGATGCGCTCGATCGATGATCTACAGGTGCTGATTGCCTTTTTCGAGGCACGCATGGGACAGATGTACGGGTTTCGCTGGAAAGATTGGGCCGATTATAAGTCGGGCAAAATGGCGCTTCCGGTGGCTTTCGACGACCAGAGCATCGGCTATGGGGATGGGGTCCGGGCGGCGTTTCAACTGACCAAGACCTACCCCTCGGGCGCGCAGTCCTATCGCCGTCCGATCACCAAACCGGTGGCCGGGACCGTGCGCGTGGGGCTGGAGCAGGATGAGCTGCGCGAGGGCGTCGAATATGAGGTCGACGCAGAGAGCGGGATCATCACCTTTGCCCATCCGCCCGACCCTGAGATCGAGGTTTTTGCGGGCTTCGAGTTCGACGTGCCGGTGCGCTTTGACACCGACCGCATTCTGGTCTCGGTCGAGAGCTTTCAGGCCGGACAGGTGCCCGACGTGCCGGTGATCGAGGTGCGGGTCTGATGGCGGGGCTGGACTCGGGGTTTGCGGCCCATATCGCAGGCGGTGTGACGACGCTGTGCCATTGCTGGCAGGTGACGAGGGCGGATGGGGCGGTGTTTGCCTTTACCGATCACGATAGGCCGCTGATGTTCGACGGTGTCACCTTTCGTGCCGATACCGGGCTGAGCGCGCGGGCGCTCGCCCAAACCAGCGGGCTGTCGGTCGACAATACGGAGGCGCTCGGCGCGCTCAGCGATGATGCGATCCGCGAGGATGAGATCGAACAGGGGCGCTTTGACGGGGCCGAGGTACAGGCGTGGCTGGTGAACTGGGCGGAGCCCGCGCAGCGGCGGCTGCAATTTCGCGGCTCAATCGGTGAGCTGCACCGCGCGGGGGGCAGCTTTCGCGCCGAGTTGCGCGGGCTGACGGAACCGCTCAACCGACCCATGGGGCGGGTCTATCAAAAGCCCTGTTCGGCGGTGTTGGGGGATAGCGATTGCCGGTTCGATCTCACCGCGCCCGGCTATGGTGAGACGCGTGTGGTCGAGACGGTGGCGGAGGCGCAGTATTTCCGTTGGACCGCGTTCCCGGGCTACGAGGAAGGTTGGTTTGCGCGAGGGCGGCTTGATGTGCTGGAGGGGCCCGCGGCGGGGCTCTGGGGCATGGTCAAACGTGACTACCATGAGGACGGGGAGCGCGTGATCGAGCTTTGGCAGCCGATCCGCGGCGCGGTGGCGGCGGGCACCCGTGTCCGGCTTACCGCAGGCTGCGACAAGCGGATGGAGACCTGTCGACTGAAGTTCAACAACCTACTGAACTATCGCGGCTTTCCCGATTTGCCGGGGGAGGATTGGATGATGGCAGTGCCCCGGTCGGACGGTGCGAACGGCGGCGGGTCACGCCGATGAGTGCTGCGGGGGAGCGTTTGGTGCAGGCCGCCCGCGGATGGATCGGGACGCCCTATGTGCATCAGGCTGCGACAAAGGGGGCGGGCTGCGATTGTCTGGGGCTGATCCGGGGGCTTTGGCGGGAGCTGTTGGGCGCGGAGCCTGAGGCGGTGCCGGCCTATTCGATGGATTGGTCCGAGCCGCAGGGGGAGGAGCGGCTCTGGGCGGCGGCGCTGCGGCACATGGCGATGAAAGACAGCGGTGATGCGGCCCCCGGTGACGTGCTGCTTTTCCGAATGCGGCAGGGTGCGGTGGCAAAGCACCTTGGGCTACAGGCGCGCGTCGGGGCCAGCGCCAGTTTCATTCACGCCTATGCGCGGCACGGGGTGGTGGAAAGCCCGCTCAGCCCGCCATGGCAACGGCGCATCGTGGCGCGTTTTGTATTTCCTGAGGAGGCCTCCTGATGGCGACGATTGTTCTTTCGGCAGCGGGGGCGGCGGTTGGCGGCTCCATCGGGGGCACACTGGCGGGGCTGTCTTCGGTCGCGGTGGGCCGCGCGGTGGGGGCGAGCCTTGGGCGATTGGTGGATCAACGCTTGCTGGGCCAAGGCGGAGAGGCGGTCGAGACCGGTAAGGTGGATCGCTTTCGCCTGACAGGCTCGGGCGAGGGGGCCGCGATCTCGCAGCTTTACGGGCGGATGCGACTGGCGGGGCATGTCATCTGGGCCTCGCAGTTTCAAGAAGTCACCGAAGTCAGCGGCGGCGGCAAAGGCGGCCCGCCGACACCAAAGACCACCGAATACAGCTATACCGTCAGCCTTGCCATCGCGCTCTGCGAAGGGGAGATCACCAGCGTTGGGCGTATCTGGGCAGATGGGGAGGAGATCGCCCCGGACGATCTGAATATGCGCGTTTACCGAGGCGCGGCGGACCAGCAGCCCGACCCGACCATCGCCGCGATCGAGGGCGCGGACCGGGTGCCCGCCTATCGCGGCACAGCCTATGTGGTGATGGAAGACCTCCCGCTTGCGCAATTTGGCAACCGGGTGCCGCAGTTCTCTTTCGAGGTGCTGCGCCCCGAACAACCGCAAGCGCCGGGCTGGGAGCACGCCCCCGCCTATGGGGTTCAGGGGGTCGCCTTGATCCCCGGCACGGGGGAATACGCGCTGGCGACGACCCCGGTGCATTACACCGACGGCCCCGGCAGCCGGTGGAGCGCCAATGTGAACTCGCCCGCCGCCAAGACCGATTTCGCGGTGTCCTTGGAAAGTCTGACCGAGGAATTGCCACGGTTGGAAGCCACTTCTCTCGTCGTGTCGTGGTTTGGCGGCGATCTGCGCTGCGGCGACTGCCGCCTGCGGCCCAAGGTCGAAGACCCCGATATCGATGGGGAGAACATGCCTTGGCGGGTCTCTGGCGTGACGCGTGGCACGGCACAGGTGATCACCCAGCAAGACGCGCGCCCGATCTACGGCGGCACGCCAGCCGATGCGGCGGTGGTTGAGGCCATTCACGCGCTGAAGGCGGCGGGCAAGGCGGTGATGTTCTACCCGTTTATCTTGATGGATCAGACCGAAGGAAACGGGCTGCCGGACCCCTATAGCGATGCCGAGGATCAGCCCCGCCTGCCGTGGCGTGGGCGGATCACGCTTTCGGTGGCCCCGGGGCGACCGGGCAGCCCGGACGGTACGGCGGTGGCAGAAGCCGAGGTGGCGGCGTTTTTCGGAACCGTCACGGCTGCGGATTTTGCGGTGGGCGAAGGCTCGGTCATCTACAACGGCCCCGAGGAATGGACCCTGTCGCGCTTCATCTTGCACTATGCCGCGCTTTGCGCCGCGGCAGGCGGGGTCGAGGCGTTCTGCATCTCCTCGGAGATGCGGGGGCTGACGCAGATACGCGCGGCAGGCAACAGCTTTCCCGCGGTGGCCGCGCTGCGGGCCTTGGCCGGAGAGGTGCGGGCCTTGTTGGGGCCGGAGGTTAAGATCAGCTATGCCGCTGATTGGTCTGAGTATTTCGGCTATCACCCGCAGGATGGCAGCGGCGATGTCTTCTTTCACCTTGATCCGCTATGGGCCGACCCGCAGATCGATTTCATCGGGATCGACAACTACATGCCGCTGTCCGATTGGCGCGATGAGGAGGGGCATCTGGACGGCGAGGACTGGCCCGCGATCTACGATGTTGGCTATCTGAAATCCAACATCGAAGGCGGCGAGGGCTATGACTGGTACTACCATTCGCCCGAGGCCCGCGACGCGCAGATCCGCACGCCGATCACCGATGGCGCGCATGATGAGCCTTGGGTGTACCGCTACAAAGACCTGCGCCAATGGTGGGAGAGCCCGCACCACCCGCGTATCGGCGGGCAGCGGCAGGCGGCTCCAACGGAATGGCAGCCCATGTCGAAACCGATCTGGTTCACGGAATACGGCTGCGCGGCCATCGACAAAGGGGCGAACCAGCCCAACAAGTTCCTCGATCTGAAGAGCTCGGAAAGCGCCTTGCCGCATTATTCCACGGGCGCACGGGACGATCTGATGCAGATGCAATATCTGCGGGCGATCTCGGATTACTGGGGTGATCCGGCGCATAATCCGATTTCGGAGGAATATGGCGCGCCGATGCTGGATATGACGCGCGCTTTTGTCTGGGCATGGGACACGCGGCCGTTTCCCTTCTTCCCCAATAATGTCGATCTCTGGAGCGATGGAGAGAATTACAGCCGGGGCCACTGGCTGAACGGGCGCGCCTCGGCGCGGTCGCTGGCCTCGGTCGTGGGAGAGATTTGCCGCCGCGCGGGTGTGGCGCATTTCGATACCTCCGCGCTGTTCGGCTATGTGCGCGGCTATACGGTGGCCGAGGTTGGCGAGGCGCGGGCCGCGCTGCAACCGCTGATGCTGCGCTATGGATTTGACGCGATCGAGCGCGACGGGGTTTTGCAGTTTCGGATGCGTGACGGGGCGGATGCGTTGCCCCTCGACCCCGATCACTTGGCGGTTCACCCCGACCTGAGCGGGTTGACCGAGCAGTTGCGTGAGGCGGAGGCCGAAGTCTCGGGCCGTGTGCGGCTGCGGTTCATTCAGGCCGATGCGGATTTTGACGCGATTGCCGAAGAGGCGGTTCTGGCGGATGAGGCGACCCATGCGGTCACCGGGACCGAGCTGAACATGGCCTTGACCCGAGGCGAGGGGCGGCAGGTGGCCGAACGCTGGCTGACCGAAGCGCGCGTCGCGCGTGAGACGCTGCGGCTGGCATTGCCACCGTCGCGGATGGCTGTCGGGGCGGGGGATGTGATCGAACTGCCGGGCGATGGGGCGGAGGGGCCGGGGCGCTACCGCGTCGACCGGGTGGAACAGGCCGGTTCTCTGCTGATCGACGCCGTTCGGATTGAGCCCGAAGTCTATGATCCCGCACCGCTTGATGAAGAGCTTGCAGCACTGCGCCCCTTCGTCCCGCCGCTGCCGGTTCTGCCGCAGTTCATGGACCTCCCGCTTTTGCGCGGGGATGAGGTGCCCCATGCGCCGCATCTGGCGGTGACGGCGACCCCTTGGCCGGGGTCCGTCGCGGTCTATCGCTCTGCCGTGGATTCGGATTATGCGCTAAACGCCGTCGTGGCGAACCGGTCGATCATGGGCGTTACCCAAACGCCGCTAAGCGCGGCACGACCAGGGTTGATCGACGCGGGGCCGGTGCTGGAGGTTAAATTGACCAGCGGCAGTCTCCAATCCGTTAGCAAAGAGGCGCTCTTGAATGGGGCGAACCTTGCCGCCATCGGGGATGGGAGCGCAGATCGTTGGGAGTTGTTCCAGTTTCAAGAGGTGCAGCTTGTCGCCCCGATGACCTATTGGCTGACGGGTCGTTTGCGCGGGCAGGCAGGCAGCGATGGGTTGATGCCCGCGTTTTGGCCCGCCGAATCGCGCTTTGTGCTGATGAACGGGACGCCACAGCAGGTCGAGCTGAGCCCGCATTTGCGCCGCGTGGCACAGCATTACCGCATCGGGCCTGCGCGGCGACCGGTGGATGACCCCTCTTACCTGCATCAGGTTCATGCCTTTGACGGGAATGGTCTGCGGCCCTACAGCCCCTGTCATCTGCGGGCCGAGGCTGGGGCCAGTGGCGATATCACCCTTAGCTGGATTCGTCGAACGCGGATCGACGGCGACCCTTGGGAGGGGCCGGAGGTGCCGCTTGGCGAGGAGAGTGAACGCTATCTCTTACGCGTTTACGAAGGCAACGAGCAACGGCGGGAGGTGCTGCTCGATACGCCGCGGTGGATCTATAGCACTGCGGCACGGGCGGCTGATGGCGTCAGCGGAGCGTTTGACGTGACGGTGGCACAGGTCTCGGCCACATATGGCGCGGGGCCGACTACAGGTTTGGCCGTCCCCGGATAGGCCCGCGCGTTATCACGATTTTGAGCATGTGCGGATTTACAAATGGTCCTACGCTATTGCATGAGCTACCCATACGGCAGAGTGAAGGAGCCCGTGCCATGGCGCAGACACGCAAAAATATCTCGAAAGTGGACCCGGTCTGGGACCAGATTCAGCAAGAGGCCGAGGATGCGGTGCGTGATGAGCCGTTGATCGGCGGCTTTGTGCATGCCTGTATCCTGCACCATAAATCTATCGAGAATGCGCTTTCCTACCGCATCGCGGCCAAGCTTTCGTCGAACGAGATGTCGATGATGGTCGTGCGCGAAATGGTCGAAGAAGCCTATGCCGAAGACCCCGATCTCGTCGCCGCGGCGCGTGCGGATCTGGTGGCCATCTATGACCGCGACCCGGCCTGCCACCGTTTGTTGCAGCCGATTCTATATTTCAAAGGCTATCAGGCGGTGCAGGCCTACCGTGTGGGCCATTACCTCTATGCCAAGGGCAAGCGCGATCTGGCCTATTTCATCCAGATGCGGGTGAGCGAGATTTTTGGCGTGGATATCCATCCGGCGGCCAAGATGGGCAAGGGCATCATGATCGACCACGCGCATTCCATCGTCATCGGTGAGACGGCGGTGGTGGGCGACAACGTCTCAATGCTGCATTCGGTGACCCTTGGCGGGACCGGCAAAGAGGAAGAGGACCGTCACCCCAAGATCGGCAATGGCGTCTTGATCGGCGCGGGCGCGAAGGTTTTGGGCAATATCTCTATCGGCCATTGCAGCCGCATCGCGGCGGGGTCGGTGGTGCTGGAGCCTGTGCCCGCCTGCAAAACCGTCGCCGGGATCCCCGCGCGGATCGTTGGGGAGGCGGGCTGCGATCAGCCGTCGATGTCGATGAACCATCTCTTCGGGCCAGACGCCGAATAACGGCAGATGCCAGTATCGCAAAAAAAGCCGGGGCATGCCCCGGCTTTCTTCGTTTGTGAGATGCCGCCTTTAGGCCAACATGATCATCGGATTTTCAAGGTTCTCGACAATTGCGTTCAACAGCTGGGCCCCGAGCGCCCCGTCGATCACGCGGTGATCGACAGAGAGGGTCACGGACATAACTGTCGCCGCCGTGATTTCACCGTCCTTGCCGATGATCGGTTTCTTCACGCCCGCGCCCACGGCGAGGATCGCACCATGCGGCGGGTTGATGACCGCGTCGAAATTGTCGATCCCGAACATGCCGAGGTTGGAGATCGCGAAACTGCCGCCCTGATACTCATGCGGTGCCAGCTTGCGGTCGCGGGCGCGGGTGGCGAGGTCTTTCATCTGCGCCGAGAGGGTCGAGAGCGACTTGGTGTCGGCGTCCTGTAGCACGGGGGTGAACAGCCCGCCTTCGATGGCCACGGCCACGGCCACGTCCGAGGGTTTGAGCTTCAGGATCCGATCCCCGGCCCAGACCGCGTTGGCATCGGGCACCGATTGCAGCGCCAGCGCGCAGGCTTTGATAATGAAATCGTTAACCGAGAGCTTCACGCCGCGGGCTTCGAGCTGCTTGTTCAGATCGCTGCGGAAAGACAGCAGCGCGTCGATTTCAATGTCGCGGCGCAGGTAGAAATGCGGGACCGTCTGCTTGGCCTCGGTGAGGCGCGCGGCGATGGTCTTGCGCATCCCGTCGAGCTTGACCTCTTCGACCTCGCGATCCTCGTACATCTTGCGCACGGCGTCGGAGGAGGGGCCAGCGGGGGCAGGCTGTGTCACCGGCGCGGCGTCCTTGGCGGCGGTGGGGCTGTCGGCCTTGGCAGCCGTCGGCTGGGCGCTTTCCACATCGGCTTTGACAATCCGACCACGCGGGCCGCTGCCTTCGATTTGGGTGAGGTCCAGCCCCTTGTCCGCAGCGATCCGGCGGGCGAGGGGGGAGGCGAAGATGCGCCCGCCCTTGTCGTCCTTGGGGGCGGCGGGGGCTTTGGCGTCGCTCTTGGTATGCGCGTCATTCGCATCCGTCGCACCGCGGCCATAGCCCGCTTCGGGCGTTTCGGCCTCGGCTGCTTTGGGCGCTTCCTCGGCCTGAGGTTTCTCTTCTTTGGCCGGGGCGGCGCTGTCGATGTCGTCGGCGCTTTCGCCTTCCTCGAGCAGCACGGCGATCGGCGTGTTTACCTTCACGCCTTCGCTGCCTTCTTCGATCAAGATCCTGCCGATGGTGCCTTCGTCGACGGCTTCGAACTCCATCGTGGCCTTGTCGGTCTCAATCTCGGCGAGGATGTCGCCCGAGGCGACCTCGTCCCCTTCCTTGACCAGCCATTTGGCGAGCGTGCCTTCCTCCATTGTGGGCGAAAGGGCGGGCATGAGAATTTCTGTGGGCATGATCCGCTCCTTACCGGTAGGTGACTTTGCGCACGGCCTCGATCACCTCGTCGGTGGTGACCAGCGCGTGTTTTTCGAGGTTGGCGGCATAGGGCATGGGCACGTCCTTGCCGGTGCAGGTGATGACCGGGGCGTCGAGGTAGTCGAACGCCTCCTGCATGATCACGCCGCTGATGTAGCCACCCACCGAGCCCTGCGGCCAGCCTTCTTCGACGGTCACGCAGCGGTTGGTCTTCATCACGGATTTCAAGACCGTCTCGGTGTCCATCGGGCGCAGGGTGCGCAGGTCGATGACCTCGGCCTCGATGCCGTCCTCGGCGAGTTTTTCCGCCGCTTCCAGCGCATAGGTCATGCCGATGCCGAAGCTGACGATGGTGACATCCGCGCCCTCGCGCCAGATCCGGGCCTTGCCGAAGGGGACGGTGTAATCCTCGAGATCGGGCACATCGAAGCTGCGACCGTAGAGGATTTCGTTCTCGAGGAAAATCACCGGGTTGGGGTCGCGGATCGCGGTCTTCATCAAGCCTTTGTAATCGCTGGCCGAATAGGGCATCGCGACCTTGAGGCCGGGGATCTGCATGAACCAGGCGGCGTAGTCTTGGGAGTGCTGGGCACCCACACGCGCCGCCGCACCGTTGGGGCCTCGGAAAACCATGGGCGCGCCCATCTGGCCGCCGGACATGTAAAGCGTCTTGGCCGCGGAGTTGATGATCTGGTCCATCGCCTGCATGGCGAAGTTGAAGGTCATGAATTCGACGATGGGGCGCAGACCGCCGAAGGCCGCGCCGACGCCGATACCGGCAAAGCCGTGCTCGGTGATCGGCGTGTCGATCACGCGCTTGGCGCCGAATTCGTCCAGCAGACCTTGGGAAATCTTATAGGCGCCTTGGTACTCGGCCACTTCCTCGCCCATGAGCAAGACGTTCTCGTCGCGGCGCATTTCCTCGGCCATGGCGTCGCGCAGCGCTTCGCGGACGGTCTGCTGCTTCATCTCGGTGCCTTCGGGCCAGTCGGGGCTGGTGTCCGGCTCGGGTTGTTTCTTGCCTTCGGCGGGCGTCTCGCGGTCGTCGTCCGAGGATTTGGCCTGCGCGGGCTTGGCGTCATCGCCCTTGCCTTCGGCGGGGGCGGATTTGGCGCTGTCGATGTCGGAGGCGTCTTCGCCTTCTTCCAGCAGCACAGCGATTGCGGTGTTCACTTTGACGCCTTCGGTGCCTTCTTCGATCAGGATCTTGCCGATGGTGCCTTCGTCCACGGCTTCGAATTCCATCGTGGCCTTGTCGGTCTCGATCTCGGCGAGGATGTCACCGGAGGAGACTTCGTCGCCCTCCTTGACCAGCCATTTCGCCAGCGTGCCTTCTTCCATGGTGGGGCTGAGGGCGGGCATGAGAATTTCGGTTGCCATTGCTTCAGGCCTCCTGCGGAACTTCGGTTGCGTAGATGTCGGTCCAGAGCTCGTCGAGATTGGGCTCCGGGCTTTCCTTGGCGAAATCGGCGCTTTCGTTCACGATCTGCTTGATCTCCTTGTCGATGGCCTTGAGATCTTCTTCGCTCGCGTGGTTGCCCTCCAAGAGCAGGCTGCGCACGGCCTCGATCGGGTCGCGTTCGTCGCGCATTTTCTGCACTTCCTCGCGGGTGCGGTATTTCGCGGGGTCAGACATGGAGTGGCCGCGGTAGCGGTAGGTCTTGATCTCCAGAATATAGGGGCCGTCCTTGCGGGCGTGTTCCACGGCTTTCTGACCGGCTTCCTTCACCGCCAGCACATCCATGCCGTCGACCGCCTCACCGGGGATGCCGAAGGCGCGGCCACGTTCCCAGATCTCGGCCGAGGAGGTCGAGCGCTGCTGCGAGGTGCCCATGGCGTATTGGTTGTTCTCGATCACGAAGATCACCGGCAGTTTCCACAGAGCGGCCATGTTGAAGGTCTCGTAGACCTGGCCCTGGTTCGCCGCACCATCGCCGAAATAGGTGAAGGTGACGCGCCCGTTGCCCTTGTATTGATCAGCAAAGGCAAGGCCCGCGCCAAGCGGCACCTGCGCCGCGACGATGCCGTGACCGCCATAAAAATGCTTCTCTTTCGAGAACATGTGCATCGAGCCGCCCTTGCCCTTGGAATAGCCGCCTTCGCGGCCCGTAAGCTCGGCCATGACGCCGTTAGGGTCCATGCCGCAGGCCAGCATATGGCCGTGGTCGCGGTAGGAGGTGATGCGCTTGTCGCCTTCCTCAGCAGCGGCCTCAAGCCCAACAACGACCGCTTCTTGTCCGATATAGAGGTGACAGAACCCCCCGATCAGCCCCATGCCGTAGAGTTGTCCGGCTTTCTCTTCAAACCGCCGGATCAGCAGCATGTCGCGGTAGTAGCTGGTCAGCTCCTCCGCCGAGACATTGGGTTTCTTGCTCGATTTCCTCGCGGCCATGGACGTCTCCTCCGTCGGCTTTGGTCAGGTGCCAAAAGTAGTTTAGCGTTAAACTATTCCCTAACGCATTCCAGAATGGATTGCGAGAGACTTTGTGACGTGGTGCGCGCACCACGGCTGACAAGGCGAAGGAGGCCAGAGATTTGGTGTGATTGCAAGGCCGCAGGCGCAGGGCAGGGGCCAAGAGACGATAAGCCGCGAAAGCTCAGCGAATGACGATCTCATCGGTGCGGACCATGCCCAGCACTTTGCGCGCGCGTTCGTCCAGAAGATCAAGGTCGAGGTAGTCGTCCGACAGGCGGCGGGTCAGGTTTTCCATCCGGGCAACTTCGGCGCGGACCTCGGCCAAACGGTCGCTCAGCTTTTGGTTCTCGGCCACGATCTCGGTCCGACGGAACAGGCCGAAATCCCCCTGCACGGCGGCAAAGGTAAAATACAGGCTCAGCGCGAATGCGATTGCGAAGAACAGCAATGTGCCGAAAGCCGGTCGGGTGTTGCGTGTCATGGTACTGCCTCTGCGTCTCTTGGCGGACGTGACATCAGTATGGCACAGGCGATTCGTCATGGGAATCCCACAATTGCGGGAAACCCGGTGTTTTTAGCGGTAAATCGCCTTTTTACGCAGCCGACCCATCCAATGCGGCCACGCCCGGCAGGGTCTTGCCCTCCATCCATTCAAGGAAGGCGCCCCCGGCGGTGGAGATATAGGTGAAATCATCCGCCACGCCCGCTTGGTTCAGCGCCGCGACCGTGTCACCGCCCCCGGCGACGGAGATCAGCGTGCCGTCGCGGGTCTTGGCGGCGGCGGCTTGAGCCGCGGCGACGGTGGCAGTGTCGAAGGGCGGGATTTCAAAGGCCCCCATGGGGCCGTTCCAGATCAGGGTGCGCAGTTCGGCGAAGGCCGTCTCGACCAGTGCGACAGTCTCGGGGCCGGCGTCGAGCACCATCTGATCTGTCGCGAGTTTTGCATCAGGCCCAAGCGGGGCGACCTCATGGGCCGCACCCTTGGCGAACTCCCGCGAGACCAGACCGTCGACCGGCAGGATGACCCGGCAGCCTGCCTTTTCGGCCTGCGCCATGATGTCCTTGGCCGTGTCGTAATAGTCCGGCTCTTCCAACGATTTGCCCAGATCGGCCCCGAGTGCGGCGAGGAAGGTGTTTGCCATGCCGCCGCCGATAACCAAGACGTCGAGCCGGTTCACGAGGTTCTCCAAAAGCGCGATCTTGGTCGAGACTTTGGCCCCGCCTACGACAGCGCCCACCGGGCGCTCGGGCTTGGCCAGTGCCGCCTCCAGCGCCGAGAGCTCCGCCTGCATCAAGCGCCCTGCGCAGGCAGGCAGCAGCCGCGCCAGCGCCTCGGTCGAGGCATGGGCGCGGTGCGCGGCAGAGAAGGCATCGTTGCAATAGATATCGCCGAGCGCGGCCAGTTGGCGGGCGAAATCTTCGTCATTGGCCTCTTCACCGGGGTAGAAGCGGATGTTTTCCATGAGTTGCAGATCGGCCTGCGCGTCGCCTGCGGCCTCCAGCGATGGCAAGAATGCCACGTCGCGGCCCAGGGCCTTTTCCAGCGCGGGAAGGACTTGGCGCAGGCTCATTTCCTCGACGACCTTGCCCTTGGGCCGTCCGAAATGCGCCAGCAGCGTCACCTTGCCGCCGCGCGACAGGATGTCGTTCACCGTGGGGACGATCCGCTCGATCCGCGTGGCATCGGTGACGCGGCCCTCTTCGACCGGCACGTTGATGTCGACACGCAAGAGCACGCACTTGCCGTCCAGTTCCATATCGTCCAGTGATTTCCAGCCCATCGGTCTTCTCCCAATCCAATCTCTTGCGCTGTGTTTTGCTGTTATCTGGCCTCAGGTCAATGCGCGGCTTGGCAATCGCGGCCAAGCTCCTTAGGTATCTGGCAAAGACAAACCAAAGGATTGCCCCATGGCCGAGATCAAAGACCCCGAGAACACCATCCTGATGGAACTGAAAGGCGGCACCGTCACCATCGAACTGATGCCCGACCTCGCTCCCAAACATGTGGAGCGGATGAAGGAACTGGCCCGCGCCGGGAAATATGACAACGTCGCCTTCCACCGCGTGATCGATGGCTTCATGGCCCAAACCGGCGACGTGGCCAATGGCAACATGGAAGACAACTTCAACCTGCGCGCGGCCGGCACTGGCGGGTCGGACCTGCCGAACCTGCCCGCAGAATTCTCCAAGGTTCCGCACGCACGCGGCACCATCGGTGCGGCCCGTTCGGCCAACCCCGACAGCGCCAACAGCCAGTTCTTCATCAACTTCAAGGACAATGACTTCCTCAACGGTCAATACACCGTTTACGGGCAGGTCATTTCCGGCATGGAGCATGTCGACGCGATCACCCGGGGCGAGCCGCCTGCGAACCCTGACCGCATGATCTCCGTCAAGGTCGCCGCAGATGCGTAAGATCGCCACCTCTAGCGCAGTTCTCGCGCTTCTCGGCTCGGCGGCAATGGCCACCGGGCTCGAGATCGATGTCGCGGGCGAGGCCAATGGCACCGTCAAGATCGACCTGCTCGAAGATGTGGCGCCCAACCATGTCGCGCAGATCACCGAATTGGCCGAGGAAGGCGCCTATGACGGGGTGGTCTTTCACCGCGTGATCGACGGCTTCATGGCCCAGACCGGCGACGTGCAATTCGGTCGCGCCGACGGCGACACCGCCCGCGCGGGCATGGGCGGCTCCGAGAAGCCCGACCTCAAAGCCGAGTTCTCGGACATCGCCTATGAGAAAGGCGTCGTCGGCATGGCCCGTAGCCAGAGCCCGAACAGTGCCAACAGCCAGTTCTTCATCATGTTCGACGAAGCACCTTTCCTCAACGGTCAGTACACCGTTGTCGGCAAGGTCACCGAAGGGCAGGACGTGGTCGATGCCATCAAGCGCGGCACCGGCCCGAACGGGGCCGTCGTGGGCACGCCGGACGTGATGAAAACGGTCACCGTGACCGAGTAACGTCCCGACTAGCATCGCGTGGGGTGGGCTTGCTCACCCCGCGCATCGGCCAGCTCAGGCCGTGATGAAATGAGCGTTATCGCCAGTGGTCTGCCAGCAGCGCAGCGCGGCGCATATTCCGAACTACTGATATTGGCGAAGCGGGCAGGGTGCAGCGTAGACTGTCCCCCCAAAAGCAAACAGGCGCCGCATTGTCTGCGACGCCTGCGAATGTTCAGCCTGCCGAAACCTTAGGACGCAGGGTTCGGCTTCTGCGCCGGTGCGGATTTCGCGCCGGGGTTCAGCGGATCGTCCTGACGCTGCACGGAGCCTTCGAAATGCGCGCCGGATTCGATCGCGATGGTCTTGTGGATGATGTCGCCCTCGACCCGCGCGGTCGATGTCAGGCGCACCTTGAGGCCACGCACGCGGCCCACGATGCGGCCATTGATCACCACGTCATCAGCAACCACTTCGCCCTTGATCGTCGCCGTCTCACCGATGGTCAGCAGATGGGCGCGAATGTCGCCTTCGACGGTGCCTTCAACCTGAACGTCGCCCGTCGTTTTCATGTTGCCGGTCACATGCAGGTCCGAAGACAGAACGGATGCAGGCGGCTTTGCCTTGGGCGCGCTGGCCTTGAATTCGCTCTGCTTAGAGGGCGCGGGGGCCGAGGATGCACCGGAGGGTGCCGGTTTGGACACATCTGCATCCTGAGGGGCGGGATCGTTGATTTTGCTTTTAGAAAACATCGTTTGCAGCCTTGATATAGATCATGGGGTTAACAGCCTTGCCACCTACGCGGACTTCATAGTGGAGATGGACACCGGTGACCCGTCCTGATGCTCCCATATCACCAATATGTTGCCCGCGCGAGACTCTTTGACCAACTTTCACGCGCAGCTTGGACATGTGGGCATAACGGGTCTCAATGCCGAACTCATGCTGGATCTTGACCAGACGGCCATAGCCCGAGGACCAGCCTGCGTGAATCACCACGCCATCGGCGGTCGCATAAAGCGGCGTGCCCATCCCGGCGGCAAAGTCGACGCCCTTGTGCATCCGGCGGCCGCCGGTCTTGGGGTCGCGGCGATAGCCGAACTGGCTGGTGAAGCGGAAAGCGTTTTTGACCGGGTTCGCGAAGGGCGCCTTTTCGGCGGCGATGCGGTAGAGGTTCAACCGGTCCATCTGGCCCAGCAGCTTGTTCGCACGCAGCGTGTCGGGGCTCAGTTCTTCGCCGCGGGTGGTGAAGGACAGCGGCGTCATCGGCCCGCCTTGGCCCGAATAGCCCCGGCGCACGGTGGCGAGGATGCGGTCGGTCGGCATGCCCGCGCTGCGGAACATCTTGTCAAGCGGGGCGACGGAAACGCTCATCGCCTCTTCTAGCTGGCGGAAGATCGCGTCGTTCTGATCGCGCATCAGCGCGATTTCCTGCGCCATCTCATCGGCCTGCAACAGCGCATCCTGCGCGTCGACCACGACCTTGTCGCGCTCTGCCGCGGTCCGGGCGAGGGCTTGGGCAAGGAAATCGACCGGCGCTTGGTCGGCATCGGCGCGCAGGCTGCCCGCTTCGCCATTCTCAAGGCTACCTTCCAGTTCGGCCAGTTTCAGCCGGGCCTTCTGGCGGTCTTTCATCGTGTCGCGCAGGGTGGATTGGATCACCTCGATCCCGGTCTCCAACTCACGGCGGCGGGTCTCAGAGGCCAGCAGTTCGGACTGCATGACGGAAATCTGCGTCAGCGCGGCGTTAAAGCGGTCTTGGGCGGCAAGCGCCTCTTCGGCGCGCAGATCGCGCTGTGCGGAAAGCTCGTTCAGCCGGGCCTGATAGGTGCGCTGGTCGCGTTTGGCCTGTTCGCGAAAATTGCCGGAGCCAATGCTGTCCATCAAGATGATGGCGGTAGCGATGATGGCCCAAGAGACCAGAAAGGCCGATCCCGCCAGCCCAAGGATCTGGGTGCCGGGCCGCAGGCGGATGAAACGTGTGTCGCTGTCGGATTTCAAAAAGACGCGGCGTTCGGGAAAGTAATGCTCAAGCAGAGCATGCGTCTTGATGGCAATCCGTGTGCGCACGTTTTCGTCCTTTGTCCCGTCCCATCGGTGCGCGGGGCCTCGGCCCCTTCGCGCCCAACGTCAATAGCCAGTGCCCGCGAATGGGGCAACCCTATTGACCCGCGCCTGCGCGGCATTCCCCCATTCGCCTGAAAAAGCGCTTTTTAATTGGCAAAAATCCGCCGATACCAAGCACTTGCTGCGTCAGACCCTGATCAGCTTGGCCCGCCATCCGCGGTCAGGGGCCAGTAGAAATCGGGTGGGATTCCCGCCTCGGCGCGCTTTTCCTCGTTGAAGGGCGGCTTGAGATCGCCGTAGAAATACTTGCGCACGAGGGCATGAAAACGGTCCTTTGGGTCGTCGTCATGACGGCCACAGAGGAAGTGAAACCACTTGCTGCCATAGGCCACATGGGCAACCTCTTCGGCATAGATCGTCTCAAGCGCGGCCACGGCGCTGTCGGCCTTTGCTTTGCGGAAAATCTCGATCATGCCGGGGGTCACATCAAGGCCGCGGGCCTCCAGCACCATCGGCACCACAGCGAGGCGGCCCATCAGATCGTCCACCGTGTCTTCGGCGGCGCGCCACATGCCCGCATGGGCGGGCATGGCACCGTAATGGCTGCCCATTTCCTCAAGACAGTCGCACATCAGGTTGAAATGTTTGGATTCGTCATCCGCCGCTTTGACCCAATCGTCATAAAAGCCCAAGGGCAGCGGCACATGGGAGAAGCGGGCGATCACATCCCAATGCAGATCCACTGCGTTCAACTCGATATGCGCCACGGCATGGAGCAGCGCGGCGCGGCCCTCGGGCGTGCCGGGACGGCGGCGCGGGACGTCGCGGGGCGAGAGCAACTCGGGCTGTGCAGGCCGGGCAGGGTGCAGCGGCGGGTCGGCGCGGCCCACTTCGGGGCGCTCACCGGCCGCGCGGACCGAAAGCCACTGTGCCGCATATTTCCGCGACAGCGCGGTCTTCTCGCGCCCATCCGCCGTGCGCAGCACCGCCTCGGCCATTTCCGCCAGCAGCATCATGCGCCGCGCACCGCGTCGAGCACGGCATCCACATGGCCCGGCACCTTCACCTTGCGCCAGACCTGCGCGATCTGCCCTTCGGCGTCGATCAGATAGGTCGCGCGTTCGATACCCATGGATTTCTTGCCGTACATGTTCTTTTCGACCCAAACCTCATAGGCTTCGGTCACCGCGCCATCGGTGTCTGACAAAAGCGGCACCGTCAGCGCGTGTTTGGCAGCGAATTTTTCGTGTTTGTCCATACTGTCGCGCGAAATGCCAAAGACCTGCACGCCTGCCTCGGCGAACTCAGACAAACGCTCGGAAAAGCCGATCGATTCCTTGGTGCAGCCGGGCGTGTCGTCGCGCGGGTAGAAGAATAGAACAACCGGCGCGCCGCGCAAGGCAGAGAGCGTGATCTCGCCACCGCCGGTCACGGGAAGGGTGAAATCCGGGGCCGGTTGGCCGGGCTGGGGTCCGATCTGCGACATGGGGCGGTTCCTTTGGCTTGTGAAGGGTCGTTCAGGGCTGTCATACTGCATCTGATTTGACAACGTCAAAGCCGCCCCAGTCGAACCGGAGCCCGATGCGCGACCCGTCCCTTTCCAGTCCCCCTGCGCCAGATGGCGAAGGGCCGCCGCGCCGCCGGTCGCGCCGCCGCGCGGGGATCGTCTCGGCTGTGGTGCTGGTGCTCTTGGCGGCGCTGGCCACCGGGGCGGCGGTCTATTTCACCGGGCGTCCGATTCCGGCGCCGCTTTGGGTGCAGACACGGATCGAGGCGCGGATCGCCTCGGCCCTGCCGCAGGCGCGGGTGGATTTCGGCGCGATGGAATTCGTCGTCGACGAGGGTTGGCGCCCCCGCGTGCGTTTGCAAGACATCTTTGTCACCACGCCCGAGGGGGACGAGATTGTCAGTTTCAATGAGTTCAAGGCCAGCCTGTCGATGCGGTCCCTGCTGCGCGGTGTGGCGCAGCCGAGGGCGATTTCGCTTTCGGGCGTGGTGGCCAATCTGCGCCGCGGGGCGGATGGCCGGGTGAGCCTGAGCGCCGGGGCCGGGATTGCGCCACCCGAGCGGGAGGCGGCGACCTTGCCGCAACTCATCGGCCAGATCGACGAGGTGCTGGCCGCCCCCGCGCTATCCGCCCTACGCTCGGTCGAGCTGCGCGCGCTGACGCTGCGGTTTGAGGATGCCCGCGCGGGCCGCGCTTGGACCGGAGATGGCGGGCGGCTGCGCCTGTCGCGCCATGGCGATGGGCTTGACCTCTCGGCGGACCTCGCGGTGCTCAGCGGGGGCGCGGGGGTGGCCACGCTCACCGCCAATTACAGCAGCCAAATCGGTGAGAATGCCGCGACCTTTGGCGTCACGTTCGACGGGGTCGATGCACGCGACATCGCGGCGCAGGGGCCTGCCTTTTCGTGGCTCGAAGTGCTGCGGACCAATATCTCGGGCGCGGTGCGCAGCGGCATCGACAGCGCGGGCCGTTTCGCACCGATCAACGCCTCTTTGCAGATCGGCAAGGGCGTCTTGCAGCCCAACCCTCAGACCAAACCGATCCCCTTCGATGGGGCGCAGAGCTATTTCAGCTACGACCCCGCGCGCCAATTGCTTCGCTTTGACGAGATGTCCCTCGACAGCCCTTGGGTCTCGGGCAATATCACCGGCAGTTCGCAACTGGGCGATGTCACGGGCGGCATTCCGGGGCGGATGGTGGGGCAGTTCAGCCTGCGCGACCTGCGGGCCAATCCGGCGGAAGTCTACCCCGAGACGGTGGCTTTGGATCAGGCGGATATCGACTTTGAACTCAGCCTTAATCCGTTTCGCCTGAAGCTGGGCCGTCTGGAGATCAGCGATCAGGGCCGCAACCTGCGCCTTGGTGGCGCGTTGGTGGCCGAGCCTGAGGGCTGGAACCTGTCCCTCGACGGGCGGATGGACCGGCTCAGCCCCGAACGCCTGCTGGCGCTCTGGCCCGAGGGGGTGAAGCCCAAGACCCGCAAATGGCTGGATGAGAACCTTGACGCGGGCCGGATGCGCAACCTCGATCTGGCGCTGCGCATGGCGCCGGGGCAGGCGCCGCAGACCTATGTCGCCTTCGACTATGCCGGGGCCGAGGTGCGGTTTCTCAAAACCCTGCCGCATATCACTGACGGCAGCGGCCATATGAGCCTGCTCGACAACCGCCTTGTCGTCACGGTGGACGCGGGCGAGGTGATCGCGCCGCAGGGCGGGGCAGTGACGCTGGATGGCTCGTCCTTCATCATTCCTGATGTGCGGGTGAAAGACGGCAGCCCCTCGGTGATCCGGCTCAACACGCGCTCCACCCTGACCGCGGCGCTGTCGCTGCTGAACCAGCCGCCGATGCGGGTGATGGAGAAGGCCGGGCTGCCCGTGACGCTCGCGGATGGGGAGGCAGTGCTGAAAGGCACGCTGGCGCTGCCGTTGAAAAAGGGCGGCAAGCCCGAAGACGTGCGCTATCACTTCGCGGGGGACCTGCTGGCGCTCTCGACCGATACGTTAGTCAAGGACAGGAGCCTTCAGGCCAGCAAACTGTCCATCACCGCCAACAATGAACGCATCACCATCGGCGGCGCGGGGCGTATTGACGGGGTGGGTTTCGACGGGGAATGGTCGCAGGCAATCGGCCCCGGCTCGGATGAAAGCCGCCTGACCGCGCAGGTGGCGCTGACCCCGGCGGGGCTCGAAGCCTTTGGCGTGGCACTGCCCCCCGGCAGCCTGCGCGGCGAGGGGCGCGGGCAGATTGCCGTGGACCTCAAGAAGGGCGAAGCGCCGCGCTTCACCTTGCAAAGCGATCTGGCCGGGCTGGGTGTCTTCGTTCCGCAACTGTCTTGGAACAAAGCTACGAAAACTAAGGGCGAACTCCGACTGGCGGGGCGTTTGGGCGAGACGCCGAATATCGACGCCTTTCAGCTAAACGCGCCGGGGCTGCGGGTGGCGGGCTCCATCGACCTCGCCCCCGGCGGCGCATTGGACCGGGTGCAGATCGACCGGCTGCGGCGGGGCGACTGGCTGGATATCCCGTTGCAACTGATCGGGCAGGGCAAGGGCAACCCGGTGCAGGTGGTGCTGGGCGGCGGCACGCTCGACATGCGCCGGGCCGAGTTCGGCGCGGCCGGGGGCCAAGCCGGGCCGCCGATGCGCGTGGCGCTGGACCGGTTGCAGATCACCGACACGATTTACCTGACCGATCTTTCGGGCACATTCGACACCGCCAAAGGGATGGACGGCGCCTTTACCGCCCGGCTCAATGGCGGCACGCCAGTGCAGGGGCGGGTGCTGCCCCAAGCGGGGCGCAGCGCGGTACGGGTGGTGTCGGACGACGCAGGTGGGGTTCTGCGCTCTGCCGGGTTGGTGAAACAGGTGGTCGGGGGCAACCTGTCGCTCACCCTGCTGCCGGTCGGTTCGGGCGGCGCCTTTGACGGGCAGCTCACGGTCAGCGATGTCGCCATTCGCGATGCGCCGGGGATCGCGGCGCTGGTCAATGCCATCTCGGTCGTCGGGCTTATCAACGAGCTTAACGGCGATGGGATCTACTTCGACGATGTGGAGGCGAACTTTCGCCTGACCCCGAACCGCCTGACCCTGACCGAGGCCAGCGCCGTGGGCGCGTCCTTGGGTCTGTCTATGGACGGTGTCTATGCGCTCGACAGCGGGTTGATCGACATGCAGGGCGTGATCTCTCCAGTCTATATGTTCAACGGGATCGGGTCGCTCTTTACCCGCAAGGGCGAGGGGCTGATCGGGTTCAACTACCGGCTGACCGGGGCCGCGAAAGAGCCCAGCGTTTCGGTCAATCCGCTCTCGGCACTCACCCCCGGCATGTTCCGCGAGCTGTTTCGCCGTCCGCCGCCCCAGCCGCCACAGGTGCAGGGCCAAGCGAATCCGGTTGCCCGGGTGCCGGAGGAACGCTAAGCGCCGAAGCGACCCTGCCGCCAGACCCGGAGCCGCGCCGATGAAGCTTTCCGATTTCGATTTCGATCTGCCTGAGACCCTGATCGCCACCCGTCCTGCCAACCCGCGCTCCTCTGCGCGGTTGTTGGTGGCCGAGGGCGACGCTCTGCACGACCGGCGCGTGACCGACCTGACCGACTGGCTGCGCCCCGGCGACCGATTGGTGCTGAACGACACCCGCGTGATCCCCGCACGGCTGAGCGGCATTCGCCACCGCACCTCGGCCCAAGGGGCGGTGCAGGCCAAGATCGAAGTCACCCTGTTGGAGCCGCGCGGCGACGGTACTTGGTCGGCGCTGATCAAACCGCTGCGCAAGCTGAAGATCGGCGAAGAGGTCGTCTTTTCCGATGATCTGCGCGCCACCTTGGAGGCGGTGGAGGACGGGCAGGGGCATCTGCGGTTCAACTGCGCGGGCGATGATTTCGACGCCGCGCTCAATGCCGCGGGCGCGATGCCGCTGCCGCCCTATATCGCCGCCAAACGTGCCGCTGATGCGCAGGACATGACCGATTACCAAACCGTCTTTGCCCGCCACGCGGGCGCGGTCGCGGCGCCCACAGCCTCGCTGCATTTCGACGAACCGCTGCTCGAAGCACTGGCCGCGAAAGGCGTGAGTTTTAGCCATGTCACACTACATGTCGGCGCGGGCACTTTCCTGCCGGTCAAGGTCGACGACATCTCGGAACACAAGTTGCACGCCGAATGGGGCCGGGTCAGCGCACAGGCCGCTGAAGAGATTGCCGCCACCCGCGCCGCCGGAGAGCGCGTGATCCCCGTGGGCACCACCGCCCTGCGCCTGATTGAGACGGCGGCGCGCGAGGGTGAGATCACCGCATGGGAAGGCGACACCGATATCTTCATCACGCCGGGGTTCAAGTTCAACGTGACCGACGGGCTGATGACGAATTTCCACCTGCCCAAATCCACGCTGATGATGCTGGTCTCGGCCCTCATGGGGGTGCAGCGGGTGAAAGACATCTATGCCCATGCCATCGGCGAGGAGTACCGCTTTTTCTCCTACGGCGATTCCTCCCTTCTGCTGCCTGAGGCGCAAAAACCCGCTTGAATGTCGCACTAGGGGGTGACTAGCCTGCGATTGCCGTCCATGGGAGGGCTTGGGCGAACAAGGAATTGACTGATGATTCAAGTGGTTTCAAGCGCATGGGCGCTTTTGCTGGGCATGTGCCTGTTGATGGTCGGCAACGGCATGCAAGGCACGCTGCTGGGTATCCGCGGCGGCATCGAAGGCTTCTCGACCTTCCAGATGTCGATCGTCATGTCGGCCTATTTCGTGGGCTTCCTTGGCGGGTCGCGCATGGCGCCGGGGATGATCCGGCGGGTCGGCCACGTGCGGGTCTTCGCGGCACTGGCCTCGCTGATCTCGGCGGTGATGATCATCTATCCGACATTCCCCAACACCATCGTCTGGTCGCTGGGCCGGGTGCTGATCGGTTTTTGTTTTTCGGCCGTCTACGTGACCGCGGAAAGCTGGCTCAACAACGCCGCCACCAACGAGAACCGTGGCCAGGCGCTCTCGGCCTATATGATCGTGCAGACGCTGGGCATCGTGATCGCGCAGGCGCTGTTGCTGACCGCGGACCCTTCGGGCTTCGTGCTCTTTGTCATTCCTTCCGTGCTGGTGAGCATCGCGGTGACGCCGATCCTTCTGTCGATCAGCCCCACGCCGCCCTTCGACACCACCAAGCCGATGAGCCTGCGCACGCTGATGGAGACCTCGCCCTTGGGCTGTGTCGGCATGTTCCTTCTGGGCGGCGTCTTCTCCGCGCAGTTCGGCATGGCGGCGGTCTACGGCGCCGAAGCCGGGCTGAGCGTCGGGCAGATTTCACTTTTTGTCGCCATGTTCTTCGTGGGCTCGGTGGTGCTGCAATATCCCATTGGCTGGATCTCGGACCGTATGGACCGCCGCAGCCTGATCGTCATCACCGCGCTGATCGGCGGGGGCGGCTCGATCGTTGGCATGACGCTGGGCCATGTCTTCCCGATCCTGCTGGCCACGGCCTTCGTGGTGGGCGGCATGTCGAACCCGCTCTACTCGCTGCTGATGGCCCATACCAACGACTTTCTGGACCATGAGGACATGGCCGCCGCTTCGGGCGGGATGATATTTATCAATGGCTTGGGCGCGGTTCTGGGCCCGGTGATCACCGGTTGGATGATGGGCACGGCGCTCGGGCCGGGGGGCTTTTATCTGTTCACCGCCGTGCTTTTCGCCGCTCTGGCCGCCTATGCCTCCTACCGTAAGACACAGCGTGCCGCGGTGCCGGTCGACGAGACGGGCAACTACGTGCCGATCTACCCTTCGGCCACTGCCGTGGCCGTGGAGATCGCGCAGGAATATATCATTGAAACGGAACAGGAGGCCGCCGAGGAAGCTGCCCAAGAAAACGCCGAAGCAGAGAAAAACGCCCCTGATAGCGATAACGATGTCGCGGATGACATAAAACGTGACTAGGCTTTTGCGGTAAGACGTTCTTAACTTTAACGAAACGCCCAGATTGCGGCAAAGGAGTGTGCGGGATGGCTGCCACAAATGCAGAACCCCAGGATGTACTGAATTTCTGGCTCGAAGACGTAGGTCCGGCCGGATGGTACAACAGTTCCGAAACGCTGGATGCCGATATCCGCGCGCGTTTCGAGGGGCTTTGGGATGAGGCGCAGGCGGGCAAGCTGAACCACTGGCTGACCAATCCCACCGATGCGCTGGCCTTTCTGATCCTGACCGATCAATTCCCGCGCAACATGTTTCGCGACACGGGCAAGGCGTTTTCCAGCGACCGTATCGCGCTGGCGGCGGCAAAACTGGCGATTGAGAAAGGCTGGGACATGCGCGTTGAGGCGCCCGCGCGGCAGTTCTTCTACCTGCCGCTGATGCATTCCGAGAACCTCTGCGATCAGGACCGCTGCGTGCGTCTGATGTGCGAGCGAATGCCGAAAAGCGACGGCAGCAACCTGTTGCATGCCCGCGCCCACCGCGAAGTGATCCGCCAGTTTGGCCGTTTTCCCTATCGCAATAAGGCGCTGTCACGCAGTTTCACCGCGCAGGAGACCTCCTATCTCGACGCGGGCGGCTATGGGCGAACAGTCAAGGACCTGCGCGCGGAACTTCAAGCGGCCTGAGTCTTGGGCAGGCCGGGGCAACACGCGTGGTTGTGGCGATTGCAAATATGGTTTAGCGGTAAACTATATTTGCAAACCCTAACGCGAGGTCCTTGCCATGGCTGCCAAATCCTTTGATCTGATCGTGATCGGTGCGGGGCCGGGCGGCTATGTCGCTGCGATCCGCGGCGCACAGCTTGGCCTAAAGGTCGCGGTGGTCGAACGGGAGAACCTCGGCGGCATCTGCCTGAACTGGGGCTGCATCCCCACCAAGGCGCTGCTGCGCTCTGCCGAAGTGTTCCACCTGATGCACCGGGCCAAGGACTTCGGTCTGGCTGCGGATAAGATCGACTATGATCTTGCCGCCGTGGTCAAACGCTCGCGCGGCGTTGCCAAGCAGATGGAAGGCGGGGTCAAACACCTGCTGAAGAAAAACAAGGTCGATGTCTTCATGGGCGAGGCTTCGATCCCCGCGAAGGGAAAGGTCGCCGTCAAGACTGACAAGGGCAGCGAGGAGCTGACGGCCAAGAACATCGTGCTGGCCACTGGTGCCCGCGCCCGCGAATTGCCGGGGCTAGAGGCGGACGGCAAGCGCGTCTGGACCTACCGCCACGCCCTGCAACCTGTGCACGACCCCAAGAAACTTCTGGTCATCGGATCCGGTGCCATCGGCATCGAATTTGCGAGCTTTTACAACACCCTTGGCGCCGACACGACCGTGGTCGAGGTGATGGACCGCGTGCTGCCGGTCGAAGACGAAGAGATTTCGAAATTCGCCAAAAAGGCATTCGAAAAACAGGGCATGACCATCATGCAAAAGGCCACGGTCAAGAAACTCGACCGTGCCGAGGATAAGGTCACCGCCCATATCGAACGGGACGGCAAGGTCGAGAAGCTTGAGTTCGACACCGTGATCTCAGCCGTTGGCATCGTCGGTAATACCGAAGGGCTGGGGCTGGAAGAGCTTGGCGTCAAGGTTGACCGCACCCATGTCGTAACGGATGAATATTGCCGCACCGGGATCGATGGGCTCTTTGCCATTGGCGACATCGCGGGCGCGCCCTGGCTTGCGCATAAGGCCAGCCACGAGGGCGTCATGGTGGCTGAGCTGATCGCGGGCCAGAAACCCCATCCCGTCAAACCCGAAAGCATCGCCGGCTGCACCTATTGCCACCCCCAAGTCGCCTCCGTCGGCCTGACCGAGGCGAAGGCCAAAGAGCAGGGCTATGACATTAAGGTCGGGCGTTTCCCCTTCATCGGCAATGGCAAGGCCGTGGCCTTGGGGGAGCCTGAGGGGCTGGTGAAAACCATCTTCGACGCCAAGACCGGCGAGCTTCTGGGCGCGCATATGGTCGGGGCCGAGGTGACGGAACTGATCCAAGGCTATGTCGTGGGCCGCCAGTTGGAGACCACGGAAGAAGACCTGATGAACACCGTCTTCCCGCATCCGACGCTCAGCGAGATGATGCATGAATCCGTGCTCGACGCTTTCGACCGCGTGATCCATATGTAAGGCGCGCGGGGTAGGGCGCGCCCAACGCGCCTTGCCCCGTCGCACTTCGGCCAAACCGTCGGGAGCCATGTCGTGGTCAGCCTAAACCGTGTCGTCATGCACCGCAGCACCCGCCGGATGATTGACCGTTTGAACCCTGAAACGCTGGACGCCGCCGAAATCTCCGGCAAGTTCGGCAAACGGTTCACGTTCAAGAGCTACACCCAGTTCGCCTATCCGACCTATGACATCTGCGCAGGTCCCTTCACCGATCCCACGAGCGGTGCCGTGCGGCAGTTCGATCTGATCCTCGCCAATCAGGTTTGGGAGCATCTCGACCGGCCCTATACGGCACTGGGCCATGTTCAACAGATGCTCAGGCCGGGCGGATATTTCTGGATCGCCGTGCCGTTTTTCATCCCCTTTCATGCCGCCCCAAATGACAACTCCCGTTGGTCCGCCCGGGGCCTGAAGAACCTGCTGATCGAAGCCGGGTTCGACGCGCATCGGATCACCGCCAAACAATGGGGCAACCCTGCCGCCGCCGCACGCAATCTAGAACCCGACTGGCCCCCGGCTTTCGACAAGAGCACAGATGATCTGACCAACGATCCCGAAATGCCGCTCTGCGCATGGGCGCTGGCCCAAAAGGCTTGAGGGCAGATGGCTGAACACACCTCCTTTCTGCGCGTCTTTGCGCTTTGGGCCGCGGGGCTGGGGGCGGCTGCGCAATATGGCAAGATGAGTGTCATCTTCGACCTGCTGCCGGATATCTACCCGCAGGCCGGGGCGGCGCTCGGGTTCTTGGTTTCCTTGGTGGGCGGTGTCGGTATCCTCCTTGGTGTCGTGGCGGGGCTGGTGGTCACCCGGGTCCGCTATCGCCGCGCGCTTCTCTTCGCTCTTTGGCTTGGCGCGGTTGTGTCGGCTTTTCAGGCGTTCTTGCCGGGCTTTGGTTGGATGCTGGCCAGCCGCGTCGTCGAAGGGCTGTCGCACCTGGCCATCGTCGTCGCCGCGCCGACCCTCATCGCGCAGCTTAGCGCTGTGAAAGACCGCGGGTTTACCCTGACCCTCTGGGGCACCTTCTTTGGCGTCGCCTTCGCGGTCCTGACGCTTTTCGGCCGCCCGCTCGCATTGAACTGGGGTGTGCCAGCGCTCTTCGCCGTTCACGCGGTCTATATGGCGGGCTGCGCGCTGGTGCTCTCCACCAGTCTGCGCAGCTTGCCGGAGGAGGGCGCGCAGCCACCCTTCTCCCTGCCGCAGATACTCCGCGATCACCTTGCGATCTACCGGTCACCCTTCCTCTCTGCCCCGGCGGCGGGTTGGCTATTCTATACATTCAGCTTCGTCTCCATCCTCACTGTCTTGCCGCCCTACCTCCCCGAGGCATGGCGGGCGGTCACCATGGCAGCCATGCCGCTCACCAGCATCGCGGTGTCGATGACCGTCGGCGTGGCGCTGCTGCGCCGCCTGCCAGCGGTCTACGTCGTGCAAACGGGCTTTGGCCTCTCGGCCCTTTCCATGGTCTGGCTCTGGCTCGCCCCCGGCACCCCGCTGGCCTGTCTGGCGCTTGCAGGGTCCATGGGGCTGATCCAAGGGGCAAGTTTCACCGCTGTGGCACAGCTGAATACCGGCCCCGCCGCGCAGGCACAGGCCAACGGCGCGGTGGCGCAGATGGGCAACCTCGGCAACAGCCTCGGCACGCCGGTCATGGCCTTCGGCCTGGCAAGCTTCGGCGCCGCGGCGCTGCCGCTACTCGCGGGCGGGGCTTTCGTTGTGGGGCTTGTGGCACATCTTCTCCTCGGTGCGGCCCGACGTCGCAGCCGGCACGTTCCTGTTTAGTTCTCACTTTTCCGTTGGAAAACACTGCATCAGCACCTATGTACAAATCGTTAAGAGGGGCATGTGATGGCTGAGCTGAAGAATATTGAAGTGCGCGGCGCGCGCGAGCACAATTTGAAGAACATCGACGTGGATATTCCACGGGACCAACTGGTTGTAATCACCGGGCTTTCTGGTTCCGGTAAGTCGAGCCTTGCCTTCGACACGATCTATGCCGAAGGGCAGCGGCGCTATGTGGAATCGCTCTCGGCCTATGCCCGGCAGTTCCTTGATATGATGCAAAAGCCGGATGTGGATCACATTTCCGGCCTCAGCCCCGCCATTTCGATCGAACAAAAAACCACGTCGAAGAACCCAAGGTCGACCGTCGGCACGGTGACCGAGATCTACGACTATCTGCGTCTGCTTTTCGCCCGCGTCGGCACGCCCTATAGCCCCGCCACCGGCAAGCCCATCGAGGCGCAGCAGGTGCAAGACATGGTCGACCGGATCATGACGATGGAAGAGGGCACGCGGGCCTATCTGCTGGCCCCCATCATCCGCGACCGCAAGGGTGAATACCGCAAGGAATTCATCGAGTTGCGCAAGCAGGGCTTCCAGCGGGTCAAGGTGAATGGCGACTTCTACGATCTGGATGAGCCGCCCACCTTGGATAAGAAATTCCGCCATGACATCGACGTCGTCGTCGACCGGATCGTTGTCCGCGAAGGTTTGGAAACGCGGCTTGCGGACTCACTTCGCACCGCGCTCGACCTTGCCGATGGGATCGCTGTGCTGGAAACGGCCCCCAGCGAGGGTGAGCCGGAACGCCATACGTTCTCCGAGAAATTTGCCTGTCCCGTCAGTGGTTTCACCATCCCTGAGATCGAGCCGCGGCTGTTCTCTTTCAACGCCCCCTTCGGGGCTTGCCCGTCTTGTGACGGCCTCGGGGTCGAGCTTTTCTTCGACGAACGTTTGGTGGTGCCGGATCAAAACCTAAAGATCTATGATGGTGCGCTGGCGCCTTGGCGTAAGGGGAAGTCACCTTACTTTAAGCAAACCATCGAAGCCATTGCGAAACATTATAATTTTGACGAGAAGACCCGTTGGAAAGACCTGCCTGAAAAAGTGCAGAATGTCTTCCTCCACGGCTCCGGCAAGGAAGAGATCACCTTCCGTTATGATGAGGGCGGCCGCGTCTATGAGGTGAAGCGGGTGTTCGAAGGTGTCATCCCCAACATGCAGCGGCGCTACCGCGAAACCGATAGTAACTGGGTGCGCGAGGAGTTCGAACGCTATCAGAATAACCGCCCCTGCGGCACCTGCGGCGGCTATCGCCTGCGGCCCGAAGCGCTGGCGGTGCGGATTGGCCCGCGTGACGGTGGTGAAGATGAACTGCTGCATATCGGCAAAGTGGTCGAGATGTCGATCCGCGAGGCTTTCGACTGGTGCAAGACGGTGCCAGACCATCTGACCGATCAGAAGAACGAGATTGCCCGGGCCATTTTGAAGGAAATCCGGGAGCGCCTTGGCTTCCTAAATAACGTTGGTCTTGAGTACCTTACGATGTCACGTTCAAGTGGTACCTTAAGCGGTGGCGAGAGCCAGCGCATTCGTTTGGCGAGCCAGATCGGCTCGGGGCTGACGGGCGTTCTCTACGTTCTTGATGAGCCGTCGATTGGTCTGCACCAGCGCGACAATGACCGTCTGCTCGATACATTGAAGAACCTGCGCGATCAGGGGAACACTGTGATCGTGGTTGAGCACGACGAAGAGGCGATCCGCGAGGCGGATTACGTCTTTGACATCGGGCCGGGGGCTGGGGTGCACGGCGGGCAGGTTATCAGCCATGGCACGCCGCAAGAGGTTGCAGCCGATCCGAATTCTGTCACGGGTCAATACCTTACCGGCGTTCGCGAAATCTCGGTCCCGGCGAAGCGGCGCAAGGGGAATAAGAAGAAGTTGCAGGTGGTAAAGGCCACCGGCAACAACTTGCAGAATGTGACGGTGGACTTTCCGCTGGGGAAATTCGTCTGCGTGACGGGCGTGTCAGGGGGCGGTAAATCGACCCTGACGATTGAGACACTGTTCAAGACCGCTTCGATGAATCTGAATGGTGCGCGACAGACGCCTGCGCCGTGTCAAACGATCAAAGGGTTGGAGCATCTCGATAAGGTCATCGACATTGACCAACGCCCGATTGGGCGGACTCCGCGTTCTAATCCAGCAACTTACACGGGGGCCTTCACCCCAATCCGCGACTGGTTTGCCGGTCTGCCGGAGGCCAAGGAGCGCGGCTATAAACCCGGGCGCTTCTCCTTCAATGTCAAAGGGGGGCGTTGCGAGGCCTGTCAGGGCGATGGGGTTATCAAGATCGAGATGCACTTCCTGCCAGATGTCTACGTGGAATGCGAGACCTGTAAGGGGGCCCGCTATAACCGCGAGACGCTAGAGGTGAAGTTCAAGGGCAAGAGCATCGCAGATGTCCTTGATATGACTGTGGAAGATGCACAGAACTTCTTTGCCGCGGTGCCGTCGATCCGTGAGAAGATGGACGCGCTGATGCGGGTTGGTCTTGGGTATATCAAGGTCGGTCAACAGGCCACGACGCTTTCGGGCGGTGAGGCGCAGCGGGTGAAGCTCAGTAAGGAGTTGAGCAAACGCTCGACCGGGCGCACGCTTTACATTCTAGATGAGCCAACCACCGGTTTGCATTTTGAAGACGTGCGTAAGCTTTTGGAAGTGTTGCATGAATTGGTTGATCAGGGCAACTCCGTCGTGGTGATTGAGCATAACCTCGACGTGGTGAAAACTGCCGACCACATCATCGATATCGGCCCCGAGGGTGGTGATGGCGGGGGCCGTGTTGTGGCCACGGGTACGCCCGAAAAGGTCGCGGAAGTGGCCGAAAGTTACACGGGGAAGTATCTTAAGCCCATGTTGCGCAAGGAAACGAAAGTAGCGGCGGAATAACCGCCGCCACTTCACCGTGTCAGTTCTGTTAGGAGCTTACCCCTTATATCCGCGCTGCTCGAACCGCGGGAGCATGGCGGAGAAATCTTTGCCCTTGCCGCCTTCTTCTTCGACGAAGCGGGTGTAGAGTTCTTTCGCCAGTGCGCCCATGGGCGTGTCGGCATTGGCCATTTCAGCGGCTTGCTGCGCGAGGCCGAGGTCTTTCAGCATCAACTCCGCCGCGAAGCCCGGTTTGTAGTCGTTGTCGGCGGGCGACTGCGGACCGACGCCGGGGGCAGGGCAGTAGGCGTTCATTGACCATGAATAGCCGGAGGACGTGCTGACCACGTCGAACATCCGCTCACGATCGAGGCCCAGCTTGTCCGCCAGCGCGAAGGCTTCGCAGGTGGCGATCATCGTGGCGCCGAGGATCATGTTGTTGCAGATCTTCGCGGCTTGGCCCGCGCCTGCGTCGCCGCAGTGCACGGCCTTTTGACCCATGATGTCGAAGAGCGGTTTGGCTTTCTCAAAGGCCGCCTCCGCACCGCCTGCCATGAAGGTGAGCGTGCCGCCCTGCGCGCCGCCGATGCCGCCGGAGACGGGGGCGTCGACGAAAAGCAGCCCGGCTTTCTGCGCTGCCTCTGCCGCGAAACGCGCGCTTTCCACATCGACGGTGGAACAGTCGATCAGCAGCGCGCCGGGGGCCATATGGGCGACAGCTTCCTCGGCGACTTGGCGCAGGATCGCGCCATTGGGCAGCATGGTGATGACGACTTCGGCGTCGGTCACCGCTTCGGCGATGGTCTTGGCCTCGGCGACCCCTTCGGCGGTGGTGCCAGCCACGTCATTGCCGCGCACTGTGTGACCCGCGGCGGCGAGGTTGGCCGCCATCGGGCCGCCCATATTGCCCAGACCGATGAAACCGATTGTGAGTTTGCTCATGAATTTTCCTCCAACTTCAATTCGTTGTCGCCCAAGGGGGCGAGCATGGCTTCGACATCGGCCTGCGGTACGTTCCAATCGGCATGTTGCCAGTTGGGGCTGCGATCCTTGTCGACGATCGCGGCGCGCACGCCTTCGATGAAGTCGCCTTTTTCCAGTGACCGCGCGGTAAAGCGGTATTCCTGTTGCAGCGCCGGGACCATGCCGATGCCCGGGCCGCGCAGACGGCGGAGCATTTCCAGCGTACAGGCCATCGACAGGGGGGAGTTGCGGCGCAGGGTCTTCAGCGTCTCGGCGGCGAAGGCGCTTTCCGATATGGAAAAGGTGGCTTCGATCTTTTCCAAATTCTCCGGGGCGAAAAGGTGATCCACCTCATCTTGAACCTCGGCCAGTCTGGATGGGGGCGGGGTCGTCGCCGCGCGGTCGAGAATGAAGGGATCGCCGTTCTCTTCCAGTTGCGCGATCAGCTCGGGCCATTGGTCTTCGGGGATGAAGTAGTCCGCAAAGCCCGCGTGCAGCACATCCGCCGGACCCATGCGCGCCCCGGTGAGGCCGAGGTATTCGCCCATCCGCCCCGGCGCTTGCGCCAGCAGCAGCGTGCCACCCACGTCTGGCACCAGTCCGATGCCGCATTCCGGCATGGCGATCTTGCTCGTCTCGCCCACGACGCGGTGCGAGCCGTGGCAGCCGATGCCGACGCCGCCGCCCATGGTGAAGCCCTGCATGAAGGAAATCACCGGTTTGGGGTAGCCATCCAGCTTGTTGTTGAGCCGGTATTCATCGGCCCAGAACTGCCGGGCGAAAGCGTAATCGCCCTCCTTGCCGGTCTGGTAGAGTTGCGCGACGTCGCCGCCAGCGCAGAAGGCTTTCTCGCCCTCCGCGCCCAGCACGACGACCGCGACCTCCGGGTCGTCGCGCCAAGCATCAATGGCCTTCTCGATGGCGATGCACATGTCGTAGCTCAGCGCGTTCAGGGCCTTGGGCCGCGTCAGCGTGATGCGGCCCGCGCGCCCCGTTTTGCGGATGTCGATGTCACTCATGGGGGCCTCAGCGGTTCTTGAGCATGTCGCGGGCGACTATCACGCGCATGATCTCATTGGTGCCTTCGAGGATCTGGTGCACGCGCAGGTCGCGGACCAGCTTCTCGATCCCGTAGTCGGCGAGGTAGCCGTAGCCGCCGTGCAGTTGCAGGCACTGGTCGACGACCTTGCTGCCGGTCTCGGTCACGAATTTCTTGGCCATGGCGCAGAACTTGGTGGCGTCCGGCGCGCCGGTGTCGAGCTTCCACGCCGCTTGGCGCAGGAAGGTGCGGGCGGCCTGCAACTCGATCTCCATATCGGCGAGGCGGAACTGCAGCCCCTGGAACTGGTCGATGGTCTGCCCAAAGGCCTTCCGGTCGCCCATGTAGTCCAGCGTCTTGTTCAGCGCGGTTTGTGCCGCGCCAAGCGAGCAGGCGGAGATGTTGAGACGCCCGCCGTCGAGGCCGGCCATGGCGTATTTGAAGCCCTTGCCCTCTCCGCCGACGAGGTTCTCGGCCCCGATCTTGCAATCGTCGAACTGCACCAGCGCGGTCGGCTGGCTGCGCCAACCCATTTTGTCTTCCAGACCGCCGAAGCTGAGGCCCGGGGTGCCGTCCTCGACATAGACGGTCGAGACGCCGCGCGCGCCCTCGTCGGAGGTGCGGACCATGGTGACATAGGCGTCCGAATAGCCGCCGCCCGAGATGAAGGCCTTGGTGCCGTTCAGCGTATAGCCTTCGTTGGTCCGCTCGCAGCGGGTCTTGAGCGCAGCGGCGTCGGAGCCGGAGCCGGGTTCGGTCAGGCAGTAGCTCAGCACCGTCTCCATGGTCAGCACCTTGGGCATGACGCGCTCTTTCATCTCGTCGCTGGCGAAAGTGTCGAGCATCTTGGCGCACATGTTGTGGATCGAGAGGAACGCCGCGACCGAGGGGCAGGCCATCGAGAGCGCCTCGAAGACCAGCGTGGCGTCGAGGCGCGTGAGACCCGCGCCGCCGGTCTCCTCGGAGACATAGAGCCCGCCGAAGCCCAACTCGCCGATCTGCGGCCACAGCTCCTTGGGGATGGTGCCGTCCTTCTCCCACTGGTGGGCGTGGGGGGCGATATTGTCCTGCCCAAAGGCATGGGCCATGTCGAAAATGGCGGTCTGTTCCTCGTTCAATGCGAAATCCATCGCGGCTCCTCCCTGAAGTCATGTGTCCTTGGAACTGAACACTTGTTTAATTCTATCAGCCGAAAGGAGTCGCAACAAGCGTCACAGATCGGCGTGGTATTCCTCTATCAACTGGCGCACGACCGCTTCGCCGCCTTTGCCCTCGGGCGCTTTGGCCCAGACTTTGCGCTGCCGGTCGGCGGAGGTGCCCTGTTTGACGACATCGCGCAGGGCGCAGACCTCGTCCAAACAGCCAAGCGCCTCAGCGTCTTCGGCGATCAGGCCGATGATCTCTTTGAACAGTTGGTCGAAGGGTTTGAGGGTCGGCCCGCCAAAGTCGATCAGCGTCTCGTTCACCCCGTAGCGCTGCGCGCGCCAGCGGTTTTCTTCAATCAGGAAACGGTCATACTCGCGCCAACGCAGGTTGCTGTCGCGCAGGCGCAGGAGGAAGCGCGCGATAGACTGGGTCAGACCCGCCAGCCCAAGCGCATGCGACAGGCGCGGCTGCACATCGCAAATGCGGCTTTCCAGCGTGGGGTAATGGGTCGAAGGGCGCAGGTCCCACCAGATTTTCGACTGGTCGGGGATGATGTCGAGGTCGATCAACGCCTGCGTGCTGCGTTCATACTCCCCCCAGCTATGAAGCAGGGGCGGCAAGCCGGTGCGGGGCATGCTCTCCATCACCGCAAGGCGGTAGGAGGCCAAGCCGGTATCGGCGCCTTGCCAATAGGGCGAAGAGGCCGAGAGCGCGAGCAGATGGGGCAGGAAATAGGAGAATTGCGGCATCAAGTCGACCCGCAGGTCGTCGCCGTCGATGCCGACATGCACATGCATCCCGCAACTCAGCATCCGGCGCGCGATGTTCTCCAACTCGCTCTCGATCTTGGCGTAGCGTTCCTTATGGGTGATCTCTTGGTTCTTCCAATCTGAGAAAGGATGGCAGGACACGGCGATGGGGGCGAGGTTATGTTTGGCGGCACGTTTGGCGATGGTGCTGCGCAGGTGGCGCAGATCGTCGCGGGCCTCGGCCACAGTGGCGCAGGGTTTGCTGCCAATCTCGATCTGACAGAGCAGCATCTCGGGGCTGACCTGATCGCCAAGGTCTTTGCGGCAATCCTCCATCAGCCCTGCGGGCGTGTCGGCCAGCGCCAGTGAATCCTTGTCGACCAGAAGGTACTCTTCTTCGATACCGATAGTGAATTCTTTTTGCATGGCGCTGGCCTCGTTCAATGGAGCCGACTGCCGCGGGGGCAGCCGGCGTGATGGATCACTCCATCACGGGGATGGAGAACTCGCCACCCTCCTTGATGCCCGACGGCCAGCGGGCCGTCACGGTCTTGGTGCGGGTGTAGAACTTGAACGCATCCGGGCCGTGCTGGTTCAAATCGCCGAAGACGGATTTCTTCCAGCCGCCGAAGGTGTGGTAGGCCAGCGGCACCGGGATCGGCACGTTCACGCCGACCATGCCGATGTTGATGCGGTTGGCGAAGTCACGCGCCGCGTCACCGTCACGGGTGAAGATCGCCGTGCCGTTGCCGTATTCGTGGTCCATCGCGAGGCCAAGCGCCTCTTCGTAGTCCTTGGCGCGGACGCAGGTCAGCACGGGGCCGAAGATTTCCTGCTGGTAGATGTCCATGTCCTTGGTCGCGCGGTCAAACAGGTGCGGGCCGACGAAGTAGCCGTTTTCGTAGCCTTGCAGTTTGAAGTCGCGTCCGTCGACGACAAGCTCCGCGCCCTGATCGATGCCGGTCTGGACCAGACGCTCGATGTTGGCCTTGGCGGCGGCGGTGACCACGGGGCCGTAGTCCACGTCATTGCCCGCGGTGTAGGGGCCGACTTTCAGCTTCTCGATGCGCGGCACCAGCTTCTCAATCAGGCGGTCGGCGGTTTCCTCGCCCACCGGCACGGCGACGGAGATTGCCATACAGCGTTCGCCCGCGGCACCGTAGCCCGCGCCCACCAGCGCGTCGGCGGCCTGGTCGAGGTCGGCGTCGGGCATGATGATCATGTGGTTCTTGGCACCGCCGAAGCACTGCACGCGTTTGCCGTTGGCGCAGCCGGTGGCATAGATGTACTCGGCGATCGGGGTGGAGCCTACGAAGCCCACCGACTGGATCACGTCATGGTGCAGGATCGCGTCGACCGCTTCCTTGTCGCCGTTGACGACCTGCAGGATACCCTTGGGCAGACCGGCTTCTTCCAGCAGTTCGGCCAGCATCAGCGGCACGGAGGGGTCACGCTCGGATGGCTTCAGGATGAAAGCGTTGCCGCAGGCGATGGCGGGGGCGAACATCCACATCGGGATCATGGCCGGGAAGTTGAAGGGTGTGATGCCCGCGGTGACACCCAGCGGTTGGCGCATGGAGTACATGTCGATGCCGGGGCCTGCGCTGTCGGTGAAATCACCCTTCAGCAGTTCCGGCGCGCCGATGCAGTATTCCACCACTTCGAGGCCACGCTGCACGTCGCCTGCGGCATCGGGTAGGGTCTTGCCGTGCTCGCGGCTCAGCGCCTCGGCCAGCTTGTCCATGTCGCGGTTCAGCAGGGCCACGAATTTCATCAGCACGCGCGCGCGGCGCTGCGGGTTGGTGGCGGCCCAGGCAGGTTGTGCTGCCTGCGCGTATTCCACGGCCTTGTTCAGCTCGTCGCCATTGGCGAGCGGCACCTTGGCCTGCACCTCGCCGGTGGCGGGGTTCATCACGTCGGCAAAGCGCCCGGAGGTGCCCTTGACGTATTCGCCGTTCAGGTAATGCGTCATCTCTTGCATGATCGGTCTCCTCTATGGTTGGCGCCACGATAGCCTTGCAAAAAGAACCGGAACAGAGGAAGGATGGCAAAACCGTCTTGCATTTTTGCAAAGCGTGGGGGCAGGTAAATGGATCAAAATTGGGACGACCTGCGGCTGTTTCTCGCCGTCGCACGAGAGGAAAGCCTGTCTGGCGCGGGCAAGCTGCTGCGGCTCGATCCCGCGACGCTGGGCCGCCGCATGGCACGGTTGGAAAAGGCGTTGCAGACCGTCCTCTTCGTGAAATCGCCTCAGGGCTATATGTTGACCGAAGCGGGGCGAGACCTGATGCAGCGGGCAGAACGGGCCGAACAGGCGATGCGCGCGGCCACCGCCGGGGTGCAGGTGCAAAGCGATCAGCTATCGGGCCAGATCCGTGTCGGCGCGCCCGATGGGGCGGCGAACTATTTGCTGCCACAGGTCTGTGCAGCCATTGCCGCGAAGAACCCCGATCTGGACGTGCAGATCATCGCATTGCCGCGCGTCTTCAACCTGTCCCGGCGCGAGGCGGATATGGCCATCGGTGTGAGCGCCCCCACCGCGGGGCGGCTGGTGGTGCAAAAAGTGACGGACTACCACCTCCATCTCGCCGCCGCGGAAAGCTATCTCGCGCAGCACCCTGAGGTGACCGCCGTGGGCGATCTGCAAGGGCATCGGATGGTCGGCTATATCCCCGATATGATCTTTGACCGTGAGTTGGATTACCTTGCCGACCTTGGCATCAGCCGCGTGGCGCTGGCGTCGAATTCCGTCTCCGTGCAGGTGCGGATGATCCAGCAGGGCGGGGGGATTGGGGTCGCCCATGACTTCTCGCTCGCCGCGACGCAGGGGGTGCGGCGCATCCTCACCGATGCCGTGAGCCTCAAACGCGCCTTCTATCTGATCCGCCACGCCGATGACCGCCGCAACGCGCGGTTGGCGGCCTTTGCCGAGGCGCTGGCCTCCGGACTGCGGGCCGAGACCGCGCGGCTGGAGGCGCGGGCCTCGGGGCGGGCTGCGCCAAAAGCTTGACAGAAAAGGATTTCGCGGTGACGCTGGAGGTGACTTTGCCCTGTACCCAAGGAGGCGCCAGATGCTCGTATCGCAGATTCTCAAGACCAAGCCCGATGACAAGGTGGTGACGGCCAAACCCGGATTGGCGATCTCCGAAGCGGCGGCGATGCTGGCCGAGAAACGGATCGGGACGCTGGTGATTTCGGCCGATGGCAAGACGCCGGATGGGATTCTGTCCGAGCGGGACATCGTGCGCGAGCTGGGCCGCGCGGGCGCGGGCTGTCTGGAGCAGGCGGCCGAAACCCTCATGACCCGCAAATTGGTGACCTGTAGCCGCGACGACCGGTCCGATGCGGTGCTGCAAAAGATGACCGATGGGCGGTTCCGCCATATGCCCGTGCTTGAGGACGGCGTGCTGGTGGGGCTGATCTCCCTCGGCGATGTGGTCAAAGCACAATTGCAAGAGTTGTCGATGGAGAAACAGGCCCTTGAAGGCATGATCATGGGCCACTGAAGCGGCCATTAAACTGTGGCCCCCGCCGACTGACGGCGGGGCAATGCTACCGCTAACCGACTTGCGCTTGGGGCGGTGAAATGATTGGCTGTGCCGCAACGCAGCAGATACGCAGGACAATTACATGCGCATAGCCCTTTACCCCGGTACGTTCGACCCGATCACGCTGGGGCATATCGACATCATCCGCCGCGCGGCCCGTATGGTCGACCGGCTGGTGATCGGCGTGGCCATCAACCGCGACAAGGGGCCGTTGTTCACCCTCGAAGAACGGGTCGCCTTGATCGAAGCGGAATGCGCGCAATTGGCCGAAGAGACCGGCGTCGAGATCGTGGTGCATCCTTTCGAAAACCTGCTCATTGACTGTGCCCGCGACGTGGGCGCCCAGACCATCGTGCGCGGCCTGCGCGCCGTGTCCGATTTCGAATATGAGTTCCAGATGGTCGGCATGAACCGGCAGTTGGACGATTCCATCGAGACGGTCTTCTTGATGGCCGAGGCCACTCATCAGGCGATTGCCAGCAAATTGGTGAAAGAGATCGCGCGGTTGGATGGGGATGTCAGCAAATTCGTGACGCCGGCGGTGAATAAGGTGCTGATTGAGCGGTTTTCGCAGAAGTAGCGTTTGGGGTGGTGAGTGGGCCGCGTGAGGCGCGGTTCTGCGAGGTATTTTTAAAAGGATGAAGGGGGAGGGGCGTGGCGCTTGATTGGTGGCCGCGTCCTTTTTGGGTTCTGTGGGGGGAGCGATTGGGGGGAGGTTACCGCCAGAAGGCCATCCATTCGATCAGCGCGAAGAGTTTTTTGCCGAGATAGATCATATGGTCGGCCCCATAGACATAGAGGTCGACCGCCATCGCCCCGGCGATGACGAGGGCCAGCACGATGGCGATGGGATTGGTCATAGTGTGGCTCCGGCCGGGGAATGGCCTGATATTACAGGCACATCCCCGCCGTGCAAGCCTCAGCCCAGTTTGCCCATGGCGACGGCAACATCGGCCATGCGCACCGAGAAGGCCCATTCATTGTCGTACCAGCCCAGCACGCGAACCGTGCGACCTGCCACGACGATGGTCTGGTCGGGGGCGAAGATGCAGCTTTCCTCAGTATGGTTGAAGTCGATGCTGACCTTCTGCTCGGGGTCGTAGGCCAGCACGCGTTTCATCGGGCCATCGGCGGCGGCGCGGGCGGCGGCGTTGATTTCCTCGACCGTCACGTCGCGGCTGGCTTGGAAAGTGAGGTCGACGGCGGAGACATTGGGGGTGGGCACGCGCATTGCGGTGCCGTCGAGTTTGCCCTTCAGCGCGGGCAGCACTTCGCCCAGGGCCTTGGCGGCGCCGGTGGAGGTGGGGATCAGCGCCATGGCGGCGGCGCGGGCGCGGTAGAGGTCGTTGTGGCGGCGGTCGAGCGTCGGCTGGTCGCCGGTGTAGCTGTGGATCGTGGTCATCAGGCCGCTTTCGATGCCCACGGCTTCGTGCATCACCTTGGCCAGCGGCGCGAGGCAGTTGGTGGTGCAGGACCCGTTGGAGATCATCCGGTCGGAGACTTCGAGCTGGTCGTCGTTGACGCCGTAGACGATGGTCTTGTCGACGTTCTTGCCCGGCGCCGAGAGGAGCACGCGTTTTGCGCCGTTTTCGAGATGCACATTGGCCTTGTTGCCGTCGTTGAACTTGCCGGTGCATTCCAGCACCACGTCGCAGCCGGACCAGTCGAGCTCTTCAAGGTTGTAGGTCGACATCATCTCGATGTCGTTTTGGCCGAGGTTCATGTAGCCGTCGTCGATCTGAACCTCGCCCGGGAAGCGGCCATGGACGGAATCGTATTTGATGAGATGCGCCGCGGTGCTGAGCGGGCCGGTGGCGTTGACCTTGATCACTTCGATATCATCGCGCCCCGAGGCCGCGATATGGCTGAGCGTGCAGCGGCCGATGCGGCCAAATCCGTTGATGCCAACTTTGATGGTCATGGTGCATTCCTTGTCTCGGGCCGCGCGGGTGGGGGGCCGTATGTCGGGGTCGCGGGTTCTATATCCGGCAGGGGCGGTCAGGGGAAAGGGGCAAAACCAAATGATTTCCATATGTTAGCGTTAAACTTGCATGTTAGCGGTAAAGGTCGCAGCGGCTTCGGACTTGCCAGATGGGCTGCACATGCTACTTCGGATGCAGCACGCAAAAAGGGGCATGGAATGAGCGGTTTACTGGCACTTGTGGATGACGTGGCGGCGATCGCCAAAGTTGCAGCGGCGAGCGTGGATGACGTGATCGGGCAAGCGGCCAAGGCGGGCTCCAAGGCCGCGGGCGCGGTGATCGACGATGCCGCCGTGACGCCGAAATATCTGCATGGGTTCAAGGCCGAACGTGAATTGCCGGTGATCTGGCGGATCACCAAGGGGTCGTTGCGCAACAAGCTGGTCTATTTGCTGCCCGTGGGTCTGCTTTTGGCGAATTTTGCGCCATGGGCGATCCCGCCGCTTTTGATGCTGGGCGGGGCCTACCTGTGTTTCGAGGGGGCCGAGAAGGTCGCCCATGCGCTTGGTTGGGGGCACGGGCATGAGGATTATCCCGATAAGGAGAAGGTGGTCGAAGACCCTGCGCAGCTGGAAGAGAAGAAGGCCGCGGGCGCGATCAAGACTGACTTTATCCTGTCGGCGGAGATCATGACCATTGCCCTTTCCGCGATCCCCGAAAGCAACTTTTGGATGGAGGCGGCGACGCTTGCATCGGTGGCGATCATGATCACCGTGGCGGTCTATGGCTCTGTCGCCCTGATCGTCAAAATGGACGATGTGGGTCTGGTAATGGCGAACAAGGGGCGATTTGGCGTGACGCGGAGCATTGGCCGGGCGCTGGTGCGCGGGATGCCGGGGTTTTTGAAGCTGCTCACCATCGTTGGCACGGCGGCCATGCTTTGGGTCGGCGGGTCGATCATCATTCACGGGTTGGAGCAGATGGGCTTTGCCGCGCCCTATAAATGGATCCACGACATCGCCGTGACCGTGGGCCAGCCGGTTCCGGCCCAGTTCGAAGGGGCGGCTGAATGGATTACCACGGCGGGGATCGACGGGCTCTTTGGTTTGGCGCTTGGTCTGGTGCTGATCCCGATCGGTGAGAAGATCGTGACGCCGATCTGGCGCAAGGTGTTTCATAAGGCCGCCGTTTAAGAGCGACCTTGTCTGGGAAATGAAAAAGGGGGCGACGGATGAACCGTCGCCCCCCTTTTGTATTGTATGACCCGCAGATCAGAGCAGCGCTTTGGCCTTCTCTGCCACGTTCTCTGCGGTGAAGCCGAAGCGCTCGAAGAGTTCTTCCGCCGGGGCGGAGGCGCCGAAACGGTCCATGCCGACGAAATCGGCTTTGCCGTATTTGCCACGCTCGCCAAAGAGCCACTGGTCCCAGCCCTGACGTGCACCGGCCTCGATCCCGACGCGCACGGCGCCACCGGGCAGGACGCGCTTGCGGTAGGCTTCGTCCTGCGCGGCGAAGAGTTCCATGCACGGCATGGAGACGACGCGGGTGCCAATGCCTTCGGCTTGGAGCAGCTCGCGCGCGGCCAATGCGACATGCACCTCAGAGCCGGTGGCAATCAGGATCACCTGACGTTTGCCCTCGGCATCGGCCAGCACATAGGCGCCCTTTTCGGTGAGGTTGTTGTTTTTGTGCTCCAGGCGCACGGTGGGCAGGCCCTGACGGGTCAGCGACAGGACCGATGGCGTGGTTTTCGCGGTGAAGGCGATTTCCCAAACCTCTGCCGTTTCCACCGCGTCGGCGGGGCGGAAGACGTAGGTGTTGGGCGTGGCACGGCTGATCGCCAGATGCTCGATCGGCTGGTGGGTCGGGCCATCTTCGCCAAGGCCGATGCTGTCATGGGTCATGACGAAGGCCGTGGGGATTTGCATCAGGGCCGCCAGACGCATCGCGGGGCGGGCATAGTCGGTGAAGCACATGAAGGTGCCGCCATAGGGGCGCAGGCCGCCGTGCAGCGCCATGCCGTTCATCGCCGCTGCCATGCCGTGTTCGCGAATGCCCCAGTAGACATAGCGCCCGCCACGGTTGTCGACGTCGAAGATGCCAAGATCGCTAGTCTTGGTGTTGTTCGAACCGGTCAGGTCCGCCGAGCCGCCAACGGTTTCTGGCAGGATCGGGTTCAGCACTTCGAGGGCTTTCTCGCTTGCCGCGCGGGTCGCCATCTTGGGCGCGCCTTCGGTGATCTGCTTTTTGAAGGCTTTGACCGTCGCGCTCATCTTTTTCGGCGCGTCGAGGGCGAGGGCACGATTGAAGGTCTCGCGCTTGGCGCGGGGCAGTTTGTCGAAACGCTCTTCCCAGTCGCGGCGGGCATCGGCGCCGCGTTTGCCGATCTCTTCCCAAGCGGATTTCACGTCAGCGGGCACTTCGAAGGGGCCGGTGGTCCAGCCATAGGCGGCTTTGGCTTCGGCCATCTGGTCGGCGTCGGTCAGCGCGCCGTGGCCTTTCGAGGTGTCCTGCGCGGCGTGGCCGAGCGCGATATGCGTCTTACAGGCAATCATCGAGGGCAGGTCAGTGGATTTCGCTTCGGTCAGGGCGGCGTCAATCTCATCGGGGTTGTGGCCGTCGATCTCAATCACATGCCAGCCGGCGGCCTTGAAGCGGGTGACCTGATCGGTGCTGTCCGACAGGGTGACGGGGCCGTCGATGGTGATGTTGTTGTTGTCCCACATCACGATGAGCTTGCTCAGCTTGTGACGGCCGGCCAGCGTGATTGCCTCTTGGCTCACGCCTTCCATCAGGCAGCCGTCGCCAGCGATGACATAGGTGTAATGGTCCACGACCTTTGCGCCGTATTGCGCGCGCAGCATCTCTTCGGCCATGGCGAAACCGACGGAATTGGCGATGCCTTGGCCCAGCGGGCCGGTGGTGGTCTCAATCGCATCGGCAAGGAAGTTCTCCGGGTGGCCCGCGGTGCGCGCGCCCATTTGGCGGAAGTTCTTCAACTCTTCGATGGGGAATTGCTCATAGCCCGTCAGGTGCAGCAGCGAATAAAGCAGCATGGAGCCGTGGCCCGCCGAGAGGATGAAGCGGTCGCGGTCGGGCCAAAGCGGGTTGGACGCGTCGAACTTCAGGTGCTTCTCAAAGAGGACGGTGGCCACATCGGCCATGCCCATCGGCATGCCGGAGTGGCCGGAATTGGCGGCGGCCACGGCATCGAGGGTCAGCGCGCGAATGGCGGTGGCCTTGGACCAGTGGTCGGGGTTTGCGCTTGCGAGGGCTGTCAGATCCACGGGGGCTTCCTTTGGGGCTGTGGCAGATTGGGCTCGTGCATACCAGCGATGGGGCAAAGTTCAAGCACAACTGGGGTGCGCGGGCGGGTCCGGGGCGGCCCATAGCGGGGGCGAGAGTGAACTTGGCGGCTCAAGTCGCTGAAACGAAAGGGGGGGCGCAATTTGAGCGCGCTTTGGCTAGGATTGCGAAAACCGGCTGATACGGGCGATTCGCGCGCGTGACATTGGGCGGGACGCGCGCTATCTGCGGGACGGGCCGCCGCAACAGGGCGCAGCCCGGGGCACGGCAGGCGAAAACGCCGCCGAGAGAGCAGGACGAGTGAGGAGAATTCATGCGGATGAGTGAACTTGAAGACTATCAGCGCCGCATCACGGCCGCGATGGACCAGATGGCCAAGGGGGTGGACCGGCTGAGCGCCGCGCCCGCAGAGCCGGATGAGGATATTGTGCAGGCCTTGGAAGAGGAGCGGCAAGCCAACGCTCAGCTGACCGACCGGGTGAAGACGCTGAAGGAAAGCCATCAGGACGAATTGAACGACCTGCGCGCCCAGATGGACTTCAACAACGACCGGGTGACCCAGCTTGATATGGACGTGCAGCGTTTGCGTCAGGCGAATGAGCAGCTGTCGGCGGCTTGTGAGCAGTTGCGGCTGGCCAATGCGGAGGGGCTGGCCGATCCCAAGCTGATCGACACCGCCGTGATTGCAGAGTTGGAGAGCCTGCGCGCCACCCGCGCGATCGAGATGGCCGAGATCGACGCGGTATTGACCGCGCTGGCCCCCTTGGTCGAAGAGGGCGAGCCGGAAGTTGAAGCTGCGGATGAAACGGGGGCAGAGGCCAAAGCCGAAGCGCCCGCGCCCGAGAGCGCTGCGCAAGACGACAGCGCCGAAGAAGAACCCAAGTCAGGAGGGGCCGACTGATGCCCGAGGTACGGATCACCATTGGCGGCCGCCATTTCGAAGTCGCCTGTCAGGAAGGTGAAGAAAGCTATTTGCAAGCTGCCGCCAAGATGCTGGACGACGAAGCCCGCGTGCTGAGCGATCAGGTGGGCCGCATGCCCGAGGCGCGAATGCTGCTGATGGCGGGCCTGCTTCTGGCCGACAAGACCGCAAGCGTCGAAGATCGCATCGCAGAGTTGCGCGCGGAACTGGCCGAGCGTGAGGCCGAACTCACCAGCCTGCGCAACGTCAAGGTCGAGCCTGAGCGGATCGAAGTGCCGGTGGTGCCGCAGGGGGTCAAAGACACCCTTGCCGAAATCGCCGCCCGGGCCGAGGCGCTGGCCGCCGAGATCGAGGAGAAGGCGGGTAAATGAGCCGGGTCCTCAGGGCAGCCCTTTGCGCGCTGCTCTGGGCCGCGCCTGCGGGCGCCGAAACCTCTGCTGTTACTTACATTTGTGAGCGCAGCGTTTCGGTGCCGGTAGTCTATGTGTCCGGTGCCGATCCGGGCGTTGCAGTGCTCTATGTCGAGGGGCGGTTGATCCAGTTGCGCCGCCTGCCATCCGCCTCTGGCGCGCGCTATGGCAGGCCTTCGGACGGTGCGGGCTATGAGTGGTGGGAGCATCAGGGCCGTGCTTCGCTGGCTTGGCGGGCAGGGGCGGGCGATGGGGTGACCCCGATTTATAGCGACTGTTTGCCTCAGGACTAACGGCGCGGGATTGCGGCGCGAGCTGCAATATGCTCTGGGGGGCGCGAAAAGTGCCCCTTTCGGCGCGACCACCAAACGCGCCCCTACGGCGCGACACTCCATGACGCAAAATCAGGACGCCCTCAGATGACCACCAAACCCCGCATCATCGTCTCCAGTGACCACGCCGACATCGCCCTGCGCCAAGACATCGCGCGCCATGTGGCCGAACGCGGGTTCACTGTCGAAGACATCGGTCCTGCCACGGCGGAAAGCACCGATTACCCCAAACATGGCGAAGCCGCCGCACGGCGCATAGCGGCGGGGGAGTTCGATCTGGGCATTCTGATCTGCGGCACGGGGCAGGGCATCATGATGGCGGCCAATAAGGTCAAGGGCATCCGCTGCGGCGTGTGCAGCGACACCTTCTCGGCCAAGATGATCCGGGCGCATAATGACGCGAATATGCTGTCGATGGGCGCGCGGGTGATCGGCGGCGGTCTGGCGCTTGAGATCGTGGATGCCTTTCTCGACACCGAATTCGAAGGCGGGCGGCATGGCCGCCGTGTCGATATGATCGCGGCCATCGAAGACTGAGCTGCCCCCGGCCTTACATACAAAAACACCCCGGAGCGCGAAACCGCTCCGGGGTGTTTTGTTTGACGCGGGCGCCCGGCTTAGCCGTTGGCTTCGCGGATCTTATCGGCGGCTTCCTTGTCGAAAGCGACGCCGTTCTCGTCGAACAGCGTGTCCAATTCGCCCGACAGCGTCATCTCGGTGATGATGTCGCAGCCGCCGACGAATTCGCCTTTGACGTAGAGCTGCGGGATGGTCGGCCAGTCGGAGAAATCCTTGATCCCCTGGCGCAGACCTTCATCCGCCAGCACGTTCACGTCGCTGTAGTTCACGCCCATGTAGTTCAGCACCCCGGCCACGCGGCTGGAGAAGCCGCACTGCGGCATTTCCTTGGTGCCCTTCATAAACAGAACCACGTCATTCTCGGTGATCTGTTCCTTAATCTGGCTTGCGGCATCGCTCATGTCATTCGTCCTTCGTATCTGGTTTCTTGAACGCAGCGTGATAGCGCCGCGCATAGGTTTCATCGTCGGCCCAGGGTTTGACCTCAACTTCGGCCCCGCCGAGGAAAAAGCCGCCCCGCTTCTTGGTCCAATTCGTATGCCCGCGCTCTAGGCTTTCGTTGCGCCGCGCGGTGCGGGCCACGGCATCCAAATCCAGCGCCTCCATCCCCAGCGGCACCTTGCCGGTCTCAGGCCGGGGTGGCTGGCGCTGCGACAGCGGCACATGCTGGCCGCGCCGGGCGCGGTGCTGGGCATAGGCGGTGGCGGCGATCCCGCCCACGACTGCCGCAGCGACCCAGCCCCACATGGTTAGTCCGGGGTCCGGGTGGTCAGCGCCAGCGCGTGCAATTCGCCGTTTGACCCGTCCATCTTGCCCTTGAGGGCCGCATAGACGGCGCGCTGCTGCTGGACCCGGTTCATGCCGCGAAAGCTTTCGTCCACGACCATGGCCGCCATATGCACGCCATCATTGCCTTCGACGGTGATCTTGGCATCCGGAAAGGACGCGCGGATCAGGTCTTCGATTTCGCTGGCTTGCATGGGCATGGGGTGGCTCCGGCTGTTGTGAGTGCTTGGGCTAGATGTAGTGCCGCTGGCCACGGCGTGCAAGGCGAAGCCGAACGCCGGATCGGCCATTGACCTTTGCCCCTATTGCGACACACTTTGCGCCCTCACGTTGAAAGGACAACCGATGGACCGGATCCCCGAACAAGCGCTCGACTGGGCCGAGGCCGGAGAGCCTGTGGCCCTTGCCACGGTGGTGGAAACATGGGGCTCCGCCCCCCGGCGCGCTGGCGCGCAACTGGTCGTGGCGGGCGACGGGACGATGATGGGGTCCGTCTCGGGCGGTTGCGTCGAAGGCGCCGTGGTGGTTGAGGCTTTAGAGGTCCTGGAGGACGGCCGCACGCGGCTGTTGGAATATGGCGTCAGCGATGGTGATGCCTTTGCCGTGGGGCTGGCCTGCGGCGGCACGATCAAGGTGCTGGTGGAGCCGGTGGGGCCGGAGGCGCTCAGCCTTGAGATGCTGCGCGAATTGGTGGCAAGGCGCGCGGCCCGTAAGCCGGTGGCCTATGAGGTGGCGTTGGACGGCAGCGACCGTCGGCTGACAGAGGGGGGGCATGAGGACCGCTTTCGCCGCGACCGCTCTGGCGTCGAGGATGAAACAGGGCGGTTCATCGCCATCCACAATCCGCCGCTGCGATTGGTGATCGTGGGTGCCGTGCATATCGCGCAGCATCTGGTGCGCATGGCGATAGAGGCGGGGTTCGATCCGATCGTCGTCGACCCGCGGGAGGCTTTCGGCTCACCCGCCCGCTTCCCCGATTGCCAAGTGGTGAACGATTGGCCCGATGCCGCCCTGCGCGAGATCGGTGTTGACGCGCGCACCGCCGTGGTCTTGCTGACCCATGACCCGAAACTCGACGATCCGGCGCTGCATGTGGCGCTCGGATCCGAGGCTTTCTATATCGGCGCGCTCGGCTCGACCCGGACGCAGGCCAGCAGGCTTGATCGGCTGGCGGAAGCAGGTGTGGCGGCAGAGCAGGCGGCGCGTATCCACGGGCCGGTCGGCCTCGATATCGGCGCGGCCAGCCCGGCTGAGATCGCCGTGTCGATCCTTGCCCAGATGATCCAAAGCCTGCGCCGACCATGAGATTTGGCCCGGTCCCTTTGAGCGCGGCTTTGGGCGCGACGCTGGCCCATTCCGTCGCGGTGACGGAGGGGCGGCTGCGCAAGGGCCGCGTGCTGACCCAAGAGGATATCGCAGCGCTGGAAGGCGCGGGCATCGAAGAGGTGATCGTCGCCCGGCTCGACCCCGGTGATATTGACGAGAACGCAGGCGCCGCACGGCTGGCCGAAAGCCTCTGCGGTCCGGGGCTGCGGATGTCGAAACCCTTCACCGGGCGGGTGAACCTGCTGGCCGATGGCCCGGGGGTGGTGGTGATGGACCGCGCGGCGCTTGAGGCGGTCAATGCGGTGGACCCGATGATCACGCTGGCCACCGTGCCACCCTATCAGCAGATGGGCGAGAGCGGCATGGTGGCGACGATCAAGATCATCTCCTACGCCCTGCCTGAAAGCACAGTCGAGGCCGCCTGCGCGGCGGCGGGAGAGGGCGCCTTGCGCCTCGCGCCGCCTGTGCTGCGCGATGCCACGCTGATCATCACAGACGTGCCCGGCGGGGCCGGGGGCAAGGGCCGCGCCGCGGTGGAGGGGCGGCTGATGGCGCTTAATGTGACCCTTCGCGATGTTGTAACCGTCCCCCACCGAAGCGCCCCGCTGACCGAGGCGATTGCCGCGGCAGAGACCGATCTGGTCCTGATCCTCACCGCCTCCGCCACGTCGGACATCAATGACGTGGCCCCCTCTGCCCTGCGCGCGGCGGGGGGCGAGGTGACGCGCTTTGGCATGCCGGTCGATCCGGGCAATCTGCTCTTTCTCGGCCAACTTGGCGCCTGCGCCGTGATCGGCCTGCCGGGCTGCGCCCGTTCCCCCGCGCTCAACGGGGCCGATTGGGTGCTGTCGCGGCTGGTTTGCGGCATTCCCGTCACCAGCGCGGATATCGCGGCGATGGGGGTGGGCGGCTTGCTGAAAGAGATCCCCACGCGCCCGCAGCCGCGCAACCCCGGCAAAAGCGCGGGCAACGGCTGAGGCAAAACCTTAGGAAAATATATGTTCTCAACTAGGGCTTGTCGTGCTTAACTGATCTCAACAAGCGTCAGACTGGGAGGAAGAACATGACACAGGTCAAGATGACCGTGAACGGCAAACCCGCGTCGGGAGAGGTCGAAGGCCGCACTTTGCTGGTGCATTTCCTGCGCGATGATCTGGAACTGACCGGCACCCATGTGGGCTGCGACACCAGCCAATGCGGCGCCTGCGTGGTGCATGTGAACGGCAATGCGGTCAAAGCCTGCACCATGTTCGCGGTCGAGGCCGATGGCGCCGAAGTCGAGACCATCGAAGGGCAGGCGGCCCCCGATGGCACGCTCAGCACCATCCAACAGGCGTTTCAAGATCACCACGGGCTGCAATGCGGCTTTTGCACGCCCGGCATGGTGATGTCGGCGGCGGCCTTGCTCAAGGAAAATCCGAAACCTTCGGAGGCCGAGGTGCGCCATTACCTTGACGGCAACATCTGCCGCTGCACCGGCTACCACAATATCGTCAAAGCGATCATGGCGGCCAGCGGCCAAGAGGTCAGCGCGCTGGCGGCAGAGTAACGTTGGAAGCAGTGTCGCGCTGAGCAGGCCGGTGATGGCGGAGGGAGGACCGCCAGAAGCGGTGGCCGCGTGACGGATCAGGTGCATCCGCACCGCCACCAAACGGGAGGATATTATGCCAAAGGATTTTGAACCGACGAGCGGCATTGGGGCCAGCAGCAAAAGACGGGAGGATGTGCGCTTTCTCACCGGGGCGGGGCGCTATACCGATGACATCAACCTGCGCCGCCAGACCCATGTGTTTTTCCTGCGCTCGGATGTGGCGCATGGGCGGCTGACCGGGGTCGATACCTCTGCCGCCGAAGACATGCCCGGCGTGCTAAAAATTTTCACCGGCGCGGATTTCGCCGAAGTGGGCGGGATGCCCTGCGGCTGGCAGGTGACCGACAAACACGGCCAACCCATGCAGGAGCCGAAACACCCCGTGCTGGCCCATGAAAAGGTCCGCCATGTGGGCGAGCCCATCGCCGCCGTCGTGGCCGAGACGTTGGCGCAGGCCCGTGACGCCGCCGAGGCGATTGTCGTCGATATCGACGAGTTGCCCGCCGTGGTGAACATGAAGGACGCGCTGAAAGACGACGCGCCTAAGGTGCATGACGACCTTAGCAGCAACCTTTGCTACGACTGGGGCTTCGTGGAAGAGAACAAGGAGGCGGTGAACAAGGCCTTTGACGAGGCCGCCCATGTCACCACGTTGGAACTGGTCAACAACCGCCTCGTCGCCAACCCGATGGAGCCGCGCGTCGCCATCGGCGATTACAACCGCTCGGACGGGGAGCATACGCTCTATACCACCAGCCAGAACCCGCATGTGATCCGCTTGCTGATGGGCGCCTTCGTGCTGGGTATCCCCGAGCACAAGCTGCGCGTGGTGGCACCTGACGTGGGCGGCGGCTTCGGCACCAAGATCTTCCATTATCAGGAAGAGGCCTTCTGCACCTTCGCCGCCAAGGCGGTGGGGCGTCCGGTGAAATGGACGTCGAGCCGGTCGGAAGCCTTCATGTCCGACGCCCATGGCCGCGACCATGTGACCAAGATCGAACTGGCGCTGGATGCAGAGAACAACTTCACCGCCCTGCGCACCGATACCTATGCCAATATGGGGGCCTACCTGTCGACCTTCGCGCCTTCGGTGCCGACTTGGCTGCACGGCACGCTCATGGCGGGGAACTATAAAACGCCGCTGATCTACGTGAACGTTAAGGCGGTCTTTACCAATACCGTGCCAGTAGATGCCTATCGCGGGGCCGGTCGGCCCGAGGCGACCTATCAGTTGGAGCGTTTGATCGACAAGGCTGCGCATGAGTTGCAGGTCGACCCGATCAAACTGCGCCGCCAAAACTTCGTGACGGAGTTTCCCTATGCCACCCCGGTGGCGGTGGAATATGACACGGGCGATTACAACGCCACGATGGACAAGCTCGAAGAGATCGCGGACCACGCGGGCTTTGAAGCGCGGCGCCGTGAGAGTGAGGCGAAGGGCAAGCTGCGCGGCTTCGGCGTGAACTGCTATATCGAGGCCTGCGGGATTGCGCCGTCGAACCTTGTGGGCCAACTCGGCGCCCGGGCGGGCCTGTATGAAAGCGCCACGGTCCGGGTTAACGCCACCGGCGGGCTGGTCGTGATGACCGGCAGCCACAGCCACGGGCAGGGGCATGAGACCTCATTCGCGCAGGTGGTGGCCGATATGATCGGCATCGACGAGAATATGGTCGAGATCGTCCATGGCGACACCTCTAAGGTGCCGATGGGCATGGGCACCTATGGCTCGCGCTCGCTCGCGGTGGGCGGCAGCGCCATGGTGCGCGCGACCGAAAAGATCATCGCCAAGGCAAAAAAGATCGCAAGTCACCTGCTCGAAGCCTCGGAAGGGGATATCGAGTTGAAGGATGGGGCCTTTAGCGTTGCGGGGACGGATAAATCCGTGGCTTGGGGCGATGTGACGCTTGCCGCCTATGTGCCGCATAACTACCCGTTGGAAGAGATCGAACCGGGGCTTGAGGAAACCGCCTTTTACGACCCGTCGAACTTCACCTATCCGGCGGGGGCCTATGCCTGCGAGGTCGAGTTGGACCCCGAGACCGGCCATGTCACCGTCGAACGTTTCACCGCCGCCGATGATTTCGGCAATGTGGTGAACCCGATGATCGTGACCGGCCAAGTCCACGGCGGTCTGGCCCAAGGTATCGGTCAAGCGCTGTTGGAGAACTGCGCCTACGATGAAGACGGCCAACTCCTTAGCGCGTCCTACATGGATTACGCCATGCCGCGCGCCAGCGATTTGCCGTTCTATGACGTGGATCACTCCTGCCAGACGCCCTGCACCCACAACCCCTTGGGCGTGAAAGGCTGCGGGGAGGCGGGGGCCATCGGCTCGCCGCCTGCGGTGGTTAACGCGGTCCTTCACGCCATGCGCTCGGGCGGGAAGGACATCGGCCATATCGACATGCCGGTCAGCCCCGCGCGGGTCTGGGAGGCGATGAATGGCTAAGCGCCTGCTGAAGATTGGTTTGAGAAAAGAGGCGACGCTCGGGCGGCCTCTGGGAAGGATGAAAGATGTATGATTTCGAAGTAGAGCGCCCCAGCAGCGTGGCGGATGCGGTCAAGGCTTTGGGGCAGGAGGATGCGCAACCGCTCAGCGGCGGTCAGACGTTGATCCCCACGCTGAAGGCGCGGCTGGCGATGCCCTCGGTTCTGGTGTCGCTGGCGGGGATCGATGCGCTCAAAGGGGTTGAGATGCGCGATGGCGCGCTTTGGATCGGTGGCGGCACGACCCATGCCACGGTCATGCGCGAGGCGGCGGAGAGCTACCCGGCGCTCGCCAGCCTCGCCGCACGGATCGGCGACCCGGCGGTGCGCAACCGGGGGACCATCGGCGGATCGCTCGCCAATAACGACCCCTCTGCCTGCTACCCGGCGGGCGCTCTGGCCAGTGGCGCGACGATTGAGACCGACCGCCGCGAGATTGCCGCGGATGACTATTTTCAAGGCATGTTCACCACCGCATTGGAGGAAGGGGAGATCGTCACCGGCGTCCGTTTCCCCATTCCTGAGGCCGCGCATTACGAGAAATTCATTCAGCCCGCCTCGCGCTTCCCGCTGGTCGCGGCCTATGTCGCGCGCCTCGGCGATGGGGTGCGCGTGGCGATCACGGGCGCGTCGAACGACGGTGTATTCCGCTGGAGTGAAGCCGAAACTGCCCTGTCGGAACGGTTCGCGCCGGAGGCGTTGGAGGGGCTGACCCTCGACGCGGGCGACATGATCAGCGATCTGCACGGCAGCGGCGCCTACCGCGCCCATCTGTGCGGCGTGATGACCCGCCGCGCTGTGGCCGCCATCGCCTGATAGCCGATAACAGCAGCGTAAACTTCTGCCGCGTCCCCAGAGGGGGCGCGGTATTTTCATGGGGTAAGCTCTTGATATTGGATAGCGGAACCAGCGCCCCCATCATGCGTTGGGTGACAAGCGCTGCCCGAACGGCGTTCCCGTAATGATGAGGACGTGAACATGAAAAACCTACTGAGATCTACGACTTCGCTGGGTCTGAGCCTTGCCTTGGCTTTCCCGCATGGCGCCTTTGCGCAGGAGCAAAATCTGAATGAATGCGGCCCCGTGGGCGAAGCGACCGAATTCCCCTGCGCATTCGACGATCAGACGGTAGAAAGTGCCGAAGAGCTTCGTGTTATGGCCGGGCTGAGCGGTGAGGCCGAGGCGGAAGTCGAAGCGGAAGGTGAAGCAGAGGTCGAGGCCGAGGCGGAGACCGAAGCCGAGGCGGGTTCGCTGCTGGATCAGGCAACTGGCGCGGTTGAAGCGACGGGTGACGCTGCTGCGGCTGCTGTGAACGACGTGACCGAACAGGCCGAAGAGGCCGCCGACGCAGCAGAGGCGCAGGCTGAAGCCGCAGCCGAGGCGGCAGAGGAAACCGCAAGCGAAGCGGAAGTGGAGACCGCCGAGGCCGAAGCCGAAATGACCGCCGAGACTGAGAGCGAGGTCGAAGTCGAGGAAGAGGTTGAGACCGAGGCGGAAGTGGAAGCTGAGGTGGAAAGCGAAGCCGAGGTTGAGGAAGAGGCCGAGATTGAAAACGACGCCGAGGCCGAGACCGCGCAGGACATGGAAGCTGAAGCCGAAGCGACCGCTGAAGCTGATGCCGAGGTGACTGGGAACGTAGAAACCGACGAAAACGCCGAAGCCGCGACTGACGCGGAAGCCAATGAGACTGCCGTCGAGACCTCGGAAGAAGCCGAGGCCGAAATGGAAGCCGAAACCAGCGGCGAAGCAGTCGGCGAGGAAGACAACGCCGGTCTGACCGAAGAGCAGATCCAGGCCCGTGAAGAGCGCCGCGAAGCCCGCCGTGCCGAACGCCGCGAAGAACGCCGCGAGCAACGCCGCGCCGAGCGTGAAGCTGCCGCCGCCGCCGCCGCTGCTGCCGAAAGCGATGCGGACGCCGAAGTCGTGACCGAAGAAGTTACCGAAGAAGACGTGCGCAGCTCGGACGAAGACTTCGAAACTGAAGTGGCTGCCGCAGGCGAAGCCGATGCCGCCGCCGCCGACGACGACGACAGCGGGATGTCGGACTTCGAAAAAGCGCTGCTCCTCGGCCTTGGGGCTGTGGCTGTCGGCTCGGTTCTGAACAATGGTGAGAAAATCGTCAGCCGCTCTGGTGACCGGGTGGTCGTTCAGGACGACACTGGCGAATTGCGCGTCCTGAAGGACGACAACGCTCTGCTCCGCCGCCCCGGTGACGAGGTGCAGACCCAGACCTTCGACGACGGCTCCACTCGGACCATCGTGACCAAAAGCGACGGCAGCCGGGTCGAGACCATCCGCTCGCGGGATGGCACCGTGCTGCGCCGGACGAACTTCGATGCGCAGGGCCGTGAATATGTGCTGGTCGATGACCTCGTGGAAGAGCGCGAAGTTGTCGTGAACGATCTGCCGCAGGTCCAGCAGACACAGCAGGCACAGCGCGCCAGCACCCAAGACGAGGCCGCGCTGCGTCAGGCTTTGCAAGCTGAGATGCGCAACGATCAGGGGCGGACATTCTCCCTGCGTCAGGTGCGTGAAATCCGTGAAGTGCGCTCCCTCGCGCCGGAGCTGGAACTCGATGCAGTACGCTTCCCCACCGGCTCCGCCGCGATCCAGCCTGAACAGGCCCGCGCGCTTGCCAATATCGGCACCACACTGCGTGACCTGATCCAGAAGGACCCGCGCACCGTGATCCTCGTCGAAGGTCACACCGATGCGGTTGGCGATGCGAGCTATAACCTCGCCCTGTCGGACCGCCGTGCGGAGACCGTGGCCCTGGCGCTGACCGAGTACTTTGATGTGCCGCCCGCCAATCTGATCACGCAAGGCTATGGCGAGAGCCAGCTGCGCGTGCCGACCACGTCGGCGGAACCTGCGAACCGTCGTGCCGTGGTGCGCAACATTACAGGTCTGCTGCGCTAAGCAGACCTACACCCCAAACAGAAAACGCCCCCGGAGCGATCCGGGGGCGTTTTGCGTTATTGGATGGTGAAGGTGCCAGTCGGGCCCGTCATGCGGACCCGATTGAGCTGATCACTTGTTGGGCAGCGGCCCGATCACCATGACCATTTGGCGGCCTTCCATCTTGGGGAAGTTCTCCACCCGGCCGATCTCTTTGGTGTCGGCAGCGACGCGCTCCAAAAGCTCACGACCGAGGTTCTGGTGCGCCATCTCACGGCCACGGAACCGGAGGGTAACCTTCACCTTGTCGCCACCTTCAAGAAACTTGAAGACATTGCGCATCTTCACATCGTAGTCGTTCTTGTCCGTATTGGGACGGAACTTGACCTCTTTGATCTCGATGATCTTCTGTTTCTTGCGGGCTTCGCTCTCGCGCTTTTGCTGTTCATATTTGAACTTGCCGAAATCCATGATCTTGCACACGGGCGGCTTGGCATTGGGCGAAATTTCAACAAGGTCGAGGCCGGCGTCATCGGCCATTTCCATGGCGCGCTGCGGCGAGACAACGCCGACGTTTTCGCCATCGGCACCGATCAGGCGGATTTCGGGGGCACGGATCTTGTCGTTGACGCGCGGGCCGGTGTCACGTTGGGGCGGCGCGTTATGAGGTCTGCGAGCGATGGTGATGGTCCTTTGATTGTTACCTAATTCGAGAATGCAAGGTAAACCCGCGTGGGTCCATCTTCAAGTCGCAAAATCACGCTATGCGTGGGGTTTGGGGCGATTTACCCTTGATCTGGGGCGATTGTGGCGCAATTCACGGCTATGCGGCCCCGGGGGAAATCTTTAACCTCGCGGGGCGTAGATTAAGGGGAATGGAATGAAGAATCTGGTCTGGTTGGTCGTGGCGGCGCTGATTGCGCTGGCGGGCTATATGCTTTTCACCGGCAAGGGGCCGCAGGAAGTGGCCATCGACGCTTCCGAGGCGATCAATGCGCCCGAAGTGGCCGAAGATATGACCAACGCCGCTGAAGACGCCGCCGATGCAATCGCGGGCAGCGTGGATGCCGCCGGGGAGGCGATCAGCGATGCCGTGGATGACGCAACCGAGAGCGCCAATGACGCGGCGGAGCCTGCGGCGCAGAATTAAGCGGCTCCGCGCAATGCGGAAAAGCAAAGGCCGCGTCCGGGGAACCGGGCGCGGCCTTTGCTTTGGTTTGATCCGTCTGGCGGGTTACTCGGCGGCGGGCTTCATCTGGAAACCTTCCTTAACCTGATCGGCAGGGGTGACCGGGTAGTCGCCAGAGAAGCAGGCGTCGCAATACTGCGGGCACTCGGCGTTGCGGCCTTCGGCTTCGCCCACCGCGCGGTAGAGGCCGTCCAGCGAGATGAACTTGAGGCTGTCGACCTGCAAGTGGTCGCGCATCTCATCCTCGGACATGGTCGCCGCCAGTAGCTTTTCGCGCTGCGGGGTGTCGACGCCGTAGAAACAGGGCCAAGCCGTGGGGGGGGAGGCGATCCGGAAGTGCACCTCTTTCGCGCCCGCGTCGAGGATCATCTCTTTGATCTTGCGCGAGGTCGTGCCGCGCACCACCGAGTCGTCGACCAAGATCACCCGCTTGCCCTTGATCAGCGCGCGGTTGACGTTGAGCTTGAGACGGACCCCCATGTTGCGGATCTGCTCGGTTGGCTCGATAAAGGTCCGGCCCATATATTGGTTGCGAATGATGCCCATGGCGTAGGGGATGCCGGATTCAAGGCTATAGCCAATCGCCGCCGGGGTGCCGCTGTCGGGCACAGGGCAGACGAGATCGGCTTCCACGGGGCTTTCCTTGGCCAGTTCGCGGCCAATATTCTCACGCGTTTCATAGACCGAACGACCGCCGAGAATGCTGTCGGGGCGGCTGAAGTAGACATGCTCGAAGATACAGAAACGCGAGGCGACGCGGCGGAAGGGGAAATGGCTTTCGACCCCTTTTTCGGTGATCACAACCATCTCGCCCGGTTCGATCTCGCGAACAAACTCAGCGCCGATGATGTCGAGCGCGCATGTCTCCGAGCTCAGCGCCCAGCCATCGCCGACACGGCCCAGCACGAGCGGGCGCACGCCCAGCGGATCGCGCACGCCGATCAGCTTGGTGCGTGTCATGGCAACGACCGAAAAGGCCCCCTCGACCCGGCGCAGCGCATCTTCCATCCGCTCGGGGATGTTTTGCTGCAAGGATCGGGCCATCAGGTGAATGATGCACTCACTGTCGGATGAGGATTGGAAGATCGAGCCCCGCTCGATTAACTCACGGCGCAGGGCGTTGGCGTTGGTGATATTGCCGTTATGGGCAATCGCGGCGCCGCCCATGGCGAACTCACCAAAGAAGGGCTGCACGTCGCGGATCGCGGTGGGGCCCTTGTTGCCAGAGGTCGAATAGCGGACGTGACCGATGGACAGCTCGCCGGGGAGCGTTTGCATCACATCCTGCGAGGTGAAGTTGTCGCGGACATAGCCAAAGCGGCGGGCCGATTGGAAACCGGCGGCGGGATCGTAGCTGACGATGCCGCCAGCCTCTTGTCCACGGTGCTGGAGGGCGTGCAGGCCAAGGGCCACGAAAGTGGCGGCATCGGCAACGCCAACCACGCCAAAGACGCCGCATTCCTCCTTCAGTTTATCCTCATCTCCGCTGTCGCGCAGATAGGAAGTGTCAAAGGGATGGGCGGGCGGCATGTGCTTGGACAACGGGGCAACTCCGAATCCGGGTGAGGTCGCTGCCTATGTAGGGGCTTCGCAAGCGGCTGTCACCCCGCATGTCGCCGATGGGGCGCAACAGGCTGGATAAAGCGCTGCAATGGTCGCCCGCTAGGCGGCCCCCGCATCTGGCCCGACGCAAACGCAAAACAGGCGGCCATGATGCTCTGGCCGCCTGTTTAAAAGGATTGTGTTAAGAGATTATGAAGGCCTTAGGCGCTACATTTGCCCACCAGCGCCTCATAGCGGTTGGTGATCCAGCCGAGCGCCTCTTGCGGGTCTTTTTCTTCGATCTGGCCGGTGAAGCGCGAGAATACGGCGGCGGAGCGGCTATTTTCGACCATTGTGGTCCGCTCACCGGTGATGACGGTGTCGTAGACGAAGAAGGCAATCGCCACCAAAAGCACGCCGCGCACGACGCCAAAGATGAAGCCAAGCCCTTGGTCCACGCCACCCAGCATCGAGCGGTGCACAAGCGAGGAGAAGAGCGGCGTGAAGAGCGAGACCACGATCAGCGCCGCGGCAAAGACCAGCGCAAAAGCACCGATCACCGACAATTCGCAGCTATCGGCCAAGAATTCGCCCACATAGGGCAGTTCACGCACAAGCGGCTCGACCTGCGGCGCAAAGAGAAAGGCCAGCACGGCCGCGGCAATCCAGCCTACAATCGCCATCAACTCGCGCACCAGCCCGCGGCCATAGGCCAGCAATGCCGATAGCACGATGACAACCGCGACCACCCCGTCAATAATGGTAAAACCGTCCATGCGCGTTCTCGCCCTCGTCTAAGGGGGGATCAGCCCGCCCCGAAAATTTCGCCAACAAATCCGGTCAGATCGCTCATCGTATTCAGCGCAATTCCGGTCACACCCACAGCCTTGCCGCCGCGCGGTGCAATAGCGCTCGTAAAACCAAGTTTTTGCGCCTCTTTCAACCTGTTTTCCGTCTGGCTGGCGGGGCGCAGCGCACCGGAGAGGCTAATCTCTCCGAAAACAACGGTTTCGGCGGGCAGGGCCGCGTCTTCCCGCGCCGAGAGGATCGCGGCGGCCACGGCGAGATCGGCGGCGGGTTCGGAGATCTTCATCCCGCCCGCCACATTGAGGTAGACATCCAGCCCCGCGAAAGGAATTCCGCACCGCGCTTCCAATACCGCGAGGATCATCGCCAGACGCCCCGAATCCCAGCCCACCACCGTCCGGCGCGCTTGGGAATGGGGCGAGGGGGCCACGAGCGCCTGAAGTTCGACCAAGACAGGCCGGGTGCCTTCGATGCCCGCAAAGACGACCGAACCGGGAGAGGGTTGTCCGCGTTCCGACAAGAACAGCGCCGAGGGGTTGATCACCTCTGACAGACCGCCCCCCGTCATTTCGAAAACGCCGATCTCATCCGCCGGGCCGAAGCGGTTTTTCACGGCGCGCAGGATACGGAACTGGTGGCCACGCTCGCCTTCGAAATAGAGCACGGTGTCGACCATATGCTCCACCACGCGGGGGCCAGCGATCTGGCCTTCCTTGGTGACATGGCCCACGAGGATCACCGCGACCCCGCGGCGTTTGGCGAAACTGGTCAACTCATGCGCCGCGGCGCGGACCTGACTGACCGATCCGGGCGCGCTTTCGACGTTGTCGGCCCACATGGTTTGGATCGAGTCGATGATGGCAAGCTGCGGGCGCTCGGCCTCAAGCGTGGTCAGGATGTCGCGCAGATTGGTTTCCGCCGCGAGTTTCACCGGCGCTTCGGAAAGGCTAAGACGCTGCGCGCGCATGCGGACCTGCGCGCTGGCTTCTTCGCCGCTGACATAGATCGTCTTGAGGCCGGAGTTGGCGAAATGCGCGGCGGCTTGCAGCAGAAGGGTCGATTTCCCGATGCCGGGATCGCCGCCCACGAGGATCGCCGAGGCGGGCACCAGCCCGCCGCCCAACACGCGGTCCAACTCCGCAATGCCCGACTGTGCGCGCGGGGGCGGGGTTTCTTGTGTGGCAAGATCGGTGAGTTCAATGGCAGAGCCGCGCCTTGCGCCCAAGGATTTGCTGGGCGGGCCTGCGGAGATGCCCTTGTCTTCGACGATGGAATTCCACGCGCCGCAGGCGTCGCAGCGCCCGGACCATTTGGAATGTTTCGCGCCGCATTCGGCACAGGAAAAACTGGAGGAGGATTTGGCCATGGGCCCTTTTCGCGCAGGTGCCCGATGGCGTCAAAGGAAAAGCATCCGGCCCTTGGGTGATGATCCCGGGGGGGAACCCAATGGGCCGGATGCCGCCGCTGGCATTACTCAGCGGCTTTGGGCGGCAGGTCGATCACGATATTGTCGAGCGATGTCGTCTCAGGCTTGCGCTCGGGTGTTTCGGTCTGGACCACACGTTCAAGGCCAAGCTCAGGCATAATCTCACGCATCTCTTCACGCAGACGCTCAAGCTGAGCCACGGCGACGCTTTCTTCGAGTTCGACTTCGTGCAGCCAATGTTTCATCTCGGTCGAGATCGCTTTGGCTTGATCGAGACGACTATTGAAAAGCTCGACCTCTTCTTGACGCTGCTTGAGGAAGCTGCGGGCGCGGGCCAGTTTCTCATCCGAATAGACTTCGGCCAGATCGCGGGCCACGTGGCTCATCTGAGCGGCCATTTCCAGCACGGCAGGCTCCAGCGTGGCGAGGTCGGGATGATCGCGCAGATAGGCCAGACGTTCGCGCACCGAATCGAATTCCGAGCTCATCTGAAAGGTTTCGGCCCGGTCGGCGGCGTGCACGGCGGCATAGGCGCGGGCCACGTCCTGCATGCCGACATTGAATTGGCGGTGCGAGGTCTCAAGCTGCATGACACGGCGGTTAGTGGGCAGGAAAAAGCACAGGCCCACAGCAAGGACGGTCAGCGCCAGTTGGGCGTACATCCCGGCGTTTTCGACAGGCTCACCGGCGTATTGCAGATCAAGGCTGATCCAATCCCAAAGGCCGAGCGCCGCCATGATGCTGGCACCGGTAAGGGCAAGGGCCGCGAGGGCGAAAACCACCACCGCAAGCCGTTGAAAGGCGAATTGAACGAGGTAGGCAAAGGAACGAAGCTGGGACATACTTTCTCCCCCCTGGAAGAGCTACTAAGCAAGTTTCTGCCGACCAACGCCTCCTTATCCTTCTTTGTTCCCATTCCCTGTGGGATTATGCTGAGGATTTAACCTAGTTTTGCCGAGATTATGGCACAACCGCAGGTTTTTCGGAAGTTATTTGCGCCTGCGCCGTGCAATTCGTGATCGGCAGCGCAGGGCAGGGGCGAGGCGTACCGTGGGGGAACGCCAGTGAGTCGCGCAGCGACTCTCTCGGCGGCGTGCTGCGATGCGGGGGAAAATCGCCGACCTAACCGGCGTAGTTTCGCGCATATCTTGCGCCCAAAGAGGTGAGCACCTCATAGCCGATCGTGCCCGCCCAATCCGCCAAATCATCAACGCCTTGGCTTTGCCCCAGCAGTTGCAAGGTCGCGGGCACCTCGTCCAATGCAGAGACATCCACCGTGATCAGGTCCATTGAGACGCGCCCGAGGATGGGTAGGGTAACACCCTCATGCTGGAAACAGGCGGTGCCGGTCGCATTGCCCATCGCGCGCAGAAGGCCGTCGGCGTAGCCCGCGGCCACGGTGGCGAGCGTCACGGTGCTCTCCGCCGTCCAGGTGTTGCCATAGCCCACAGTTTCCCCGGGGGTGACGCTGCGGGTCTGGATCACCGGCACGTCGAGGGTGACCACGGGCCGCGCCTCTGTGAATGGGCGCCCGCCGTAAAGACCGATGCCGGGCCGGGTGACGTCGAAATGATACTCCGGCCCCAGCAGAATGCCCCCCGTGGCGGAGAGCGAGCGCGGGACTTCAACCCCTTGGGTCATGTCGCTGAAACTGCGCAGTTGCGCATCGTTCATTTCATGATCCGGCGCGTCCGAGCAGGCCAGATGCGACATGATGAGCGTGGGGTTCTGGCTCAGCGCGATGTCGCGCAGGGCTGCCCATTCCGCAGGCTCCATCCCCAGCCGGTTCATCCCGCTGTCGAGTTGGATGCCGAAAGCATGGCCGGGCAGGGTCTCAAACTGGCGCAGCAGCTGCTCTGTCGAATTGATCATCGGCGTCAGCGCGGCACCGGCAATCGCCTCCGCATCGCCCGGCATATGCCCGGAAAAGACATTGATCACCGGGCCTTCGCCCAAGACTTGGCGCAGGGCCACCCCCTCTTCGGTCAGGGCCACGAAGAACTGCCGCGCACCGGCCTCGGCCAATGTCTTGGCCACACGGGCAGCGCCCAGCCCATAGCTGTCGGCTTTGACCACGGCGGCAGTCTCGGCCTTTGTCATACGGTCGAGGGCACGCCAGTTGTCGGCGATGGCTTGTAGGTCGATGGTCAGGGTCGATTTTGTCATGCGCGGATGTGGGCCGGAATGCGGGGGGAGGTCAAGCGGCCAAGGGCACCTAACGTCATGCGCGACAGGCAGGCGGGGGATTTGTTACAGTTTTGCCTACCGGATGCGCAGGATGGGGAGGTCAGGCGGATGTCACGGATCAAGATCATGTTCGGTCATGCGGGCGTGTCGCTCATGGCACTGGCCGCTGTGGTGGCCTTTGTTGCGATGCTTTGGGGGGCGCCGCTGTGTTCTTGGGCGCTGGTGCCGCTGGGGGTCGCGGCGCAGATGCTCAATGAATACAACCTGCACCGGCATGTCTTTCACCTCGCCCCGCCCAAGCGGCAATGGGCCTTTGATCTGCTGTACCGCGCGCATTACGGGCACCATGACTTCCCGACCAATCACGGGCTGTTTTTCGTGCCGGTCTGGGTCGCGCTGCCGATGCTCGTGGGGAATTTCCTTCTGGTCTGGGGCATCGCGGCGCTTTTGGGGGTCGAGGCGAGCATCTGGATCGCCACGGCGATCGTGCCTCTGGGCGGGGTGCTGACCTTTCTGGGCTATGAGTGGTTTCACATGACGGCGCATCTGACGGTGCCGAAAACTGCGGTGGAGCGGCATGTCACCCGGCTGCACAATCAGCATCACTTTCGCGACTTCAACAAGTGGTTCCACGTCAGCCCGGGCGGGGAGATCATCGACCGGGCCATGGGCACCGATATCGACACCGAGGCTTTGAAACAGCAGCAGCGTATCGCCTTTATCCGCACCTTGGGGATGCAGCCCGATGACCCGAGGTTGCTGGCCGCCCGCGCGAAATTCGCCGGGAAATACGGGCTGAGCGAGGCCGAAGTGGCGCGCGCCGCGCGGGGGTAGGTGTGAAACTTCCGTGACGTTACCCGAAGGGTGCTTGCCTGTCCCCGTGGCGCGGGTAGGCTTGGCCCAATTCAAGGGAGGACGAACCATGCACCGACATATGACCACCACAGCCCTGCTTGCCGCGGGCCTTACCGCTGGCGCGGCGCAGGCGGAAAACCGGATCGACCGGCAATTGCCGAACGCGCCCGAACTTGCGGCCTATGGCGACCATGCCGTGGGGGTGCGCACTTTGGAGATGGTCAACCCCGGCCAGATCGACATCCTCGCCATCGACCCCGCCGCCGACAAGCCCGAGGAGATGCCGCGCTATGACCGGCCGCTGACGGTGGAGATGTATTACCCCGCCGCCGAGGGGGCGGAGGGCGAGACCTCCTTCAAGGCTTATCTCCGCGACGGCACCACCGAGGTCACGCTCGAGGGACAGGCCATGCGCGACGTCGATCCGGCGACGGGCGAGACCTTTCCGCTCGTGCTGATCAGCCATGGCTATCCGGGCAACCGTTACCTCATGTCGCATCTGGCCGAGAACCTCGCCTCCAAGGGCTATGTCGTGGCCTCGATCGACCATACCGACAGCACCTACCGCACGCAGGCGGCTTTTGGCTCGACGCTGGTGAACCGCTCGCTGGACCAGCTTTTCGTGCTTGAGCAGATGGCGCAGAAGGCCGCGGAGGGCGGTGATTTCGCGGGGCTCTATGATGCCGAGAACACAGGTCTGATCGGCTATTCCATGGGCGGCTACGGCGCGATCATTACCGCCGGGGGCGGGGTGACGGAGACCTCGGTCGGCTACACTTGGGGCGGGCCGCACGGGACGCTAGGCATTCATCAGGCGGGCTCCGAGACGCATGACGCGCTGCCCGATCCGCGGATCAAGACCGCCGTGGCCTTCGGCCCTTGGGGCATGAACCGCGGCTTCTGGGATGCCGAGGGGCTGGCGGGGGTCCAGATCCCGATGCTGTTCATCGCAGGCTCGCAGGACGATACCTCGCTCTACGAGAACGGCATCCGGGCGATCTGGGAGAACACCTCGAACGTGGACCGCGCGCTGCTGACCTACATGAACGCGGGCCATAACGCGGGCGCGCCCATGCCCGCGCCGGAGGAGGCCTATTACTTTAGCGAAGACAAGGGCTTCAACATTTCCGAGCATTACACCGACGCGGTCTGGGACACGGTGCGGATGAACAACATCGCGCAGCATTTCGTGACCGCGTGGATGGACAGTCATTTGAAGGGTGAGAGTGAGAAGGCGGCGTATCTCGATCTGGTAGAGAATTCGAACGACGGCGTTTGGTCGGTCGAGGAGGATGGGACCGAGAAGGAGGACCACAGCTACTGGAAGGGTTTTCCGGAGGGGACCGCGAAGGGGTTGATGTATGAGGAGAAATCGGCGGCTGAGTGACGCGGAGGGGCTCGGTGGGTTTGCCGGGCCCTATTGCCTCCCGGCCCGGGATCAAGCCGTAGGCACCGGGCCATCGCCTGCCCGGCGAAAGGGGGGCTACTAGGTGAAGTTCGGCATGGCGTTCCGTAAAACCCATCATGGCGGCAAAAGCACCAGTCGAGGTTGCCACGCAGCCCGGAATCAAGCCGCAGGCGCCGGGCCATCGCCTGCCCGCCCGGACGGGTAGGCGATTTGGTGAGGCTGGGCGTAACTCGGCGAACGCACATCACGGCTGAACCATAAAGTGGCACGAGGCCACCGGGGATCGCCGACCCGCGGGCAGGCGATGGCCCTTGTTCCGAGAATTTCAGGTTGGAAGTACCGCAGGCTCTCCCCTCAAAACTCCTGATCGTCCCCGCCGCCCTGCTGCCAAGGCTGCACGAGGTTGCCGAAGCGGGTGAACTTGCCCTCGAAGCTGAGGTCAACCGTGCCGATGGGCCCGTGACGCTGCTTGCCGATCACCACCTCGGCGCGGCCGTGCAGACGCTCCATCTCTTCCTGCCAGACCGCCATCTTGTCGAGCTCGTGATCGCCGGGCTTCTCGCGTTCCTTGTAGTATTCCTCGCGGTAGACGAACATCACCACGTCGGCGTCCTGTTCGATCGAGCCGGATTCCCGAAGGTCCGAAAGCTGCGGGCGTTTATCGTCGCGGCTTTCCACCTGACGCGAGAGCTGCGACAGGGCGATCACCGGGATGTCGAGTTCCTTGGCGATGGCCTTGAGGCCCATGGTAATCTCGGAAATCTCGTTCACCCGGTTCTCTGATTTGCCGGTGCCGCGCACCAGCTGCAGGTAGTCGATGATCAGCACGTCAAGCCCGTGGGTCCGCTTCAGGCGCCGCGCACGGGCGGCAAGCTGGCTGATCGGCAGGGCGGGCGTGTCGTCGATGAAAAGCGGGCAGGCTTCGAGCGCCTTGGCGGCGTCGACAAAACGGCGGAACTCGGCCTCGGTCATGTCGCCCGAGCGGATCTGGTGGCTGGGGATCTCGGCAGCTTCCGACAGAATCCGCGAGGCAAGCTGTTCGGCGCTCATCTCGAGGCTGTAGAAGCCCACGACGCCGCCGTCGATAGCACCCTCGGTGCCGTCGGGCTTCATCCCGCGCTTGTAAGCCTTGGCCACGTTGAAGGCGATGTTGGTGGCGAGCGATGTTTTACCCATCGAAGGGCGCCCGGCGAGGATCAGAAGGTCCGAACGGTGCAACCCGCCCAGTTTCTTGTCCATGTCGATAAGCCCGGTGGAGACGCCCGAGAGGCCACCGTCACGCTGGTAGGCAGCATTGGCCACGTTGACCGCATCCGTGACGGCCTTCAGGAAGGACTGGAAACCGCTTTCGACCTGGCCCTGTTCGGCAAGCTTGTAAAGCTCCTGCTCGGCCTCGACGATCTGCTCGCGCGGCTCAGAGGAGACATCGACCTGCGCGGCTTTGGCCGAGATGTCGCGACCGAGCTGGATGAGGTCGCGGCGCACGGCGAGGTCATAGATCATCTGCGCGTAGTCGCGTACAGCGAAGGCGCTGATCGCCGCACCGGCAAGGCGGGCCAGATAGGCCGGGCCGCCCAGCTCCTTCAGCCCCTCATCGTCTTCCATGAAGGCCTTGAGCGTGACCGGGGAGGCAAGGTTGTTCTTGGCGATCCGCTGGGCCGCAATGTCGAAGATGCGGGCGTGGACCGGCTCGTAGAAGTGCTTGGGCCCGATGACCGAGGCGACGCGGTCGTAGACGTCATTGTTAGTCAGGATCGCGCCCAAAAGCTGCTGTTCGGCCTCGATCGAATGCGGCATCGATTCCGGTGCTTGCACGGCCAATTGGTTCGCGTTCAGCGATGTAATCTCGTTCATGACCTCACCCATTTCTACCCAGATGGACCTCATAGCCAGTGGGTGCGTCCGGCGCAAATTGTATCTTTTGTGGATATCTTTACCGACAAAAGGCCCCACCACATTTTGCCTTGTGGTGGGGCCTTCGGTCAACATCTTGCGAAAATTCGGTTAACTTTTGCGGGATTCCTGCCAATCGCGCGGGGCGTTCAGGAAGGCTTCGACCTCCGTCAGCGTGGCGGCGTCAAAGGCGCCTTGGGCGCGGGCCTCGGCCAGCACGTCCCACCATGTGCAAAGCGCGTGGAGAGTAACGCCATGGTCGCCAAGGGTCTTTTCGGTCTGGGGGAAGATGCCGTAGTGAAAGATCACCGCCGTATGGACGCAGGTCGCCCCTGTTTCGCGAATCGCGTCGACGAAGCTGAGTTTCGAGCCGCCATCGGTAGTCAGGTCTTCGACCAGCAGCACGCGTTGGCCCGGCGTCATCTCACCTTCGATCCGCGCGTTGCGACCGTAGCCTTTCGGCTTTTTGCGCACATAGGTCATCGGCAGGGCCATCCGTTCGGCGACCATGGCAGCAAAGGGGATGCCCGCCGTCTCACCCCCGGCGATATTGTCGAAGGCCTCAAAGCCCGCGTCGCGCATGACGGTGACGGCGAGGAAATCCATCAGCGTCGACCGGATGCGCGGGTGAGAGATCAGCTTGCGGCAATCGATATAGGTGGGCGACGGCAGGCCCGAGGCCAGCGTGAAGGGCTCCTCCGCGTTGAAATGCACCGCGCCGATCTCCAGCAACATGCGCGCGGTGAGGCGGGCCATTTCTTGGGGGCTTGGGTGGCTGGTGGGGATCATGGCAGGCGTCCTTGGGTGGGGAGAGGTCGGAGCGGTATTTAAGAAAGGATGAAGATCAGGTGGTCCAGTGCAGATCGAAACCGGGGTCGAAGACCGTGACCGGGCCGTCGGGCGTGTCGATGCTGTCGGGGTACTGGGGCGCTTCGCGGCGTAGGGTGATCTGTGTCTCGTTCGGGGGCAGGCCGTAGAAGGCAGGGCCGTTGAGCGAGGTGAAGGCTTCGAGCTTGTCGAGCGCGCCGTCTTCTTCGAACACCTGAGCGAGGATCGACATCGTGTTGGGCGCGGTGAAACAGCCTGCGCAGCCGCAGGGCTGGAGCTTCGCGCCATCGGTATGGGGCGCGCTGTCGGTGCCGAGGAAGAAGCGCGGATCGCCGGAAGTGGCCGCTTGGCGCAGGGCGCGGCGGTGGGTCTCGCGTTTGGCGACCGGCAGGCAGTAATAATGCGGGCGGATGCCACCGGCGAGGATGTGGTTGCGGTTGATCACCAGGTGGTGCGTGGTGATCGTGGCGGCAAGACCGCTGTCGTTGCTGCGGACGTAGTCGGCGGCCTCGGCGGTGGTGATATGTTCCATGATCAAGCGCAGCGCGGGGTGGGCGCGGCGGATCGGGTCGAGCACACGGTCGATGAAGACGGCTTCGCGGTCGAAGATGTCGACCTCGCTGTCGGTGACCTCGCCATGGGTGCAAAGGGGCAGGCCGATTTCGGCCATGCGGTCGAGCACCGGGGCGACATTGTCGAAGTTCGACACGCCGCTGGCGGAGTTGGTGGTGGCGCCTGCGGGATAGAGTTTGACGGCGTGGATCAGCCCTTCGGCATGGGCGCGGGCGACATCGTCGGGGTCCGTCTCCTCGGTCAGGTAGAGGGTCATCAGGGGCGTGAAATCCGCGCCCTGGGGCAGGGCGGCCATGATCCTGTCGCGGTAGGCGGCAGCCTGGGCGCCTGTCACCACAGGGGGCACGAGATTGGGCATGATGATGGCGCGGGCAAAGTCGCGGGCGCTGTGCGGGACCACGGCGCGCAGCATGTCGCCGTCGCGCAGGTGCAGGTGCCAGTCATCGGGACGGCGGATCGTGAGGCTTTGTGTCATGGGCGCGGGGCTAGCACAGAGCGGGGCGGCGCGCCAGATTGAAAACCTATCCGGTGGCGGTTGCGGCCTCGGACACGCGGGCCTTGCGTCTGGCGCGGATGCGTTCGAGGCGGCGGGCAAAGCGGGGGGCCTTCATCCGGGCCGAAACATTGGCGCAGAGCGCTTCGAGCAGCCTTTCGCGCCCTTGGGTGTTGATCGCTTGGCTGAGGTTGCGCAGATAGGGCAGATAGTCGCGCCGCGCGCGGTAGAGGGCGGCGAAGCGGGCCGCGTCCAGCGTGCCCTCGGCGGCGGCTTGCAGCAGCGGGTCGAGCTGGTCGATCTCCAGCAGGTCGGTTTGCAGCGCATCGCCCATGAAGGGCATCCGCAATTTGGTGACATTGGCGCGGGTGAAAAGCGCCGCATGCATCGCGTCGAGCCTCTCGCGCGGGTCGTAGAGGACAAAGACCCGTTCGGCGGCGTCGAGCATATCGGGCGCATAGCCATAGCGGGAGGTGAAATCGAGGATGCGCATATCGGCGAAACGGTCATCCCATTCGGTGATGCGCGGGTTCAGCGTGGCCTGCGGTTGGATCGCCACCACTGCCGCGCCGGGGGCGGCGACGGAATAGGCGGCGGCGGCATAGGCGCAGGGGCCAGCGCCATAGAAGAGCACTTGATCGAATTCGTCGAAGAAGCCATCGTCGATCAGCCGGTCGAAATAGGCATAGACCTCTTCGGCGCGGAACCATGTGTCGCCGTCGCTGGCCAAGCATAGATGCGACCAGTCGTGATTGCGCACCATGTCCCAGCCCAAGGGCTGCGCCTTGTCGGAGAGGGCATGCATGCCTTGGTAGGTCTCGAAGGTGACGAGCAGCGTCGTCTCACGTTCGATGAAGGCGGAGAAGTGGCTTTTGCCCAGAGATTGGAAATAGCCGTCTTCTTCGGCCACGGCTTCAACCGCGCGCAGCCATTCGCGTTTGGGCATATCGGCCAGTGAGCTTTCGATTGTGGGCGTCTCGCGCGGCATCGGGCATCCTCGGGCTTGTCGGGGCGGGGCAGAACCGCCGTTTCAGCTGGGTGTAGCCGGATATTAGGGCGGAAATGCGGAAAATCCGTGAGAAAATGAAGAGAATGTGACGGTTTTCCGGGGGCGCTGCCTACCAGTTGCGGCGGAAAGCCACGACTTTGCTGTGCGAGCCGCGGTGATAATAGGCCATGCCCGCCTGCATGAAGGCGGTGAAGACCTTGTTGACGCCCTCGGGGCCGATCCATTGCGGGTGCAATTCGATGATTGCGGCGCGGAGGCTGTCGAGCGGCAGGGTGGGGATCAGATCGACTTCGGCACCTTCGATATCGCAGATCAAGACGCTCGGGGTAAGGTCGGCAAAGACTTGGGCCGCGTCGAGCACGTCGATCTGATGGGTTTTAGGTGGGTCTTCGTCTTTGAAACGGGTCAGGGAAGACGACAAAATGCGGTCGCGCACATAGAACGCCGCTTTGCCGGGGGTGGGGCCGAGGATGGCGTTGACGACATGGGTGTTGGACAGGCCGTTGGCCGCGTGGACCCTCCGGATATAGGGGATAAGGTCCGGGTTCGCCTCAAAGGAGTGGACCGAGGCGACATTGCGTTTGCTGGCCACCAGCGTCGACATATAGCCGATACCGCCGCCCAATTCGATCACCCTGTCGCCTTCGCGGACCACGCGCAGCGCGGCTTCGCTTTCCTTCGCTTCATAGGAGTTCTGTCGCAGCAGCTTACGGATCCGCCCGCGCAGGATCGCCGGATCGTCGGGAAATTTCATGCCGCGGGAGTGGAGGGAATTGGATTCTGGGGGGGGCGCTGCTTGGGTCACGGGTCAGCTTTCCATATCGAGGGCAAGGGCATAGGCGGCACGCTCGGTCGCGGTTAACTTGATGTTAAGCGCTTGGCGGTAGAGATCGCGGAATTCCGGTGTCTGGCGCAGGTCTTCGGCCTTGGCGCGGTGCCAGTCGAGGCCCGCTTGATGGTGTTTGCGAAGTTGAGCGTCGGCGAGGAGGCGGTCCATCTCGGTGCGCAGACGGGGCAGGTTGCGCTGGATCGACAGGTCACGGTGGTCGTTCCAGTCCATTCGGATCCAATAGTTGATCCCGATTGAGCGGTCGACGTGAAGCGCGCGCCCGCGTTGGCGTTTGATGAGGAAGGAGTCGGCTGAGCGGAGGGCATAGTGGTTCAACTGAAGCAGGTCATAGCCGATGTTGCTGCGCGAGGACCGCCAGCCATTGCGCAACGCATCGCGCGTCATGTCGCGGCCCGCGCCGTTGACCCATTTGACTTGGCCCGCCGCGGCCTCGTCCAATTTGTTTGGCCGGTGGCAGGAGAGTTTGCCATAGGCGCCGAGGTTGCGGAACATCGTCTTGAACCCCCATGCGGTATGGGGTTTGGGGCAAAAGCTCGGCGCGCAGTGGTCGAATTGGCCGATCACGGGGGTTGCCGACAGGGCAGTCACGCCGTTGTGGCCGAAAAGGCGCCACGTCATCGCGATATTCGTGGCCTCGGGGGCGGCGGCGAAGAAGTCTTGGAGCCTGCCGTTGCCGGTGCGGATGTTGACGAATTCATCCACGTCGATATGGGCGATCCATTCCGCCTGGCGGACGAGCGGTTCCTTCAGCGCTTGGTTAAGCGCGTGTTGTTGAGGGGAGTTGCCTTTCCAATCGTCGTTGTTGCGGTGCTGTAGAATGCCCATGTCTTGCAGCCGCCCCAAAACGGCATCGGTGCCGTCGCTGCAATCATTGGTGTAGATCAGGAAGTTATCGAAGCCCACAGCGCGGTGATAGGCCACCCATTCGACGATATAGGGCGCTTCGTTTTTCATGCAGGCGACGATGACATTGCCGCTGTTGTCGGGTGGCAATGCGCGCGGGGGGACGGCGGTGTAGGCGGGCGCGGGCTGGTCTTCGCCCGCAGGGGCCGCGCCGTTGTGGGGGCGGAAAGGGCCGCGCAGGATCGTTTCGTGGTTGACCTTCAGCCGGGTGAGGAGCCGGGCATTCGCGGCGCGTGCCTCTTCGGGGGCGTCGGGATCGTGCAACAGCGCCTCGAACTTTGCGGCGGAGCGGCGCGCCTTTTCAACCTCCGCCCGCTTTTGCGCGAGCGGGGTCGCGGTGCTGCGGATGCGGTGGGCGAAGGCTGTGAGGTATTGGGTGGCGCGAAAGCCGAACTGAGGGTCGGCTTCCTGCCATGCAGCCTCGGGCGCATCGGGGGTAAGCGCCTGAGCCAGCGCGGGAAAACGGGCGATGAGCACGGCATTGTCGCGGGCGAAACGATCAGAGATCGCGGCCAGGCTCCCGGGTTTGATCACGGGGCCGCCGATTTGCAGCGCCTGCAACATCTGGCTCCATGTGCTGCGCGGGCAGGCGAGGTCATGGGCCTGTTGATAGCGGATCAGCACATCATTGAACTGCCGCATCCGCGTCAGCCAAGGCGCGGGCAGGGCTGCGAGGGCGCGGCCCGGAGCGACGGGGCCGAGGGGCGTGGAAAGGCCCAAGCTCTCGGTGATCTCGCTGGCCCCGGCCTTGGACATAAGATGTGGCAGGTCGAGGGGGCGAAACGTAATGCTCTCTGCGCCGAAGGCGGCGGCCCAATGGGCGTGTAGCGCTTGATAATCAAGCCAAAAGGGCGGGGCTTGCACCTCGGGGAAGAGGCCGAAATCCGGTGCGACCTCCCTCTGAGCAAGCGCGCCTTGCCACCAGTCGCCGCGCTCGGCCAAGGCCAATTCCTGTGACAGCGGATGACGGCGGCTTTCGGCCACGGCAAAGCCGTAATGCGCAACCAGCGCCCGCGCCTGCTCATCCAGATGGGCGACCACGCGGATGTCGTCGAAATAGGGGCGCAGCAGATCGTGCAGGGCGCGCAGCTCCTCTGGGTGTGACAACAGATTGCCCAACTGCGCCGCGCTCAGCACCACATGTTCGGCGCGGGTCTTGGCCAACTCATGCGGGATCAGCGCGTGAAATTCATCGCGCAGGGTGGTGCCGATCAGGGGGCTGTCCAAGCCGCGGCGGTGCCGTAGCAGACCCACCGCTTCCGGGGCGGCGCAGGCGGCATAGAGGCGGACGTGGTTCCAATCGGCGGCCAGAACCCCCTGCTTGAGCAGCGCGTCCTTTTGCTGATGCAAGATAGTGCGCAGCCGGGCGGCGGCGCGTTCGGTCGGGCCGATGAAGAGGGTCAGCCGCATCACCCGGCCTCCGCCTTGCCACTGTTGCTTTGGCCCCACCACGGCAAGTCGATCTCTAGATAATCCGCGATCTTGTCGCGCGCCTCTGGGTCTTCGATGTCGAACTCCAAAAAGTTGGCACAGCCGGCAAAGACACGGCGGCAAAAGGCGAAATGCCCTTCGATCCACCGGGCGAGCTCGGCCTCGTCGCGGCCGAAACCGCGGGGCAGCCCCGGCACATCGGCCTGCGGCAAACGGCGGCGGCCCAGATTGTTCCAACGCATCATGCTATTGGCCGTCTTGGCCGGATCACGGTGCGAGAGCAAAAACTTGACCTCGGGATGGTGGTGCTGAATGGCGCTTATCACGCCCCAATCGGTCTGCGGCCAGAGGCTGCGGTCATGGCGTACGGCGCTCATCTCATTAATTGCATCGAATTCATGCAACCGCGCCAGCGGGTCGCCGCTGGCAAAGTAGTCGGCATAGATGATCCGCCCCAGATGCGCTCCGGTGATCTCGGACGCGTTGCTTTGGCCCTTGCGAATGCGCCAATCCGCGACCCTGAGCCCGGCGTGGCGCAGCGCATCCGTGAGCGTGGTTGTCCCGGTCTTGGGCAGGCCGAGGTTGACGATCCGCGGCCCCGTCATGTCAGGCCGATCTCGGCGCGGATCCGCTCTTCGGCGGCGCAGAACGGGCTGGCGTCGCGCAGTTGCGCCTGCATTTCGCGGTAGCTGGGATCGGTCAGCAGCGCGTCGCGGCGCGCGCGGTGGGCGGCCACGGAAGCGGCATGCAGATCGGCGATGCCGGGCAGCGCTTTCAGGCGGTCGATCTCGGCGTGCAAGGCGGGCAGATAGCGCTGGATCGAGCGATCCTCCCAAGCCGCGTCGTTCCGGTCGCGCCAATAACTGTCATCAAAAGCGCGGTGTTCGCGGTTCACGTCGCCACGGTCGTTCTTGACGAGATAGCTGTCGAGCGAGCGCAGCGCGTAGTGGTTCAGCGTGGCAAAGCGCCGTGCGCCGCGGGCGGGAAAGGCGCGGATGCGGCGTTTGGTTGCGGCACTGCGGAAGGGCTTAGGCACCTGTCGGCCTGCGCCATCGGTCCAATGCGGCCGGTGCTTCGTGTCGTCGTGGAAGGGCCGGTGCGCCCCGTAGTAGCTCAAGGGGAAATCTTGCCGGACCAAGGACTTAACCTCAATCGCCGTCTCGGCGCAGCAGATGTCGGGGTTGTGGCTATGGGTGAATTGCGCGATGACGGGGGCGTCGGTGAAATCCTCGACCCCGCCATTGGCGAAGAACTGAAAATGCAGCGAGATCGCCTGCGGGTTGCCACAGGCCGTGATCAGGGCGGGCAGGCGGTGGTCGCCAACATGAATGTTCAGAAACTCGTCCACATCGGCAATCCAGACCCAATCGGCCTGCGTGACGATGGGGTGGCGCCGCGCATCCTTGAGCGCCTGCATCTGGTAGTTTCGATTGGTGGCCGGGTTGGGCAGATGGGTGACGATACCGTGGCGGGCAAGCGCGTCGAGCAGGGCATCGGTGCCATCGCTGCAATCGTTGGAGTAGAACAGAAAATCCGTGACCCCGATCACCCGGTTGAAGGCGATCCATTCCAGCAAAAACGGGCCTTCATTCTTGACGCAGGTGACAGCGGTGATGCGCATGTCAGACCCCGCCGCGCCGGATCGCGATGATAATGCTCTGTCCCATATCCGCCCCTGTGGCCCCCTTGTTGCCGGAAGCCGTCGTTTATTGCGTGGGACTATGCCAGCGCGGGGAAATCCCGTCAATCTGCCGCCGCGCGGTCTGCCCTCTTGACGGGGCGGGGCGAGGATGCACCACTGGGGCCATGAAAAACATTGATACGATCGACGCGGTCCAAGAGATGCTGAGCGCTGAGGGCTATGTCTGCGACCGCGCGCTTGGGGTCGTGGTGTTCCTCAGCCTCACATTGGGGCGGCCCCTGTTTCTGGAAGGCGAGGCGGGCGTCGGCAAGACCGAGATCGCCAAGGCGCTGGCTGCCGGTCTGGGGCGGCGGTTGATCCGGTTGCAATGCTATGAGGGGCTCGACGCATCCAGCGCGGTTTACGAATGGAATTTTCCCGCTCAGATGGTGGCGATCCGCACGGCGGAGGCAGGCGGCGGTGCGGACCGGCGGGCGCTGACGCAGGAGTTGTTCAGCGACGACTACCTGATCGAACGCCCGCTGTTGCAGGCGCTGCGCCCGGATGAGAACGGCGCCCCGGTGCTGCTGATCGACGAGTTGGACCGCACCGATGCGCCTTTCGAGGCGTTCTTGTTGGAGGCGTTGAGCGATTTTCAGGTGACCATCCCCGAGCTTGGCACGATCCGCGCGCCCGAGCCGCCGATTGTGATCCTGACCTCGAACCGCACGCGTGAGGTGCATGACGCGCTGAAACGCCGCTGTCTTTACCACTGGGTCGATTACCCGGATGTGGCGCGCGAGATGGCGATCCTTGCCGCCCGCGCGCCTGAGGCGGCAGAGGCGCTTAGCCGCGAGGTGGTGGCCTTTGTCCAGCAATTGCGGACCGAGGATCTGTTCAAGAAGCCGGGCGTGGCGGAGACGATTGACTGGGCGAAATGCCTGCTGGCTTTGGATGTCACAACGCTCAGCCCCGAGGTTATCGCCGATACGCTGGGGGCCGTGCTGAAGTATCAAGATGACATCGCCAAGTTGCAAGGCTCCGAGGCGGCGCGCATTCTCGATCAGGCCCGCGCATCGCTGGCGCCTGGCTGAGCACGATGGCCGAAGACCTGCCTTTGGACCTGCCCGAGGACCCCAAGCTTGCGGGGAATATCACCCATTTCGCCCGCGCCCTGCGCCGGGCGGGGCTGTCAATCGGGCCCGGGCGGGTGGTAGAGGCGGTGGAGGCCGTCGCCGCCGTGGGCTTCACCAGCCGCCGCGATTTCTATTGGACGCTCCATGCCTGTTTCGTAAGCCGCCCCGAACAGGCGCGGGTCTTTGCGCAGATATTCCGGCTTTATTGGCGTGACCCGCGGTATTTGGAGCATATGATGGCCGCGATGCTGCCCGCGATCCGCGGCGTGCAAGAGGATCGCCCCGCCACGCCAGCCGAGAAACGCGCGGCAGAGGCCCTGTTGGACGGGGCCGAGGCACCGGAGCGGGAGGACGCGCCTCAACCCGAGGAGACTCTCGTCGAGGTGAATGCAAGCCTGACCATGTCCGCGCGGGAGCGGTTGCGGACTTTGGATTTCGAACAGATGAGCCTCGCGGAAATGGCTGAGGCGAGACGGATGTTGGCCAAACTCGACCTGCCGGTACCGCCGATGCCAAGCCGCCGCAATGTGGCCGCGGCGCGGGGGCGGATCGATGTAGCGCGCACGATGAAAGTGGCGCTGCGGCGGGGTGGAGAGGCGGACCGGCTTTATCGGAAGACTCCGCGCGCGCGCTATCCGAACCTCGTCGTGCTGTGCGATATTTCCGGCTCAATGAGCCAATACAGCCGGGTGATCCTGCATTTTCTGCATGCGGTGGCCAACCGCAAGGGCAAAGGCTGGGCGCAGGTGCACGGTTTCACCTTTGGCACCCGGCTGACCAATATCACCCGCCATCTTGCCACCCGCGACGTGGATGCGGCGCTTGCCGCGGCGGGGGCGCAGGCGCAGGACTGGGAGGGCGGCACGCGCATCGGCGCGGCGCTGGCGGCCTTCAATCGCGACTGGTCGCGGCGGGTCATGGGGCAGGGGGCGGTGGTCTTGTTGATCACCGACGGGCTGGACCGGGACGACCCGGCGGAATTGGCGCGGCAGATGCAGCGGTTGCAGCTGACCGCGCGGCGGGTCATTTGGCTGAACCCGCTGCTTCGCTGGGACGGTTTCGCGCCCAAGGCAGCGGGCATTCGTGCGATGCTGCCCCATGTCGATAGTTTTCGCGCGGGGCACTCGATTGCATCTTTGGAAGCGCTGGCCGAGGCGATCTCGCGCCCCGATGATATGGGAGAGAAGGCGCGGATGTTGGCGGGGTTGAACGCAGAGGTTTAGCCAATGAGGGGCAGGCGGAGGGCTGCGGGTCTCTCCAAAACCAGAGGGGTTTCGGACCCTCCCTTGATTGATCCCGGCCTGTCACCCGCCTGTCGTCGGTTCAAGCGAAATAGCCGTATCCCCTAAAGGGGCCCCTCGGCGATTTAGCCTGCCCCGCCGCCCTGCGCGCGACCGTTTGGTCTCAAGCAAGGGCGGCTCCGAAACCAGAGGTTCAGGCGAAGGTCTGGGCGAAAGTGGTCCGGTAGATCGTGCGCAGGTCCGACAGGGGCGCGGAGGCGCTGCCGAAGCTGATCTTGTCGCCACCAAAGGCGCCGACGGCGGTGACCGGTACGCCCGCTTCCTTGCCCGCGGCGATCAGGGTTTCCGCGGCGTCGGCGGTGCAGGCGAGGAGGTAGCGGGCTTGGTCTTCGCCGAAGAGGGTGGCGGTGTCTTCGCTTTCGATTTCGAGGCCGATGCCTGCGGTTTCGGCCAGCTCGAAGGCCGCGAGGGCGAGGCCGCCGTCGCCGAGGTCGGTGCAGGCGGAGATTTGGCCGGCTTGGGCGCGGATGAATTCGCCGTGACGGCGTTCGGTGGCGAGGTCGACATGGGGGGCGTCGCCCTCGGCCCGGTCGAAGGCTTCGGCGAGCAGGGCGGATTGTCCGAGGTGGCTGCCAGTCGCGCCGATCAGGAGGGCGACATGGCCCTCGCGCAATTGGTTGCTGATGACCTGATCAAGGCTGTCGATCAGGCCGACCGCGCCGATGGTGGGCGTGGGCAGGATGCCCTTGCCGTCGGTCTCGTTATAGAGCGAGACATTGCCGGACACGATGGGCATGTCGAGCGCGCCCACGGCCTCGCCGATGCCTTTGATGGCGCCGACGAATTGGCCCATGATCTCGGGCTTTTCGGGGTTGCCGAAGTTGAGGTTGTCGGTCGTCGCCAGCGGTTTGGCACCAACCGCGCAGAGGTTGCGGTAGGCTTCGGCGACGGCCTGTTTGCCGCCTTCGGTGGGGTTGGCCTTGACGTAGCGCGGGGTCACGTCGGAGGTGAAGGCCAGCGCCTTGTCGGTGCCATGCACCCGCACGATGCCCGCGCCGAGGCCGGGCAGGCGGACCGTATCGCCCATGACCATCGTGTCGTATTGTTCGTAAACCCAGTCTTTCGAGGCGTGGTTCACGGAGCCGATCAGGGCGCGCAGGCCTTCGATCGGGTCGATGCTGGGCGCATCGGTCAGCGCGGCGGCGGCGGGTGTCTCCACCCAAGGGCGGTCGTATTCGGGCGCGGTGGAGGCGAGTTTCGACAGCGGCAGGTCGGCTTTGACCTCACCATCGAGACAGATGAGGAAGCGGTCTTCGGGGAGGGTTTCGCCCACGATGGCGAAGTCGAGGTCCCATTTGTCGAAGACGGCTTTGGCCTCGGCCTCAAGCTCGGGGCGCAGCACCATGAGCATGCGCTCTTGGCTTTCGCTGAGCATCATTTCATAGGCGGTCATATGCGGCTCGCGCGTTGGCACTTTTTCAAGGTCGAGGCGCACGCCGAGACCGCCTTTGTCGCCCATTTCCACGGCAGAGCAGGTGAGGCCCGCAGCACCCATGTCTTGGATCGAGATCACGGCGCCGGTGGCCATCAGCTCGAGCGTGGCTTCCATCAGGCGCTTTTCGGTGAAGGGGTCGCCGACTTGAACGGTGGGGCGTTTCTCTTCGATGGTGTCGTCGAATTCGGCGCTGGCCATGGTCGCGCCGCCGACGCCGTCGCGGCCCGTCTTCGCACCGAGGTAGACCACCGGCATGCCCACGCCGGAGGCGGCGGAGTAGAAGATCTTGTCGGCATCGGCGAGGCCCGCCGCGAAGGCGTTCACAAGGCAGTTGCCGTCATAGGCTTTGTCGAAACGCACTTCGCCGCCAACGGTCGGCACGCCGAAACAGTTACCATAGCCGCCGACGCCTTCGACAACGCCGTGGACAAGTTGGCGTGTCTTGGGGTGGTCGGGGCGGCCAAAGCTCAGCGCGTTCATCGCGGCGATGGGGCGCGCGCCCATGGTGAAGACATCGCGCAGGATGCCGCCGACGCCGGTGGCCGCACCTTGGTAGGGTTCGATGTAGGAGGGGTGGTTGTGGCTCTCCATCTTGAAGACCAGCGCTTGGCCATCGCCGATGTCGACCACGCCCGCATTCTCGCCCGGGCCGCAGATCACCTGCGGGCCTTCGGTGGGCAGCGTGCGGAGCCATTTCTTGGAGGATTTATAGGAGCAGTGTTCGTTCCACATGGCCGAGAAAATGCCCATCTCGGTGTAGTTCGGCTCGCGCCCGAGGATATTGACGACCTCGGCGTATTCCTCGGGGGTGAACCCGTGGCTGGCGATAAGGTCGGGCGTGATGGCTGGATCTTGCATGGAAATTCCCCGGCTGGCGCGTTTGCGCCCTCATACAAGGGGAAATGCCGGGGGGGAAGTGGCTTTGGCCGCCTGCGGGCTGAAAGAAGGCGATGGGCCAAAAAAAAGGCCGAGCTAAAAGCTCGGCCAAGTCCAACAGGGAGGTATGAAGCGACGCGCCCTCAGGCTGTCAATCTTCATGATGGTGAAATAGGAGGCAGGGCTGCCCAAATCAAGGCTATTTAACATCGCAAGTCATCATGGCCGATATGCGCCTATTGCATGGCTGGCCATGGGCTGCGGTTTAGCCTTCGCCCTCCACCCGTTCGCGCCATTGCTTGCGGTAGGTAATGATCTCTTCTTGAACGAAATCCTTGAAGGCGGCGACGCGTTTGGATTGGCGCAGTTCTTCTGGATAGGCGAGGTAGACTGGCACCTCGGCGGATTCGATATCGGGCATGACCTGCACGATATGGGGGAAGTCTTGGATCAGGTAGTTGGGCAGCACGCCGAGGCCAAGGTGGTGCACCACGCCTTGGAGCACGCCAAAATAGTTGTTCACCGTCAAAAGCGAGCGCAGGTCGTACATCATCAGCTCTTTGACGAGTTGCAGCCCCGCGCCGACCTGATCGCTGTCGGTGTTCTGACAGATCAACCGATGATCGGTCATATCCTCCATACGTTCGGGCGTGCCGTGTTTTTCGAGGTACTCCGGGCTGGCGTAGAGGCCCATGCGCACCGACATCAGCCGTTTGCGGACCAGATCGGCCTGGCTCGGTTCCTTCATGCGGATCGCCACGTCGGCCTCGCGCATCGGCAGGTCGAGCACGCGTTCCTCGAGCATCAGGTCGACCTTGAGGTCTGGATATTGCTCGTAGAGCTTGGGCAGGCGCGGAGCGAGCCAGAGCGTGCCGAAGCCGGTGGTGGTGGTGACCCGCAACTCGCCAAAGACCTCTTCCTCGCTGTCGCGAATGCGCGCCGCGGCGGCGTCGAGGCGTTTGGCCATGGCCGAGGTTGCGTCGAACAAAAGCTCCCCCTGTTCGGTCAGGATCAGCCCGCGCGCATGCCGGTGAAAGAGGTTGGTGTTAAGCTGCTCTTCCAGCCCGCGAATCTGTCGGCTGACGGCGGATTGCGACAGGTTGAGCTTGTCCCCCGCATGGGTCAGCGACCCCGCATCGGCCACGGCGTGAAAAATTCTGAGTTTGTCCCAATCCATGGCCCGTACTTTCCTTGCCCAGCCTTTCTCCTACCTTAATAGCCGGGAGAAAACAGCACAAACCGTCGCCTGCGGGACTGCCGTTGCGGAATAACTGCTATACAGGTCAGCAACTGTGACCTATAATCCGGGCAATCATGCAAGACTGACGTGCTAGGGAGGGCCCGCCATGACGACGCAAAAGATTTCACTCAACGACCGTTTCGACCTCGACAAAAGCCCGGTGCTGCTGAACGGCACGCAGGCGCTTGTGCGCCTGATGATGATGCAATCGGCACGGGATCGCGCCGCGGGGTTGAATACCGCGGGCTATGTGACCGGCTACCGGGGCAGCCCGCTGGGGGGCGTGGATCTGCAAATGCAGCGCGCCGAGAAGAAGCTGGCCGAGCATAACGTGCGCTTTGAGCCGGGGCTGAACGAAGACCTCGCGGCGACTATGCTTTGGGGCAGCCAGCAGGCGGAACTGCGCGGGGAGGGCAAATACGACGGCGTCTTCGGCCTGTGGTACGGCAAGGGGCCGGGTGTGGACCGCACCGGCGATGTGATGCGCCATGCGAATATGGCGGGCACTTCGCCCCATGGTGGTGTGTTGATGGCCATGGGGGATGACCATACCGGCGAATCCTCTACCGTATTGCACCAGTCGGAATGGGCGATGGTCGATGCATATATGCCAGTCGTGTCTCCTGCTGGTGTGCAGGAAATCCTCGACTATGGGATTTACGGCTGGGCGCTCAGCCGTTTCTCGGGTCTTTGGGTCGGTCTCAAGACTATGAAGGACACGGTGGAAGCGACCAGCGTGGTCAACGGCGATCCCAACCGGATGAAGCTGATCACGCCTGACTTCGACATGCCTGATGGCGGGCTTTCGATCCGTCTGAACGACACGCCGCATCTGCAGGAAGCGCGGATGATCGACTACAAGCGCTTCGCGGCAGAGGCGTTTTCGCATGCCAACAAGATGGACAAGCGCGTCTGGGGCAAGCGCGGCGCCAAGATCGGCTTTGCCGCGGCGGGCAAGAACTGGCTCGACCTTGTGCATGCCATGAGCCTTCTCAACATCGACGCCAACGAGGCCGAGCGCCTTGGCATCACCACCTACAAGATCGGCCAGACCTTCCCGCTCGACATGCAGGGCTTCCATGACTGGGCCGACGGGCTCGATCTGGTGGTCGTGGTTGAGGAAAAGCGCAAGCTGATCGAAGTGCAGATCAAGGAAGCGCTGTTCAACGACACCCATCGCCGCGTCTATGGCTGGCACAAGGGTGGTGCGGGCATGGAGCATGGCGAAGAGCTGTTCCCGACCCGCGGCGCGCTCGACCCGATCCTGATCGCCGAGAAGATCGGCGGCATACTGTTGGAGGAGGGCCGCGAGACCGATGGCATCCGCGCAGGCCTCGAAGCGCTCAACGAGGCGCGCCGCTCGGACAACGCCGAGGATATCGCCGCCCGTCTGCCGTATTACTGTGCCGGCTGCCCGCATAATTCCTCGACCAAGGTGCCCGATGGCTCCCGCGCCTATGCGGGCATCGGCTGTCACTACATGGTGCAGTGGATGGACCGCGAAACCACGGGCTTTACCCATATGGGCGGCGAGGGCGCGAACTGGATCGGCGAGGCGCCGTTTTCGAACACCGAACATGTGTTCCAGAACCTCGGCGACGGCACTTACAACCACTCCGGCGTGCTGGCGATCCGTGCCGCCATCGCAGCGGGGACCAACATCACCTACAAGATCCTCTACAACGATGCCGTCGCCATGACCGGCGGGCAGCACAACGAGGGCGATCTGGACGCCTACCGCATCGTCGAAGAACTGAAAGCCATGGGCGTGAAGAATGTCGCCGTGGTCTATGACGAAAAGGAAGACGTGGACCTTGCCCGTTTCAAGGGCGTGGAAGTGCATGAACGCGCCGAGATGCCGAACGTGCAAAAGGCCTACCGCAAGCACAAGGGCGTGTCAGCCATCGTCTACATCCAGACCTGCGCCGCCGAGAAACGCCGCCGCCGCAAGCGCGGGCTGTTCCCGGACCCCGACAAGCGTGTCTTCATCAACGAGGACGTCTGCGAAGGCTGCGGCGATTGCGGGGTGCAGTCGAACTGCGTGGCCGTGGTGCCGAATGAGACCGAGCTGGGCCGCAAGCGCGCCATTGACCAGTCGCAGTGCAACAAGGACTTCTCCTGTCTCGACGGGTTCTGCCCCTCTTTCGTGACGCTGGAAGGCGCCAAGATCCGCAAAGACCCGACCACCGAGCTTACCATCCCCGACCTGCCGCAGCCCGACCTGCCCAAGATCGACGGCACCCATAACGTCGTCATCACCGGCGTCGGCGGCACCGGCGTGGTGACCGTGGGCGCGCTTCTGGCGCAGGCCGCACAGCTCGACGGCAAGGGCGCGGGCATGATGGAAATGGCCGGCCTCGCCCAGAAGGGCGGCGCGGTTCATATCCACTGCCGTCTGGCCGAACGCCCCGAAGACATCAGCGCGATCCGCGTGGCCACCGGCGAGGCGCATGCGCTCATCGGCGGCGATCTGGTGGTTTCGGCAGGCCACAAGACGCTGGGTCTGACCCGCGCGGGCCGCACCGGCGCCGTGGTGAACTCGCACCAGATCATCACCGGCGATTTCACCCGCGACACCGAGTTCCAGATGCCCTACGACCGTCTCAGCCTCGCGCTTGAGGCGCGGCTGAAGGACGACGTGGCGATGTTCGACGCTTCCGATCTGGCAAAAGCGACTTTGGGCGACTCGATCTTCTCCAACATGATGATCTTTGGTGCCGCGTGGCAGCGTGGCCTGCTGCCGCTGACGTTCGAGAGCCTGATGCAGGCGATCGAGATGAACGGCGCGGCGGTGGAGCGCAACAAACGGGCCTTTGAGATCGGTCGTTGGGCTGTGCTCTACCCTGAGGATGCTAGAGCGGTGAGCCAGCCCGATAACGTGGTCGAACTGCCCAAATCGCTGGGGGAGAAGATCGCCTTCCGTGAGAACCACCTGACCGACTATCAGGGCAAGGGGTTGGCCAAACGCTATACCAAGATGCTCGACGGTATCGAGGATCGTGACGTCAAAGCGGCGGTGTCCTTGGGGTATCATAAACTCCTGAGTTACAAGGACGAATACGAGGTCGCCCGCCTGCTGATCACCAGCCGGGACAAGGCGCGGGCGCAGTTCGATGGCGATTTTAACATGACCTTTCACATGGCGCCGCCGCTAATCTCGAAGATGGGGCCGAATGGCCGCCCGCAAAAGCGTGAGTTCGGCCAGTGGCTCGAAGGGCCGCTGCGGGTCATGGCGAAGTTCAAAGGGCTGCGCGGCACGCCGCTCGATCCCTTCGGCTATACCGCCGAGCGCAAGATGGAGCGTGCGCTGATCAAGCAGTATGAGGCCGACATGGCCGAGGTGCTGCCCAAGCTGACCGATCAGACCCGCGATGCCATCGTGGCGCTGGCCGAACTGCCGCTGCAAATCCGCGGTTTCGGGCCGGTCAAACAAGCCAATGAGGCCAAGGCCGCAAAACGGCGCGAAGAACTGCTGGCAGTGATCCGCGCAGGCGGCACGGCCACGGCCAAGGCGGCGGAGTAATACCGCTGTTACATCTTTGTCTTAAAGTGTCCGCCGAGACGATCCTGAGGCCGAGATGTGACCTACGCCCGTGACATAAGCTATGCCCATTCCGCCCGAACCCGGGGCGGGAGGGCGCTCATCCGATTGATGGAAAACACCACCGGGCGCGTGTCCTTGCTGAAACGGGCCGAAGGCTACGAAGACGATCTGGCCGCGGGGCTGGGGTTCTTCGATGCGATGGTGCAGCGCTGTGGTTTGACGCTGGACGTGATGCGCGGCGCTTTGTCGGATATCCCGACGCGGGGGCCGGTCATTCTGATCGCTAATCACCCCTACGGCATTCTGGACGGGCTGATGCTGGGCCATATCCTCAGCCAGACGCGCGGCGACTTTCGCATCATGGCCAATGCGGTTTTTAGCCAAGCGCCGGATCTGGCGCATCATCTACTGCCCATCAGCTTTGCCGAAGACCGCGCGGCACTGGCGCTGAACCTCGCCACCCGCCGGACCGCGTTGAATTATCTGGCGCAGGGCGGAGCGATTGGCATCTTTCCCGGCGGCACGGTCAGCACCGCCGCGCGGCCCTTCTCGCAGCCGATGGACCCCGGCTGGCGTAACTTCACGGCGCGGATGATCGCCAAGTCTGACGCCACGGTCGTGCCGATCTACTTTGACGGTCACACCAGCCGCTTGTTCCAGATCGCCAGTCACCTGCATGCCAACCTGCGCATGGGCCTGCTGGTCAAAGAGTTCCGTGCCCGTGTCGATACGCCCGTGCGCGTGGCCATCGGCGACCCGATCCCGCGCGCCATGCTTGACCCTCTGGCAGGGGACGCAAAAGCGATGATGGATTTCCTGCGCAAAGCCACCTATGAGTTGTCACCAAAGCCGGGCCAGTATCAGGGCCTCGGTTACGAGTTTGAGGAACGGCATAGAGCCGACAGGTGACGACAGACCATGGCAGTTGGTATTTTCGATTCGGGGCTGGGCGGGCTGACCGTCTGGAACAAGGTGCAAGAACGGCTGCCGGAGGTGGATTTTATCTACCTCGCCGACAGCGCCCATGCGCCCTATGGCGTGCGCGACGCCGATGACATTTATGAGCTGACCTGCGCCGCCGTGCAGCGGCTTTTCGATGCGGGCTGCGATCTGGTGATCCTCGCCTGCAACACCGCCTCTGCCGCCGCGCTGCGCCGGATGCAAGAGGGGTGGATCCCGCGCGACAAGCGGGTGCTGGGCGTTTTCGTGCCCTTGATCGAAGCGATGACCGAGCGGCAGTGGGGCGACAACTCCCCCCCGCGCGAGGTGGCCGTCAACCATGTGGCGCTCTTCGCCACTCCCGCCACGGTGGCAAGCCGCGCGTTTCAGCGTGAACTGTCTTTCCGCGCCATCGGTGTGGATGTTGAGGCGCAGGCCTGCGGCGGGGTGGTCGATGCCATCGAAGAAGGCGACATGATCCTTGCCGAAGCGCTGGTGCGCAGCCATGTCGACGCGCTGAAGCGCAAGATGCCCAACCCCGATGCGGCGATCTTGGGCTGTACCCATTACCCGCTGATGCAGGAGGCCTTTCAGGCGGCTTTGGGCGGGCAGGTCAAAGTCTTCAGTCAGGCCGAATTGGTGGCGGATTCCTTGGCCGATTACCTTGAGCGGCATCCCGATATGACAGGCACGGGTGAGGCGGCTTTTCTCACCACCGGTGATCCCGCCCGGGTAAGCGACCGCGCGACGCAGTTCCTGCGACGACAGATCACATTCACCGCCGCCTGAACTCCAATTACATTTCGTTCCGAACAAGGGGACATACCATGACCCAGAACATCGCCATTCTTGGCGCCTCCGGCTATACCGGGGCAGAACTCATCCGGCTGATCGCTGGCCATTCTTCTATGCAGATCAAGGCTTTGGGCGCGAACTCCAAGGCGGGACAGACCATGGCCGAGGTCTTTCCGCATCTGCGCCATCTTGATCTGCCCGCGCTTGTCACCATCGAAGAAATCGACTTTTCGCAGATCGATCTGTGCTTTTGCGCGCTGCCGCATAAGACCAGCCAAGAGGTGATCGCGGCGCTGCCCAAGGATCTGAAGATCGTCGATCTCTCTGCCGATTTCCGCCTGCGCGACCCAGATGATTACGCCAAGTGGTACGGCAATAAACATGCCGCGCTTGAGCAGCAGAAAGAGGCGGTCTACGGCCTGACCGAATTCTACCGCGAAGAGATCGCCGCCGCCCGGTTGGTGGCGGGGACGGGGTGCAACGCGGCGACGGGGCAGTTTGCCCTGCGCCCGCTGATCGCGGCGGGGGTGATCGATCTGGACGATATCATTCTGGACCTGAAATGCGCCGTCTCCGGGGCAGGGCGCTCGCTGAAGGAAAACCTTCTGCATGCGGAGCTGAGCGAGGGCTATCACGGCTATGCGCTTGGCAGTACGCATCGGCATCTGGGGGAGTTCGATCAGGAGTTCTCGGCCCTCGCCGGGCGGCCCGTGCAGGTACAATTCACCCCGCATCTGATGCCCGCGAACCGCGGCATTCTGGCGACCTGCTATGTCAAGGGCGATGCGCAGGTGATCTATGAGACAATGCAAAAAGCCTATGCCGATGAACCTTTTATCGAAGTGCTGCCCTTCGGCGAGGCGCCCAGCACCCGGCATGTGCGCGGCTCGAACTTCTGTCATATCGGCGTGGTGGCCGACCGCCAGACCGGGCGGGCGACGGTGGTTGCAGCGCTCGATAACCTGACCAAAGGCTCCAGCGGGCAAGCCTTGCAAAACGCGAACCTGATGCTGGGACTGCCAGAAACCGACGGGCTGATGATGGCCCCGCTCTTCCCATGAAGAGCCTCAAGAAACAGCGCCGGATCCAGATCATCGCCGTGGCGGCGGTGGCCTTGGTCCTGTCGACCGCACTGATCGGCTATGCGCTGCGCGACGGGATCAACTATTTCCGCGCGCCCAGCCAAGTCATCGCCGAGCCGCCCGGCCCATCAGAGGTGTTCCGGATCGGCGGGCTGGTTGAAGAAGGATCGCTGAAGCGCGGGCAGGGCGAGCAGATCAGCTTTGCCGTGACCGATGGCGGGGCCTCTGTCCCGGTGGTTTTCACGGGCGTTTTGCCTGATCTCTTTGAAGAAAACCAAGGTATGGTCGGCACCGGCAGCTATGTCGGCGGCGTGTTCGAAGCCACTGAAATCCTTGCAAAGCATGATGAGACCTACATGCCCAAGGAAGTGACGGATGCGCTGAAAGAGCAGGGCGTTTATCGCGAATCTGAGGGCTGACCGCTGCGCAACGCGCGGGGGCGTGAGCATCGGTTAACCAATCCGGCGGAGCCTGTTTGCATGCAAAACAGGAGAGCCGCGATGCAGTCCGTGCGTGAGATCGCCAGCGCCGTCGTCGCCCGCGAGGGCGGCTTTGTGAATGACCCCGACGACCCCGGCGGGGCGACGAAATACGGGGTCACGATCCACACCATGCGCCGCTTGGGGCTGGACCTGACCGGCGATGGGGCGGTCGATGTGGCGGATGTGCGCCGCCTTGGCCGCGCGCAGGCGGTGGATATCTTCGTGCGGCATTACTTCAACGCGCCGCGCATCGCCGAACTGCCCGCACCTTTGCAGCCGAGCGTCTTTGACATGTATGTCAACGCTGGCGGCAACGCGGTGAAAATCCTGCAAAACCTGCTGTGCGAGATGGGGCAGGACATCGCCGTTGATGGGGCGATCGGGCCGCAGACGATCCGCGCCGCCCATGCCGCGTGGCAGGCCGCCCCGGATCATCTGGTGGATGCCTACGGCATCGCGCGGCGCAACTACTACTTCCGCCTTGCTGACCGCCGCCCCGCCAGCCGCAAATACGCGCGCAGCCGGGCAGGGGGCAAGGGCGGCTGGATCCGGCGCGCGGAGGAGTTCATCGCGCCGCGGTATCACATGAGCGACGCCGATTTCGCACGGAGGGTGGCACAATGGGGCTGATCGAACGTATCTTCACGACAATCTTCGGCGGTGAGCGGAACGTCATCCGCGACACGGTCGAAGTGTTCCGCGAGAATGCCGAGGCCGGGGCGCAGCGCGCCCATGCGGTGCAGGGTCAAGCCATGGCGCAATATGGGGCCGAGTTCGCCCAAGCGCGGCAAGGTGGCTTTGACCGCTTCATGGACGGGGTTAACCGGCTGCCGCGCCCGATGCTGGCGCTCGGCACGCTCGGGCTTTTCGTGACCGCCATGGTCAATCCGCTGTGGTTCGCCGAACGGATGCAGGGCATCGCCTTGGTGCCCGAGCCGCTTTGGTGGTTGTTGGGGGTGATCGTCTCTTTCTATTTCGGCGCGCGGCAGCAGGTGAAATCGCAGGAGTTTCAGCGTGCCATCGTTGGCACCATCGCCCGGGTGCCGCAGGTGGTCGAGAATATCGAAGCCTTGCGCGAGATGCGCGCCGATAGCCCTCAGGTGGCCGCCACCGGTGCCGACAGCCGTCTGGCCCTCGCTGCGGTCGCGCCGTCGGAGAATGCGGCCCTTGAAGCCTGGCGTCGCAGCCGGGGCTGACTGCGACCGATTGACCGTTTTTCACGTTTGATTTGCCATGGCTTAGGGGGCTTCGGCCCCCTATAGTCCGGCCCATGATTACAGAGCTTGGACATTTCGCGCTTGTGCTCGCCTTCGGCGTGGCGCTTGTACAGATGGTGGTGCCGATGTGGGGCGCTTGGCGGGGCCGCGCGGGCTGGATGGCGGTGGCCGAACCGGCGGCGGCGGCGCAATTCATCCTGATCGCCCTGTCCTTTGGCGCGCTGATGTGGGCATTCGTCACCTCGGATTTCAGCCTGCAACTGGTCGTGGCCAACAGCCATTCCGCCAAGCCGATGCTCTATAAAATCAGCGGCACATGGGGCAATCACGAAGGGTCGATGCTGCTTTGGGTGTTGATCGTGGCGCTTTTCGGGGCGATGGCCGCGTGGTTTGGCGGCAACCTGCCGCCGCGCCTGCGCGCGCGGGTGCTCTCGGTACAGGCGGCGATTGGAGTGGCCTTTCTGGCGTTCATCCTTTTCACCTCGAACCCCTTTCTGCGCATGGGCACGCCGCCTTTTGACGGCCAAGACCTGAACCCGCTCTTGCAAGACCCCGGTTTGGCCTTCCACCCGCCGTTTCTCTATCTCGGATATGTCGGCCTCAGCATGGCCTTCAGCTTTGCCGTGGCGGCGCTGATCGAGGGGCGCGTGGATGCGGCTTGGGGCCGGTGGGTGCGGCCGTGGACGCTGGCGGCTTGGGTGTTTCTGACCATCGGCATCGCGCTTGGGTCTTGGTGGGCCTATTACGAGCTTGGCTGGGGCGGTTTCTGGTTCTGGGATCCGGTCGAAAACGCGAGCTTCATGCCCTGGCTTTTGGCGGCGGCGCTGCTGCATTCGGCCATCGTGGTCGAAAAACGCGAGAGCTTGAAAAGCTGGACCATTCTGCTGGCCATCCTCGCCTTCGGCTTTTCGCTGATCGGGACTTTCATCGTGCGCTCGGGCCTGCTGACTTCCGTCCATGCCTTCGCCAACGACCCCGAGCGCGGGGTCTTTATTCTGGCCATTCTGGGGGTCTTTACTGGGGGCGCGCTGGTGCTCTATTCGCTCCGCGCCTCGGCGCTGGAGGCGAAAGGCGTCTTTGGTCTGCTGAGCCGTGAGACGGCCCTCGTGGTGAACAACCTGCTGCTCGCAGTGGCCTGTTTCGTGGTCTTCGTCGGTACCATGTGGCCGCTGGTGGCTGAGATGTTTTTGGACCGGAAACTCAGCGTCGGGCCGCCGTTCTTTAACGCCGCGTTTACCCCTTTCATGGTAGCGCTCGGGCTGATCCTGCCGATTGGCAGCGCGATGCCATGGAAACGGGCCAAGATCATGCGCGCGCTCTACCCGCTGCGCTATGCCTTCCTGCTGGCGCTGGCGCTTGGGGGGCTGGCCTTTGCCATGCAGACCGGGCGCGGCCTGCTGGGGCCTGTGGGCCTGTTCCTCGGGACGTGGCTGGTGATGGGCACCGTGGTGGATGTGATGCAGCGTCTTGGGCGTGGCTCGGGCAAGCTACGCCGTTTGCGCCGCCTGCCGCGTGCGGATTGGGGCAAGGCCACGGCTCATGGCGGGCTGGGCGTCACCATGGCCGGGATCGCGGGGCTAATGGCTTGGGCCGTGGATGACATCCGCGTGGCCCGGATTGGTGAGCCTTTTGACGTGGGCAGCTACACGCTGACCCTGCGGGATGTGAGCGAGGTTCGGGGGCCAAACTACCTCAGCACCATGGCGGAGATTACGCTGGCGCAGGACGGCGCGGTGATCTCGACCCTGCGGCCTGAAAAGCGGTTCTACCCCGTGGCGCAGATGCCCACGACAGAGGCGGCGATCGACTATAATCTCGCGCGCGACGTCTATGTGGTGATCGGCGATGCGCAGGACGGCGGTGGTTGGGCGGTGCGGACCTATATCAAGCCGATGACCAATTGGATTTGGATCGGCTGCGCGCTCATGGCGCTTGGCGGGATGCTGAGCCTTAGCGACCGGCGCTTTCGGGTCGCAGCAGGTGCGCGCAAGCAACCGGCGGGGGTGCCTGCGGAATGAAACGGCTGCTGCTGATCCTGACCCTGCTCGCCAGCCCCCTCTGGGCAGTGCAGCCTGACGAAGTGCTCGACGATCCCGCGTTGGAGGCCCGCGCGCGGGAGTTGAGCCAAGGTCTGCGCTGCCTCGTTTGCCGGAACGAAAGCATTGATGAGAGCAACGCGAGCCTTGCGCGTGACCTGCGCATCTTGCTGCGCGAACGGCTGGTAGCGGGCGACAGCGATGAGGAGGCGGTGGATTTCATCGTCGACCGATACGGTGAATATGTCCTGCTGAACCCGCAGGCGACGGGGGCCAATTGGCTGCTTTGGGGGGCAGGGCCGCTGATGCTCTTGCTGGCCGGGGGGCTAGGCGTGATCTATCTGCGCGGCCGCGCCCGCAGCAAAACCCCAAGCGAAGCGCCCCTTTCGGCAGAGGAAGAAGCCCGCCTGCGCGATATTCTCGACCGCTGACGCCCCGTTGCACTGGCAGCGGCACGTTGCTTTGATATGCTGCGGCCAAGCAATCGAGGATAGCAAGATGGACTATGAAACGATCACCTATGCGCTTACCGATGATGTCGCGCTGATCACGCTGAACCGCGCCGATAAGATGAACGCGCTCACCACCCAGATGCGGGCAGAGCTGACCCATGCGGTGACCGAAGGCGGGCGCGCGGCGCGGGTCGTGGTTCTGACGGGGGCGGGGCGTGCCTTTTGTTCGGGCCAAGACTTGGCCGACCGGGCGGGCGGCGTGGCCGATCTGGAGAAAACGCTGCGCGAAGAATATGCGCCGCTGCTGCGCGCCATCATCAACTGCCCGGTGCCGACCATCGCCGCCGTGAACGGCCCGGCGGCGGGGGCAGGGGCAAATATCGCACTGGCCGCCGATGTCGTCTTTGCGAGCGAGAGCGCCTATTTCATGCAAGCTTTCACCCGCATTGGCCTGATCCCCGACGCGGGCGGCACCTATGCGCTGCCCCGGCAGATGGGCATGGCCAAGGCAATGGGGGCGGCCCTCTTTGCCGATAAGATCACCGCGCGGCAGGCCGATGATTGGGGGATGATCTGGCAGGCGGTGCCGGATGCGGAATTCGATGCCCATTGGCGCGCCAAGGCCGCGCAATTGGCCGCTGGTCCGACCGCTGCCTATGCCGAGGCCAAGAAGGCGATCCGCGCGTCATGGGACAATGGGCTTGAGGATCAACTCTCGCTGGAGGCCCAAGCACAGGGCCGCTGCGGCAAGTCTCAGGACTTCGCCGAGGGGGTGACGGCCTTTACCCAAAAGCGCAGCCCCAAGTTTCAGGGGCGCTGAGCGCTAGCAGCTCCGCTCAACCAGCAGCACATCGCTGGCCGAAGGCGCCGGGCCATTGGCCCGCGCCACAACCGCCACAGCGACGCCATCCGCCAAAACCGTGTGAACCGAGTTCGAAACCTGCGCGATGGTGATGCGCGGCGGGGTCTGGCCCTTGTCATAGACCACGGCGATCTGGTCGCAATCATGCAACGTATCGGGGACGAGCGCACCCTGAGGGCCGGGGACGTCTGCGGCCTTCGCAGGCGTCAGACCGGTGGCGCAGTCCCAGCGAAGCCCTTTGGTCCGGTCCGTTGCGGTCATCCTGCATCCTCTCGTCGCGGCCCGGCTGTACTGCTGGGCGTCTACAATGGGGTGGGCGCCGGTCGGACTGCGAAAGAGCGAACCCCTTCGGCAGTGCCGCAATGATGCCCTTCCCACCCCGAAAAGACATCTTGTAGGGAGGCTACCGCCGTGGGGGGAATCCCGTCAAGCGGGGCGGGGGCATTGTCACGAGGTGCGAAACAGTGCCGCAATTTGGCCGTATTTTTGGCTCCGGTGTTTCGCGTCCGGCAAAACGCTTGGAAACATTTACTGATTTTTCACGCCATTGCTGACAGTGCATATAAGGGCACCGGTTTTCGCGATTCGGGCGCGCGGAATCAGTCACCCCGACGGCGGCGCCATTGTTGCCCTTAGGTCAACAACCTCAATCATAGGTATTGCGGGCGCTGGTGGGCTAAACGCGAAACGCCCCGGAAATCCGGGGCGTTTGCATGGTCTTTGAAGGTTGCTTCAGCGGTTCTCGATATCGACGTAGTCGCGCTTGTCTTCGCCGAGGTACAGTTGACGCGGACGGCCGATTTTGAGCTGCGGATCGCTGATCTGCTCTTTCCACTGGGAAATCCAGCCCACGGTCCGCGCCAGCGCGAAGATCGGGGTGAACATCGACGTGGGAAAGCCCATCGCTTCGAGGATGATGCCGGAATAGAAATCCACGTTCGGGAAGAGCTTCTTCTCCGCGAAATACGGATCCTCCAGCGCGGCTTTCTCCAACTCCTTCGCGACCTGGAGGATCGGGTTGTTCTCCACGCCCAGCAGTTCGAGAACCTCGTCGGCGCTTTCCTTCATCACGGTCGCGCGCGGGTCGTGGTTCTTGTAGACGCGGTGGCCAAAGCCCATCAGGCGGAAGGGGTCGTTCTTGTCCTTGGCGCGGGCGATGAACTCAGGGATGCGATCGGGCGTGCCGATTTCCTTGAGCATCTCAAGGCAGGCTTGGTTCGCACCACCATGCGCCGGACCCCAGAGGCAGGCGATACCAGCGGCGATACAGGCGAAGGGGTTCGCACCGGAAGACGACGCCAAACGCACGGTCGAGGTCGAGGCATTCTGCTCGTGATCGGCGTGCAGCGTAAAGATCCGGTCCATCGCGCGGCTGAGGATCGGGTTGACCTCATGCTCTTCGGCCGGAACGGCAAAGCACATGCGCAGGAAATTCGAAGCATAGTCGAGATCGTTGCGCGGATAGACGAAGGGCTGGCCGATGGTGTATTTATAGGCCATCGCCGCGATCGTTGGCATCTTGGCGATCAGGCGGATCGTGGCGACCTCGCGCTGGTGCTCGTCGTTGATGTCGGTGCTGTCGTGATAGAAGGCCGACATTGCGCCAACCACGCCCACCATGATGGCCATCGGATGCGCATCGCGACGGAAACCGCGGAAGAAGTTCATCATCTGCTCGTGCAGCATGGTGTGGTTGGTCACCAGACACTCGAAATCTTCCAGTGCCTTGGGGGAGGGCAGCTCACCATAAAGCAGCAGGTAGCAGACTTCGAGGTAATGCGACTTCGAGGCCAGCTGCTCAATCGGGTAGCCCCGGTGCAGCAGCACGCCTTTGTCACCATCAATGAAAGTGATCGTGCTGTCACAAGCCGCGGTCGAGGTGAAGCCCGGGTCATAGGTAAAGACACCCGCCTGCCCATAGAGCTTGCGGATATCGACAACATCGGGCCCGTCAGTGGGGCTGTGAATCGGCAGATCGAAGCTTTGATCGTCGATCGTCAGCGTTGCGGTTTTATTGTTATTGGTCATGAAATCCCTTCCCGAATGTAGGCTGCGGAGATGCCCCCGCCGTCTGGGCCTAGCCCCATATGGGGCTGTCCCGTTCAGTTATACCTGCCGCCCAAAGAAGTGGTGAACCAAAACTTAGGCCGCGGCGTCCGTCAGTCGGGCAAGGGTCTCATCGCGCCCCAGCACCAACATCATGTCAAAAACCGATGGGGTGACTGCCCTGCCAGCCAAGGCCGCCCGAAGCGGCCCCGCCAGCTTGCCAAATTTGGTGTCATGCGCGGCAGCAAAGCCGTTCAGTACCTCCTCCAGCGTTTCTTTGTTCCAGCTAGCATTTTGCAATTGCGGCGTCAATTCCGACAGTATGCCACGGGATACCGTATCGAGATTCTTTGTTGCTTTCTCATCTGGGGTGATCGGGCGATCGGCCAAGACAAAGGCCGCTTTTTCAAGCAGTTCGGGGAATTTCTTCGCGCGATCTTTGAGGCAGTACATTGCCCGTTCCAACCCCTCGGCCTGACCTTCGGTCAGCGCGGGCTCTCCTGCTGCTTCAAGATAGGCTTCGATCTCGCGCCGCAGCGCGGCATCATCGGCCTGTGCGATATGCTGACCGCAGAGGTTCTCCAGCTTTTTCAGGTCAAATTGCGCGGGGCTTTTGCGGATGCCGTCCAGATCGAACCATTCCTGCGCCTGTGCATCGGTAAAGAATTCGTCATCCCCATGGCTCCAGCCCAGACGGGCGAGGTAGTTGCGCATGCCCGCCGCAGGATAGCCCATCACCTGATATTCCTGCGCGCCCAAGGCGCCGTGACGTTTCGACAGTTTCTTGCCGTCCGCGCCGTGAATCAGCGGAATATGCGCCCAGACCGGCACGTCCCAGCCCATCGCCTCATAGATCATCATCTGGCGGGCGGCGTTGTTAAGGTGATCGTCGCCGCGCACCACATGGGTCACGCCCATGTCGTGATCGTCCACCACCACGGCCAGCATATAGACCGGCGTGCCGTCCGAGCGCAGCAAGATCATATCGTCGAGCTGGTCGTTGCGGATGGTGACATCGCCCTGCACCTGATCGCGGATTACAGTGGTGCCTTCCAGCGGCGCCTTGATGCGGATGACATAAGGCGCGTCCGGGTGGCTCGCCGGATCGGCATCCCGCCACGGGGAGCGATAGAGCGTGCTGCGCCCTTCGGCCTTGGCCGCCTCGCGAAAGGCGGTGATTTCTTCTTGGCTGGCGAAGCACTTATAGGCCTTTCCGGCGGCCAGCAGTTCCTGCGCGACTTCCGCGTGGCGCGGGGCATTCTCGAACTGGCTCACGATCTCGCCATCGTGGTCGAGGCCGAGCCACGACATGCCCTGCAGAATCGCCGCCGTCGCTTCGGGGGTGGAACGCGCGCGGTCGGTGTCTTCGATGCGCAGCAGGAATTTACCCCCCCGGCCACGGGCATAGAGCCAGTTGAACAGGGCGGTCCGCGCCCCGCCGATATGCAGGAACCCGGTGGGAGACGGGGCGAAACGGGTCACAACAGGGGCGTTCATGGCGGAGGGCCTTTCGGTCAGAGATATGCTGTTCGGAGCGGCGTTTACCAATTGGTAACCATCCCGGTCCTAGGATTTGACGCCTGTCTACCCAGTGCGATCCGCGGGGGCAAGCATGGGCCTTTGGAACCAGTTCAGCGCCGTGATGCTGCGCCAGCGCGGGCATCTGTTTTGCTGGGCACCGGTCTGCCTCGCCTTGGGGATCGGCTCCTATTTTTCGCTGCGGGCGGAGCCTTCGGGGGCGATGCTGGCGGCGGTCGCATGTGTCGTGGTCGTGCTGGCGGTCGTCGCGCGGGCGCTGTCTGAGGTCACGGCCCCCTTTGCTGTCGCCGCGGCTTTGGTCCTGCTGGGAGTGCTGCTGGCGGCGTTTCGGGCGCATTCGGTGGCGGCCCCAGTGCTCGGCTGGCGTTACTATGGTCCGGTTGAGGGACGTGTCGTGGCGCTTGACCGAAGCCAGTCCGACGCGCCCCGCGTGACGCTCGATCAGGTGCGGTTGGACCGGGTGCCGCCCGCGCGCACACCGCCCCGGGTGCGCGTCTCACTCCATTCGACGCTCCCCGGTGCAATTACGCCACGGCCCGGCATGCAGGTGATGACCACGGCGCATCTGTCGCCCCCCGCAGGCCCCGTCGAGCCGGACGGCTTTGATTTCCAGCGCCATGCTTGGTTTGCCGAGTTGGGCGCGGTGGGCCACACCCGCGTGCCGCTTTTGGGCATGGCGGACCCTGTGGAAGGGGGCATCGCGCTGACCCTCTTCCGATTGCGCATGGCCGCCTCCGCGCGGGTGCGCGCTCATCTTCCCGGCGATATCGGCGGTTTCGCCGCCGCCATCACCACCGGCGACCGCAGCGCCATCTCGCAAGACGCCCTGCAAGACCTGCGCAGCAGCAATTTGGCGCATCTATTGGCGATCTCGGGCCTGCATATGGGGTTGCTCAGCGGAGTTGTCTTCGGCGCAGCGCGCCTGCTTCTCGCGTTGCATCCGGTCACCGCCACCCGTTGGCCCAGCCGAAGCATCGCCGCGGGGGCCGCTCTGATCGCCGCCACCGGATACCTCGCGCTGTCGGGCGGAAATGTCGCGACCGAGCGGGCCTATGTCATGTGCGCCGTGGCGCTATGCGCGCTGATGATCGGGCGGCGGGCGATCTCTCTGCGCGCGGTCGCCATGGCGGGCATCATCGTGCTGACCCTGCGGCCGGAGGCGCTGATGGGGCCGGGGTTTCAAATGTCATTCGCCGCGACCACGGCGCTTGTCGCCGTCTTTGGCTGGATCCGCGATTTCGAAGGTGAGGTTATTCCCAAACGCCTCCGCCCCGTCGCCGCGGTAGTGATCTCTTCGGCCGTGGCGGGCATCGCCACCGCGCCCATATCTGCCGCGCATTTCAACACGATCGCGCATTACGGATTGGTCGCGAACCTGCTCTCGGTCCCCTTGATGGGGGTCTTGGTCATCCCCGCCGCCGTGCTGGCGGCGATCCTTGCGCCCTTCGGCGGTGAAGGAATACCGCTTTGGGCGATGGGTCTGGGCCTTGAGTGGATCCTATCGGTCGCGGATGTGGTGGCACATCTGCCCGGCGCGCGCAGCTTCGTGCCGGGGCCGGGGGGATGGGTGTTGCCGCTCCTGTCACTCGGGTTTCTCTGGCTCGTCCTGTGGCAAGGGCATTTGCGTTGGTTCGGCCTGCCCGCGATCGTGCTGTCTTTCGCCCTCTGGCAAGGAACCACACGCCCGGACGTGCTCATCGCCGACACGGGAACGCTTGTGGGTGTCATGACGCCGGCGGGCCGGGCGCTCAGCAAAGACAAAGCCGCAGGTTTCGTCGCGCGAAATTGGCTGGAGAATGATGGCGATGGGGCGGATCAAGCCGTGGCCGCCCAAAGATGGGCGGGCCAAGAGGAGGGTATCATCCATCTGTCAGGAAAACGGGCGCTCGCCGCCTTTAGCGGCTGCCAGCCCGAGGAGGTCGTGGTCGCGTCCGTCGATATGGCGACCGCCCAAGATTGGGGCTGCCAAGTCTACGATCCCTTGCGCCTGCGTGAAACCGGCGCAATCGCGCTGAACAAATCGGCGCAGGGTTGGGAAGTCACCACCGCGAAAGACCGCGCCGGGACACGCTTGTGGAACAGCCGCCCGCAGAGTTAGTAAGTGCGGATCAACCCGACCAGTCGCCCCTGAACCTTCACCTTGTCCGAAGGCAGGACCCGCGTTTCATAGGCGGCGTTGGCGGCTTCCAAAGCCACCGAAGACCCTTGTCTGCGGAAACGCTTCAGCGTCGCTTCCTGATCTTCGACCAAGGCCACTACGATATCGCCATTGTCGGCGACGGAGGTTTCGCGGATCACCACGATATCGCCATCGTTAATACCCGCCTCGATCATCGAGTCGCCGCGCACTTCAAGGGCGTAATGCTCCCCCTGACCGGCGATCATCCCGCCGGGCACCGTGACGCTATGGGAAACTTGGGAGATCGCCTCGATCGGGACACCGGCAGCAATCCGGCCCATGACCGGCACATCGAACGCATGATGCGCCGTGATCGGTTGCGCCGCAGGCGGCGGCAGGGCGTCGGGCCGGTCCCCGTCGATCACGCGGGGGGCGAAACCGGGCGCGCCGCCAAGGCTTTCGGGCAGTTTGACCACTTCGATCGCACGGGCGCGGTGGGCAAGGCGCCGGATGAAGCCACGCTCCTCCAATGCCGTGATCAGCCGGTGGATGCCGGATTTCGACCGCAAGTCGAGCGCCAATTTCATCTCATCAAAGCTGGGCGGGACGCCGTCGCGCTGCACGCGTTGGTGGATGAAAGAAAGCAGATCGAGTTGTTTTTTGGTCAGCATCGCGCGGCCCCTGAAGCTTTTATTGCTTTTGTTCTAGGGATGTTCTTGTTTTGTGTCAACCGTGGGTTGGCGTTAAATCAAGATGTACTTTTGGAAATCGCCCGCCTTGCGCGCCGGTTCATTAGGCGGGCGGATCATCAGCGCATCGGCCTGCGCGAGCACGGATAGAAGAGACGAATCCTGCCGATCATCCGGGTGGAGTGCGCCATCCCGAAGATGGGCGCGCATGTAATGCGCTCGGGGTCCATTCGGGCCAATCTCGCGTCCAAGGGGGGCTTCGCGCATCGCAGGATGGACTTCGGTCAGCCCAAGCATGCGCCGCAGTATAGGCAACACGAAGATCGCACCGCAAACCATTGCAGAAACGGGGTTTCCCGGCAGCCCGATCATCGCGGCATCACCGATCTTGCCTGCCATCAACGGCTTGCCGGGGCGCATCGCGACCTTGTAAAAAGACTGCTCCATGCCAAGCTCAGCCGCCACTGGCCCGATGAGGTCATGATCACCCACCGACGCGCCGCCGATGGTGACAATCAAATCCGCGCCGCGGGCCAAGGCGAAGGCCTGTTTGAGCGACGCTGTCGTGTCCCGCGCGATGGGCAGCATGCGCACTTCGGCGCCCGCCTCTTCGAACATCGCGGCGAGGCCGTAGCTATTGGAGGCGATGATCTGGTCGGGGCCGGGGCTTTCACCGGGCTGCACCAATTCATCCCCGGTGGCGAGGATCGCGATGATGGGTTTGCGGGTGACAGGCACCTGTGCCACGTTCATCGCAGCCAGCAGCGCCACATCGGCGGGGCGCAAAATGCGCGGGGCGATTAGGTCCTCGCCTTCGGTGAAGTCTCCGCCAGCGGGGCGAATATTGTCTTTGTCATCGATATGGTGGCCGAGAGTGATAAGGTCGCCGCGCCGGGTCACATCTTCTTGGATCACCACGAAATCGGCGCCTTCCGGCACCGGCGCGCCGGTGAAAATGCGCACGGCTTGTCCGGCTCGCAGCGTGCCCACGTAAGCATGGCCCGCCGCGGCTTCGCCGACAACTTTGAACATCGCATCCGGTTCGACTTCGGCGCGGCGCAGGGCGTAGCCGTCCATAGAGGAGGCGGCGAAAGGCGGCTGGCTGCGCTGCGCGCGCACGGGCTGCGACAAGACACGGCCATTGGCGCCGCGAAGGGCGACTTCTTCGGTTTTCAGAGGATCGACAAGGTTCAGGACGGCTTCCAAAGCCGCTTCGACGCTGATCATGTCGCCTCGTAACGGCCTGATTTACCGCCATCTTTTAGAACGACCCGCGTGCCGCCAATCTCCATCGCCTTATCCACGGCTTTGGCCATATCATAGACGGTGAGGGCGGTGACGGAGGCCGCAGTGAGGGCCTCCATCTCAACCCCAGTTTGGCCGGTGGTTTTGACGGTGGCGAGAATTCGGATGCCGGGCAGTGCGGCGTCGGCAGTCAGATCGACGCTCACCTTGGTGATCGGCAAAGGATGGCAAAGCGGGATCAGGTCTGCCGTCCGTTTGGCCGCCATGATCCCGGCAAGCCTTGCGACCCCCAGAACATCACCCTTCTTAGCGCGCCCTTCAGTAATGATATCAAGCGTTTCCGGCGTCATCTTGATGTAGCTTTCAGCCTTGGCCACCCGCGAAGTCACGGCTTTCTCCGAGACATCGACCATATGGGCGTCGCCCTCGGCGTCGAAATGGGTGAGCGCCATTACATCCCTCCGGGAACGAGCGGGTTTGCGAGCAGATCGCGGGTGGCCTGTTCGACATCTTCCTGCCGCATCAGGCTTTCGCCGATGAGGAAACAGCGCGCGCCATAGACCGCCATATCGGCGAGGTCCGCGGGGGTGTAGAGGCCGGATTCACAGACCAGCATACGGTCGTGAGGGACGGCCTCTGACAGTTGACGCGTCACATCAAGAGAGGTCTCGAAGGTGTTGAGATTGCGGTTATTTATCCCGATCATGCGGCTGTTGAGCTTTTCGGCGCGGGCCAGTTCTTCCGCGTCATGAACCTCAATCAGCGCGTCCATGCCCCATTCATCAGCGGCTTGCTCAAGTTCCGCGGCCTGCGCGTCAGAGACGGAGGCCATGATGATCAGGATGCAGTCGGCACCCAGGCTGCGCGCTTCGGCGACCTGGTAGGGGTCGTAGAGGAAATCTTTGCGCAGGACCGGCAGATCGCATTCGGCGCGGGCTGCGACGAGGAATTCCTTCGCGCCCTGAAAACTCGGGGTGTCGGTAAGGACCGAGAGGCAGGTAGCGCCGCCTGCGGCATAGGCGCGGGCGAGGGCGGCGGGTTCGAAATCTTCGCGGATCAAACCTTTGGAAGGACTGGCTTTTTTGATCTCGGCGATCAGGCCATAGCCTTCGCGGGAGGCTTTGTGCAAGCTCTGCGCGAAGGGGCGGACCGGCGGGGCGGCGCGGGCCGCAGCTTCGACCTCTGCCTGCGATTTTTCGGCCTTGGCAGCGGCAATTTCGTCCAGCTTGTAGGCTTTGATTTTTTCAAGAATTGTGGCGGTCATGGCTTCCTCACGGCTTTGTCCAATGTATGCCGGGCTTGCCTTGGCCCTGCAACCAGTCATTCACGCGGCTGAAGGGGCGTGAGCCGAAGAAGCCGCGCCTTGCCGATAGTGGTGAAGGGTGCGGCGTCTCTATCTTGAGGTTGCGCGCCGGATCGACCTCTGCCGCCGCCTTTTGCGCATGCGCCCCCCAAAGCAGGTAGGCGCGGGGGCGATCAGAGAGACGGGCGAGCACCTGAGCGGTTAGCCTTTGCCATCCGAGCCTCGCGTGCCCATGCGCGCAGCCCGCCGGAACGGTCAGCACGCTGTTAAGCAGCAGAACCCCTTGATCGGCCCAGAACCGCAGGTCTGGATCTTGCGGTGATGCGCCAAGATCGGCGTCTAACTCCTTGAAGATATTGAAAAGGGAGCGGGGAATGGGGCGCACATCCGGCTCGGCCGAGAAGGCGTAACCATGGGCATGGCCGGGAGTCGGATAGGGGTCTTGACCAAGGATCACCACCTCCAAAGCCGACGGTTGCAGATGCTCAAGTGCGGCGAATATCTGCGGGGCGGGCGGTAGGACCACCCTCGTTTCCGCGGCAAGCTGCTCGGCAATACGCGGCCAATCCTCGGCAAAAAAGGGCAGTTCGGCCCATGCGCCAAGGGCGCTGAGGCTCGGCGGTGTCATGCCGACTGGCTGATCCGCGCCACTTCCTCGATCCGCTCACGCGCCGCGCCGCTGTCGATGCTTTCGCGGGCCATCTCAACACCGGATTCCAGATCCGGGGCCACATCGGCCACAACCAAAGCAGAGGCCGCGTTCAGCAACACCGCGTCGCGGTAGCCTGATGGAACCCCGTCAAGGAGCGCCTTGAAATGTTTGGTGTTTTCGGCGGGCTCACCCCCGGCGATAGCTTCGAACGGATGGACCGGGAGGCCCGCGTCTTCGGGGTGCAATTCGCGCAGGTTGACGACACCGTCTTCCAGTGCTGCGACCCAACTGACGCCGGTGATGGTCAGCTCATCCGTGCCATCGGAGCCATGCACAAGCCATGCTTTTTCCGAGCCGAGCTGCTTGAGTGTCAGCGCCATCGGTTCAATCAGATCGCGGGTATAGGCGCCGGTCAGCTGCCGTTTGACCCCTGCCGGATTGGTCAGTGGCCCGAGGATGTTGAAAATCGTGCGGGTGCCAAGTTCGGACCGGGTCGGCATGACATGGGCGACGGCAGGGTGATGCATGGGCGCCATCATGAAACCGATACCGGCCTCGGCCAGTTCACGCTCGACCACCGCGGGGCCGACCATGACGTTGATCCCCAGTTGCGACAGCGCGTCGGAAGCACCTGATTTCGAACTGAGGTTGCGGTTGCCATGTTTCGCCACGACAGCGCCTGCGCCCGCAGCCACGAAGGCGGCGGCGGTCGAGATGTTCAGCGTGCCCTTACCGTCACCGCCGGTGCCGACGATGTCGATCGCGCCTTCGGGCGCGTGCACGGCGTTGCATTTGCTGCGCATGACCTGTGCCGCGGCGGCATATTCGGTGACCGTCTCCCCGCGTGTGCGCAGCGCCATGAGGAACCCGCCGATCTGGCTGGGGGTCGCTTCGCCCTCGAACAGAATTTCAAAGGCTTCAACGGCCTGATCCGAGGTTAGCGGCCCGTTCGCGGCGGCATCCAGCAGGGGTTTCAGCGCGCTACTCATGCCGGGACCTTCATCTCGTTCAGGAAGTTTTGCAGCAGGGCGTGGCCATGCTCGGACCGGATCGATTCCGGGTGGAATTGCACGCCGTGTAGCGGCAAGTCGCGGTGTTGCAGGCCCATGATGGTGCCGTCTTCAAGCGCTGCGGTAATCTCAAGGCAATCGGGGAGGCTCGCGCGTTCGACCACCAGCGAGTGATAGCGCGTGGCCCCGAAGGGCGAGGGGAGCCCGGCGAAAACGCCGCGCCCGTCGTGCTGCATCTGGCCCAGTTTACCATGCACGATATCATCCGCGCGCACGACCTTGCCGCCGAAGGCTTGGCCAAGCGTCTGGTGGCCAAGACAGACGCCCAGAAGCGGCACGCGCGCTGCGGCGGCGGCATGGGTCAACTCTAGGCAAATTCCCGCTTGGTCGGGGTCGCAGGGGCCGGGAGACAGCAGGATACCGGCGGGGTTCATGGCCATCGCTTCATCCACGCTGAGCGCGTCGTTGCGGTGCACCTGCACATCCGCCCCGAGGCTGCCCAAATAGTGGACCAAGTTATAGGTAAAGCTGTCGTAGTTATCGATGAGCAGCAGCACAGGCAGGCATTTCTTTGTATTAGGACTGGAGAAACCGCGCCGGAGCGCGGTATAGGTTTTCGCATACATGTTCAGGCTTGAACCCCATCGTCAAGAGTTTGGGGCAAGCCAATTGAGGGGAACGCCGGGCTTTCTGGCCATGGCGCAGACAGCAGGAGTAGCGCAGATGGCACGCGGAGTTCTGAGCGGGCTGATTTGGGGCGGTGTGGCAAGCATCGGTGTGGCCGGTGCGGTGTCGCTGATGATGCCTTTGCCGCTGCCGCCGCAGGTGGGTGATGCGCCCGGATCTGGCCCCGCGCCAGCGCGGATCAACGTGACGGATGCAGGCGAGCAGGGGCGCAGCCGCGATAGCGCGCCGGTGTTGAACGCCCCCGCGCCGCGCGCAGATGTGCCGCAGCAAGACAGCCTCGCCGCGCTCGACCCCGACACGCAAACCTCGGCCAGCCTGCCAGAGACCGGCGATGCGGAGGGGCTCAGCACCCCCGCGGCCCCCGAGGGGCAGACGCCGATGTCGCCCGGCGCGGAAGAGCCTGTCATGCCCAATCCGCAGGCCACAGCGCCGGATGCGCCGCCTGCGGCGGATGAGCTTTCGATCAGCACCGAACCCGCGCAGCCGCCCGCGCCGGATGTGGCGGATATCGAAGGGGCCTTTGACGCGCCGCAGGGCATGGCCGCGCCGGAGGTCGAAGACGAGGAGGCGATCACTCTGCCGGCGGAGGAGGTTGTGATCGAAGAGCCGGAGGTTGAAGCCGATGCGCTTGAAGACGCGCCTCGTGGTGAGGCGGAGGCCGCTGAAGCTGACCTGTCTTTCCCGGTGCCTGAGCCGGAGAGCATCGAGGGGGCAAGCCCCGCGCCGCTGGAAGAGACGGAGGTTGCCGAAGCCACCCCAGAGCCTGCTGAAACTGAAGCCGACAGCCGCCCGGCCATCGGCACACCAGCGACCAGCCTGACCGAGCGAGACACAGGCGTCGTGATTAACCGCCCCGGCGCAGAGGTGGCGGCAGAGCCCGCTGAAGCTGACGAAATCGTGAATGAAGACCCGCGCCCCGTGGTGGCCAACAGCCTCGCCGTGGACTTGCCCGAGGGCAAGCCGCTGATGAGCGTGGTGCTGATCGACGATGGCACCTCGGTCACCGCGGGCAGCGCCGGGTTGGCCGCATTGCGCAGCTTTCCCTATCCGCTGAGTTTCGCCGTCGATAGCACCTTGCCGGATGCCGCCGAGCGGGTGGAAACCTACCGCGAGGCTGGGTTCGAGGTCTTGGCCATGGTCGACCTGCCGCAGGGCGCGCAGCCCAGCGATGCCGAGACTACATTTGGCGCGACGCTCGACCAGATTGGCCCGGTGGTGGGGGTGTTAGAAGGCACCGAGAGCGGCTTCCAAGGCAGCCGCGCGCTGGCCGATCAGGTGACCGATATCCTCGCGCAATCCGGCCACGGGCTGGTGACGCAGGACAAGGGGCTTAACACCATGCCCAAGCTGGCGCGCAAGGCGGGTGTGCCTGCCGATCCGGTGTTTCGCGATTTTGACAGCAAGGACCAGTCAGCCCGGGTGATCCGGCGTTTTCTGGATCAAGCGGCCTTCAAAGCGGGGCAGGAGGGTGCTGTGATCATGCTGGGCCGCCTGCGCCCCGATACCGTCTCGGCCCTGCTGCTCTGGGGGCTACAAGACCGCGCGAGCGACGTGGCTTTGGTCCCGATCTCGGCGGTGCTGCTGCGCGAGGAGTGACCCCGCGCGGGGCGCGCCTTGGTGTTAGATGATCTCGTCCTCGTCGAAGAGCGGGTCTTCTTCCAACTGGCTGGCGAGTTCATCCACCGTCGCCTCCGCCGCGCGGGGGCTAAGTTTGGCAAGGTGAAAGACCGCATCGCCTTCGTTAACGATGGGCAGCATCGCCCGCCCGATGAGGATGCCGGGCGCATCGGCCAGAAGCTCTGCCTCCTCCTTGCCGAAAGGGTCTGAGACGATGGCCAGAAGATCGCCCTCGGCGACGGTCTCGCCCTCGGCCCGGAAGGTGCGCAGCAGGCCGCCTGCGGGGGCGCGCAGCCAATGGGAAGCGGTGCAGATATAGGGCGCGTTGCGAGCGCGGGCGATGCCTTTGGCGGGCAGCATGTCTTGCCCGCGCAACACCCGCAAGATGCCCGCTAGACCCGCCCGCACGGCCATCTCGTCAAAGCGCAGCCCTTCGCCTGCCTCGTAGAGCAGGATCGGCGTGCCTTGTTTCGCGGCGACCGCGCGCAGCGATCCGTCGCGCAGGGGGGAGGTCAGCACCACCGGCGCGCCGAAATCCAGCGCCATTTTCTGGGTCACCTTATCCGCTGGAGAGACGCGCACTTGCGGCAGGTTCGTGCGGTGGATCGCTGCCGAATGCAGATCGACGCCAAAGTCGCAGCGCAGCACCACCTCTTGCAGAAAGATATGCGCCAGCCGCGCGCCGAGGCTGCCGGTGGGTGAGCCGGGGAAACAGCGATTCAGATCACGCCGGTCGGGCAGGTAGCGCGAGCGGTTCAGGAAGCCGAAGGAGTTCACGACAGGCACTACAATGAGCGTGCCGCGCAGCGCCGAGAGTTGCGGCGCGCGCAGAAGGCGGCGCAGGATCTCGACGCCGATTACCTCATCCCCATGCACCGCGGCGGAGACGAACATCGTCGGCCCGGGCCGTTTGCCGTGGAAGATTTCCAGCGACAGATGCACCGGCGTGTGGTCCGGCAGGATCGAGACGGGCAGATCAACGGCAAGGCTGCTGCCGGGGGCGACGGAATGCCCCGCGATCTGGAAGGGCGCGCGCGGGGCCATGGTCAGCCGTTGCCCTTGCCACCGAACCGCGATGCATCCGCAGCCGCGCGGCGGATTGCGCCGGATTTATGCACGGTTTCCATGAACTCGGCCTCGGGGTCGCTGTCATAGACCACGCCGCCGCCTGCTTGGATGTAGAGCGTCTCGTCCTTCACCACGGCGGTGCGCAGGGCGATGCACATGTCCATGTCGCCGCCCGCGCTGAAATAGCCCACGCCGCCGCCATAGACGCCGCGTTTCTCGGGCTCCAACTCGTCGATAATCTCCATCGCGCGGACCTTTGGCGCGCCGGAAACGGTGCCCGCAGGCATGCCCGCGAAGAAGGCGTCGAGTGCGTCCTTGCCCTCTTTCAACTCGCCCACCACGTTTGAGACGATGTGCATCACGTGGCTGTAGCGCTCGACGATGAACTCTTCCGTTGGGCGCACGCTGCCGATCTTGGCGACCCGGCCCACGTCGTTGCGGCCCAAGTCCAGAAGCATCAGGTGTTCTGCCAACTCCTTGGGGTCGCTGAGCAAATCGGCTTCTAGCGCGCGATCTTCTTCCGGGGTCGCGCCGCGCTTGCGGGTGCCTGCAATGGGGCGAATGGTTACTTCGTTGCCGAAGACCCGGACAAGGATCTCGGGGCTGGCACCCACCACATGGAAGCCGCCGAAGTTGAAATAGAACATGAAGGGCGAGGGGTTGGTGCGCCGCAAGCTGCGGTAGAGCGCGAAGGGCGGTTGGGTGAAACCTTGGGCCCACCGCTGGCTTGGCACCACCTGAAAGATATCGCCCGCCTTAATATAGTCGCGCGCCTTTTCCACGGCGGATTTATAGCCCTCACGGGTGAAATTGCTGACCGGCTCCGGCGCGTCCTCGGCCTCTCCCAAATCGCGGGAGGTCTGCGGCATGGCGCGTTCCAAATCGCGCACGGCATCCATCACCCGCTCGGCCGCTTGGGCATAGGCCGCGCGGGCGGTTTGGCCCTCGGACACCCAAGCGGGGGAGACGATGGTCACCTCGCCTTTGACCCCGTCGAGGACTGCGACGACCGAAGGGCGCACCATCACGGCGTCGGGCAGGCCCAGAGGGTCGGGGTTCACATTGGGCAGATGTTCGACCAGCCGGATCATGTCATAGCCGAGGTAGCCAAAGAGCCCGGCGGCGGCTTGCGGCAGATCGTCGGGCAGGGTGATCCGCGATTCCGCGATCACGTCGCGCAGACGGTCGAGCGGGTCACCGGGCATATCCTCAAAGGCATCGGCATCGTAGCGCGCCGCACGGTTGAGCGCAGAGGTCTCGCCCCGGCAGCGCCAGATCAGATCGGGCTTCATGCCAATGATCGAATAGCGCCCGCGCACATCGCCGCCGGTGACGGATTCCAGCACAAAGGCATTCTCCGCCGCGCCGGTGAGTTTCAGCATCAAGGACACAGGCGTGTCGAGATCGGCAGCAAGGCGGGTGTAGACGATCTGATTCTCGCCCGCCTCATAGGCGCGGGCGAAACTATCGAAATCCGGGGTCAGGGCCATCAAAATTGCCTATCAGGGAAAGTTCACATGCACGGCATTGATCGCGCGCTGGTCGATCTGGGGATCGGCGTCGCGCATGACGGCATTGCTGTAGATATCAAAAAGACCTTGGGCCAGCGCCTGATCCAACTGCTGCGAGAGGCGGTCCATCAGCGCTTGGGTCTGATCGTCTTCGCCCGCCGGTGTTACGGCATCAAGGCGCAGAACCACGACGCTATCGCCTGCGGGCAGGACGGCCACACCGCCTTCGTCGAGGTCAAAGACCTGATCCATGAAATCGTCCGGCGTGCCGTCGACATAGGAGCTGCGGGTTAGCCCTTCGCCAAGCTGGGGCGAAAGACCGGCGGCTTCAAAACCCCCTTCTTCGGCCAGCGTCTCGGTCAGGCTCTCGGCCTTTTCGGTCAGCGCCTCGACGATCTGAGCGTTGCGCCATGCGGTCTCAACGGCGTCGCGGGCCTCTTCGAAAGGTTCGGGGCGCGCGTCTTTGGTCTCATCCAGACGCATGGCAAAGATGCCGCCGTCTTCGAGTTGGTCGATCTGCGGGAAGTCATTCGCGCTCAGCCCCGCCGCGGCCTCGCGGAAGGCGCCATAGGCGGCGATGCCCTCGCTGCTGTCTTGGGTCCAATCGATGGTGCCAAGGCGCATCTTGGTCTCTTGGGCCAAGTCTTCGAGCGTGGCACCCCCGGCAAGCTGGTCGTCAATCTCTTGCGCACGGGCCTCGACAGCGCGGGTGGCGCGGGAGATGGCGAGGGTCTCTTCCAGCACGTCACGGGCCTCTTCGAAAGGCACATGCTGCGCGGGAAGGATGGCGTTTACGCGGAACAGGGCCGGCCCGAGCGAGCTGGGCAGCGGGCCAACGATGTCACCGCTTTCGGCGGCAAAGACCGCATCGGCTGCATCATCAAGATCGGATTTTGCGACATCGCCGAGATCGACATCCGCCAAGGCCAAGCCGCGCTCTTCGACCAGCGCCTCGAAAGTGGTGCCGTCGACCTCAAGCGCTGCGGCGGCGCGGTCTGCGGCCTCCTGATCGGCAAAGACCAGACGTTCGACCAAACGCCGCTCGGGCTGGTCGTATTCGTCGCTGCGGGCGTCATATTCGGAGCGCAGTTCTTCTTCGGGCACTTCGACTTCGTCCAGCAGGTCTTCGGGAGCGAGCCAAGCGTAGGTGATGCTTTTGCTGGCGGGCAGCATGAAGTCATCGGTGTTGGCGTCGTAATAGGCGCGCAATTCGTCTTCGGTGGCGGCGGGCAGGGGCGCGTCGAGGTCATCTTCGCTCAGCCGGGCCCAAGTGAAGCTGCGCTCTTCGGCAACATAGTCGACCAGCGTGCGGGCATAGGTGTCGGGCATGGAGACGCCGCCCAGAATGGCGCGTTGGAGCAGGCCACGCGCGGCTTCTTCGCGGATCGAGCGTTCGAACTCAGCCTCGCTCATCCCGCTTTGCTGAAGGGCAAAGCGATAGCCTTCGCGGTCAAAGTTGCCGTCGATCCCTTGGAAGGCCGAGATTGCCACGATCTCATCGCGCAGGGTGGCGTCACCGATGGAGATGCCCATCTGGTCGGCCTCATGGTCCAACGCGCGGTTGCGCACGATCCGTTGCAGGACGGCGCGGTCCAGCCCCATCTCTTGGGCGCGGGCAAAGGGCAGGCTCTCGCCCGTTTGCGCTTCGATTGCGCGGATTTCCTGCTGTAACTGGCGGGCATATTGATCGACCGAGATCGACTTGTCGCCCACGGTGCCGATGCTGCGCAGATTGCCGCTGAGGTTGATCGCGCCAAAGCCGCCCAGACCCAAGATCAGAAGGGCCATCAAGGCCCAGACGGCGGTTTTCGAAAAGCTGAAGCCCTTTTTGGCCATGACACGGTCCCTCGTTGATTTCGGACCTGTCTATGCGTTGCGTGGCAGGGCTGCAAGCCTGTCGAAAAGCACCTTTAGACCGGCGGCGTCGAGGTTGGCAAAGGCGACGCGCAGCTGGCTTTCGCCGCGGGCGTCGCCCTCAGGCTGGAACATCGTGCCGGGCAGGCAGAGCACGCCCGCGTCGCGCACCAGATCGCGCGCCAGATCAGCCGAAGAAACGCTGAAAGGGTGGCGCATATAGGCGAAATAGCCACCCAGCCCCAGAAGCTCCCAGCCCAGCGGTTCGAGCTTCGGCATCAGGTCGGCAATGGCGGCCCGACGGGCGAGGATTTCCTCACGTTCTTCGGCGAGCCATGCGCTGAGGTTCTGCATCCCCCAGAGCGCGCCGTGCTGGCCGATCTGCGCGGGGCAGATGGCGACAGTGTCGAGGAATTTCTCGACCTCGGCCAGCCTTGCGCGGCTGGCGATCAGCGCGCCGACGCGGTGGCCGGTCAGGCGGTAGGCCTTGGAGAAGGAATAGAGATGAATGAGCGTGTTATGCCAATCGGGGTCGCGGAACAGCGCGTGTGGCGCGCCGGGGCGGCTGTGGAAGTCGCGGTAGGTCTCATCAAGGATCAGCGCGATGCCGTGGCGGCGGGCCAGTTCGAAGAACTCCTGCACCAGCGCCGCGGGATATTCCACGCCGCCGGGGTTGTTGGGCGTGACCAGCGCGATGGCGCGGGTGCGCAGTGTGATGGCGGCCGAGGCCTTTTCGGGGTCGGGCAGCATGTCGGCCTCGACGGGCAGCGGCACGGCCGCAACGCCGCTCATGTCGAGCCACATCTTGTGATTGAAGTACCAGGGCGTCGGGATGATCACCTCGTCGCCCTCGCCACAGAGCGTAGCGATGGCGGCGGCGAAGGCCTGGTTGCAGCCGGAGGTGATGCAGACCTGTTCGTCGGTCACCACGCCCGCGTATTTCTCGGCCGTTTGCCGCGCCAGTTCCGCGCGCAGTTCCGGCAGGCCCAGCACCGGCCCGTAGAGATGCGCCTCATCGTTGTGAAGCGTGACATCGGCCATCGCCTGACGCAGCCCCGCGGGGGGCGGATCGACCGGGGCGGCTTGGCTGACGTTGATCAGCGGACGGTCAGGCGGGAAGTCGACGCCATCGAGCCAGCGCCGCGCCTCCATCACCGGGGGGAAGAACGTGGTGGCGGTGCGCGAAAGCGTCATGGAGGTATCCGGTCAGATAGGGGCAGGGCAGGTGGCGCGGGGCCGGTCAGTCCTTGCCGCGGTAGGGCTCGACATATTGCAGGGCCATGTCCCACGGGAAGAAGATCCATGTGTCCTGGCTCACGCCAGTGATGAAAGTATCGACCTGCGGCTCGCCCTCGGGCTTGGCATAGACGGTGGCGAAATGCGCCTGCGGGTAAAGCTCGCGCACCAGTTCGATGGTCTTGCCGCTATCGACAAGGTCGTCGACGATCAGGATGCCGGTGCCGTCGCCCATCATCTCGGCGTCGGGGGATTTCAGCACCTTCGCCTCGCGGCGCTGGTCGGCGGCCCCGCCGCCCGAGTGGTACGACATGACCGAGATCGTGTCGACGGTGCGGATGTCGAGCTCGCGCGCGACGATCATCGCGGGCGCCATGCCGCCGCGGGTGATTGCCACGACCGCACGCCAAGCGCCATCGTCGGGGCCCAGACCGTCCAGCCGCCACGCCAGCGCGCGGCTGTCGCGGTGGATCTGATCCCAGGAGATGTGAAAGCCCTTTTCATGGGGCAGGCGCGAGGCGTCCTTGGATTTGGTCATGGTGGTCCTTTGCAGCAGCTGGCGCGGGCACCCGCGCGAATTGATTTGGGCGGCTTATTCCTTGGACATGTCGGGCGCGTCAACCGCCTTCATACCGACGACGTGATAGCCCGCGTCGACATGCAGGTTCTCGCCCGTGGTGCCGCTGCCCAGATCCGACAGCAAAAACAGCGCGGCCTTGCCCACGTCCTCGGTGGTGACGTTGCGGCGCAGGGGCGAGTTGTACTCGTTCCATTTCATGATGTAGCGGAAGTCGCCGATGCCGGAAGCCGCCAGCGTCTTGATCGGCCCCGCCGAGATCGCGTTGACGCGGATGCCGTCCTTGCCCAGATCCTCGGCGAGGTATTTTACGCTCGCTTCCAGCGCCGCCTTGGCCACGCCCATGACATTGTAATGCGGCATCACCTTCTCGGCGCCGTAGTAGGTCAGCGTCAGCGCGCTTGCCCCGGGCGACATCATCTTCTCGGCGCGCTGCATCACGGCGGTGAAGGAGTAGACGGAGATGTCCATCGACATGGCGAAATTGCCGCGGCTGGTGTCGACATAGCGGCCGCGCAGCTCACCCTTGTCGGAGAAACCGATGGCGTGAACGATGAAATCCAGCTCACCCCAACGTTCTTTCAGGCTTTCGAAAAGCGCGTCGATCGATGCTTCATCGCCCACGTCGCAGGGCAGAACGATGTCGCTGCCAAGCTGCTCGGCCAGCGGGCCTACGCGTTTCTTCAGCGCTTCGCCTTGGTAGGAAAAAGCAAGCTCCGCCCCCGCATCGGCCAGCGCCTTGGCCACGCCCCATGCGATGGATTTGTCATTCGCCAGCCCCATGATGAGCCCGCGCTTGCCCTGCATCAGTTCGTTTCCCATTCCGCCGCCTTGTCTATGTTTTTGTCTATGTTCCGTTGAGGTTGTCTTGGTCTAGGCGATTGCAGCGCTACCATCAAGACTGCACAGGCGCCTTCACCCCCGAGAATTGCCATAAGATCGGCGGCTAACTGTCGGAAATCGGGTGAGGTTGTCCTTTGAGTTGCCGATTGTTAACAAATGCCATACCGAAGAGATCGGACCCCGGCGTAGAACCGGTGACAGGCAAAGCACTCTGAAGGAGATGCCGAATGGAGACGCGGACTGGTATTTTTGCGGGGGATGATCCCTTTGCAATTGCGCAGCGTTGGCTTTCCGAAGCAGAGGCGACCGAGCCTAATGATCCCAATGCCATCGCGCTCAGCACGGTAGATTCGCAAGGTCTGCCCAACGCCCGCATGGTGCTGCTAAAAGAGATCGAGCCGGAGGCTTTTGTCTTTTATACCAATTACGAAAGCCAGAAGGCGCAGGAACTTGACGGCGCGGGCAAGGCGGCCTTTGTCATGCATTGGAAATCCCTGCGCCGCCAGCTGCGGGTGCGCGGCTTGATCAGCCGAGAGGACGGGCCACAAGCCGATGCCTATTACGCCTCGCGCTCGCTCAAAAGCCGTCTGGGGGCTTGGGCCTCGCGCCAATCGCAGCCGCTCTCAGGCCGCGGTGCGCTAATGGCCGAGGTGGCCAAGGTGACCGCGCAGAAAGGGGTGAACCCTGAGCGTCCGCCGTTCTGGGGCGGTTACCGGATCACCCCGCTGGAAATCGAATTCTGGGCCGATGGCGAGTTTCGCCTGCATGACCGTTTCCAATGGCGGCGCGCAGATGTCGCGGCACTTTGGGCCGTGACCCGGCTCAACCCCTGATCTGACGGCGCGATACCCCATGAAAGATGTGTCTGAAACCCAAGCGGAACCAGCGGCGATAGATGACCCCCTCGAAGGCGTGGTCAAATGGTTCGACCCGGTCAAGGGCTTCGGCTTTGTCGTCGCGGATGCGGGCGGGGCGGACATCCTGCTGCACGTCAATGTCCTGCGCAATTACGGCCAAAGCTCTGTCGCGGATGGGGCGCGGGTGGCGGTGCGCGTCCAACAGACCGAGCGCGGGGCGCAGGCGGTCGAAGTGCTCTCTGTCGAGGCGCCCAGTGAACTGCCCACCGCCGTGGTGGAATTCGCCGGTTTCGACCCCGAGCAACTGGCCACCGCCGAGTTTGAGCCCGCCCGTGTCAAATGGTTCGACAAGGCCAAGGGATTCGGGTTTGCCAATGTCTTTGGCTGCGCGGAAGATGTGTTTTTGCATATCGACGTGCTGCGCCAATCCGGACTTTGTGATTTGCAACCGGGCGAAGCACTTGCCATGCGTGTGATTGTTGGCGATCGGGGCCATCTGGCGGCGGAGGTAAGCTCATGGGACGCGGTGATAGACGGCTAAAGGTCGGGCGACTGGTAAGGCATATGGCAGAGGCGGCACTGGCTGGCCTGCTGCTGACCGGCGCGGCGGTGGCCGAGGTTTGCCGTGTCGATTCCGTGACGCTCCGCGGGGAGTGGGGCAAGGCCCGCTTCTCTGTCGAAGTGGCCGATGACACGGCGGAACGCGCCAAGGGGCTGATGCACCGCCGTTCACTGCCGCTGAGCGCGGGGATGCTCTTTATCTACGAAAGACCTCAGCCCCTGAATTTCTGGATGCGCAACACGTTGATCCCGCTGGACCTGCTGTTCATCGACGAAAGGGGTGTGGTGCAGAAAATCCACCACTCCGCCAAACCGCTTGACGAAACACCGATTCCGGGCGGCGACGATTTGCTGTCGGTGCTGGAGATTAACGGCGGCTTGTCAAAACGCCTTGGCATCACCGAAGGCAGCGAAATCCGCCATCCGGCCTTTGCCAGCAACACCCCGGCTTGGCCCTGCTAAAGACTTCGCGGATTTTCCGAGTTTAAGGTCAATCGGGGCTTTTCAATCGGTGGGCTTATGGCTAAAGAAGCCCCAGTCGGAGCGTGGCGCAGCCTGGTAGCGCACCTGTTTTGGGTACAGGGGGTCGGAGGTTCGAATCCTCTCGCTCCGACCACTTTCTTCCAACATCGCTGATGTAGCGCTTCCCGCTTTGGTTGAGGCGCGCCCGTTGTCCTATCCTCATTCTGCACAAGATATAGTAGCTGCCGCCGCCGCATTGGCAGGTTTGCGCCTGTGCGCGCCGAGATCGTGATGATTCTGCCGCGGTTTTAGACGCGGACATGGGGCAGAGGACTTGGACCGGGTGATCGTGGCACAGAGCCCACTTTCGGCGGCCTGTCGCGCGGCGGGCGGTCTTGGGCTGTGGATGAATTCAACCAATCTCTCAAACACCTCCGCTAACCCGGCCCCGGCAATGGATTATTTTAAAGCCGCCCACCAGTCGGGCTTGCGGGTATCTTTGGGGATATCCTGAGGCTGAATCACTGGGGTAGGGCGCGGGGCAAATCGGGGGGCTTCGGTCAACTGCCCGCCCTGAAATTATTCTGAAAAAAACCGTTGACCAAATAGTGCGATCTACGTCAGTTTGTGGGGGTCAAGTAAAGCGCCACAATATGTTGTGGTTAACGCAATAGGGCGCTTGGGCGGCGGGGACAGAGTATAGAGCCAGCGTTTCAATCGGTTTCGGGCCGCTTGCGTCAGCAGGTGGCGCGGGGAAGCTTTGTTCAAACTGCCAGCACATAGGGGTGAGACGGCCTGCCGTGGGCATGTCGGCTCAGGATTTTGAGAGTTTGAAAAAGGGCAGCGACGATGAAGATTGAACGGAATTTCACCAAGGCCGGGCAGGATGCCTATGCGGATTTGGACTTTGTCACCACGGTGTCAGAGATCCGCAACCCTGACGGTTCGGTGGTGTTCAAGCTCGACAACGTCGAAGTCCCCAAATCCTGGAGCCAGGTCGCCAGCGACGTGATCGCACAGAAGTATTTCCGCAAGGCGGGCGTGCCCAGCAAGACCCGCAAGGTCAAGGAAAAGGACGTGCCTGAGTTCCTGTGGCGTTCTGAGCCCGCCGAAGGGGCCGAGATGGGCGGGGAGACCTCTTCCAAGCAGGTCTTCGACCGTCTGGCGGGCGCCTGGGCCTACTGGGGCTGGAAGGGCGGCTATTTCACGACCGAGGAAGACGCCCGCGCCTATTACGACGAGATGCGCCACATGCTCGCCAGCCAGCGCGCGGCGCCCAACAGCCCGCAGTGGTTCAACACCGGCCTGCATTGGGCTTACGGCATCGATGGACCGGCGCAGGGGCATTACTACGTCGACTATAAGACCGGCAAACTGACCCGGTCGAAATCCTCCTATGAGCACCCGCAGCCGCATGCCTGCTTCATCCAGTCTGTGGGCGACGATCTGGTGGGCGACGGTGGCATCATGGACCTCTGGGTTCGCGAGGCACGTCTGTTCAAATACGGCTCGGGCACGGGCACCAACTTTTCATCGCTCCGTGGAGAGGGCGAGAAGCTGTCGGGCGGCGGCAAGTCGTCGGGTTTGATGGGGTTCCTCAAGATCGGGGACCGTGCAGCCGGCGCCATCAAATCCGGCGGCACCACCCGCCGGGCGGCCAAGATGGTGATCGTCGACGCCGACCACCCCGATATCGAGGATTTCATCAACTGGAAGGTGCTCGAAGAGCAGAAGGTGGCCTCCATCGTCGCCGGCTCCAAGATGCACGAGCAGAAGCTCAACCTTTTGTTCGACGCGATCAAGACATGGGACGGGGCCGAGGCGGATGCCTATGACCCCGCCAAGAACGCCGCGCTGAAACAGGCGATCCGCGAGGCCAAGAAGGTCGCGATCCCCGAGACCTACGTCAAGCGCGTGCTGGACTACGCCAAGCAGGGCCACACCGGCATCGAGTTCCCGACCTATGACACCGACTGGGATTCTGAGGCCTACAACTCCGTCTCCGGCCAGAACTCCAACAACTCGATCCGCGTCACCAACGCCTTTCTGAAGGCCGTGGAGAAGGATGCCGACTGGGAGCTGATCAGCCGCACCGAGAACCGGGTTGTTAAGACCGTCCGCGCCCGTGACCTCTGGGATCAGGTCGGCCACGCCGCTTGGGCCTGCGCCGATCCGGGCATCCAATACCACGACACCGTGAACGACTGGCACACCTGTCCCGAAGACGGCGCGATCCGCGGCTCGAACCCCTGTTCGGAGTACATGTTCCTCGACGACACGGCCTGCAATCTGGCTTCGATGAACCTGCTGACCTTCCTCAAGGACGGTGTCTTTCAGGTCGAGGACTACATGCACGCCTCGCGCCTGTGGACCGTGACACTGGAAATCAGCGTGATGATGGCGCAGTTCCCCTCCAAGGAAATCGCGCAGCGGTCTTATGACTTCCGCACGCTGGGTCTGGGCTATGCCAATATCGGGGGCTTGCTGATGAACATGGGCTATTCCTATGACAGCGACGAAGGCCGCGCTTTGGGCGGTGCCCTGACCGCGATCATGACCGGCGTCGCCTATGCGACCTCCGCCGAGATGGCGGGCGAATTAGGCGCTTTCCCGGGCTATGCCAAGAACGCCGAACACATGCTCCGCATCATCCGCAACCACCGCACCGCGGCCCATGGCAAGGCCGACGGCTATGAGCAGCTGTCGGTCAAGCCGGTCCCGCTGGATCACGCCAACTGCCCGCAGGCGGGGCTGGTCGACATCGCCAAATCCTGCTGGGACGAGGCGCTGAAACTGGGCGAAGCCCATGGCTACCGCAACGCGCAGACCTCTGTCATCGCGCCCACCGGCACCATCGGTCTGGTCATGGACTGCGACACCACGGGGATCGAGCCCGACTTCGCGCTGGTGAAGTTCAAGAAGCTCGCCGGGGGTGGATACTTCAAGATCATCAACCAATCCGTCCCTGCCGCGCTGGAAAAACTCGGCTACGGGTCGGCCCAGATCGAAGAGATCGTCAGCTATGCCGTCGGCCACGGCACCATCGGCAATGCGCCCGCGATCAACCACACCACGCTGGCAGGGCACGGCTTTGGCGCCAATGAGTTGGCCAAGATCGACACCGCGCTAAAGCAGGCCTTCGACATCCGCTTTGTGTTCAACCAATGGACGCTAGGCGAAGCCTTCTGCACGCAGGTGCTGGGCATTCCGACCGAAAAGCTGAACGACCCGACCTTCGATCTGCTCCGCTCCCTCGGCTTTAGCAAGGCGGACATTGAGGCGGCCAACGACCACGTCTGCGGGACCATGACGCTGGAAGGGGCGCCGCATCTGCGCGAAGAGCACTATGGCATCTTCGACTGTGCCAATCCCTGCGGCAAGAAGGGCAAGCGCTACCTCTCGGTAAACAGCCACATCCACATGATGGCGGCGGCGCAGAGCTTCATCTCGGGGGCGATCTCTAAGACGATCAACATGCCCAATGACGCGACGATCGAGGATTGCCAGAAGGCTTATGAACTCAGCTGGTCCTTGGGGATCAAGGCCAACGCGCTCTATCGCGATGGTTCGAAACTGAGCCAACCACTGGCCGCGGCCCTCGTGGAGGACGACGAAGACGCCGCCGAGACGCTGGAAAGCGGCAACACCCATGAGAAAGCCGCCGTGTTGGCCGAAAAGATCGTCGAGAAGGTGATCGTCAAGGAGATCATCAAGTCGCACCGCGAGAAGATGCCGCAGCGCCGCAAGGGCTATACCCAGAAGGCCAACGTGGGCGGTCACAAAGTTTATCTGCGCACCGGCGAATATGAGGACGGCAAGCTGGGCGAGATCTTCATCGACATGCACAAGGAAGGCGCGGGCTTCCGGGCGATGATGAACAACTTCGCCATCGCGGTCTCGGTCGGTCTGCAATACGGCGTGCCGCTGGAGGAATTCGTTGACGCCTTCACCTTCACCAAGTTCGAACCGGCGGGCATGGTGCAGGGCAACGACAGCATCAAACAGGCGACCTCGATCCTCGACTATGTGTTCCGTGAATTGGCGGTGAGCTACCTCGACCGCACCGATCTGGCGCATGTGAAGCCCGAGGGCGCGACCTTTGACGATCTGGGCCGGGGCGAGGAAGAGAACCTCTCGAACGTCAGCGAGTTGAGCGAAGGGGCCGCGAATAAATCGTTGGAAGTGCTGAAGCAAATCAGCTCCACCGGCTATCTGCGCAACCGGCTGCCGCAAGAGTTGGTTGTGCTGCAAGGCGGGCAAAACGTCGAAACAAGCTCCGCCTACGCAGCCCAAGTCAGCAATGGCGATATGGCGGTCGCGGTGCAGCCCGCAGCTCCGGCCGCGACCGGCGCGGTAAGTCTCGATGCGCGGGCCAAGGCCAAGATGCAGGGCTATGAGGGCGAAGCCTGTGGTGAATGTGGCAACTACACATTGGTTCGCAACGGCACCTGCATGAAGTGCAACACCTGCGGCGGCACTTCGGGCTGTAGCTGATAAGATGTATCCCGAAAGGGGCGCGCAGGGGCAGGGCCAAAAGGCCCGCCCCGACGAAGTCGGCGTGTAGCTCTACCAAAGCGTTAATTTCCGCGTCCTCGTCAAAACTGCGTTAACCAAAATGTCAGATTTCAAAATTTCTTACGAAATTTCGAAATTCGTCGAAAATTGACTGCGGGTTGAGAAGGTGAAAGTGGATCATTTATCAACGCTTTATGTTGGTCAGGAGCAGGAATGAACCTAGTTTTCGACATCGCTGGACAGCTTTGCGCGGCAGATCGCGTGACGATGAAGGGCAACACACTGGAGGCGGAATTCGACCGCAATGTCATCGGGGCGCTGGCCGATGCCTATGACGGTGCTCGCAGCGTGTCCGTGCTTGGTGTGCCGTCTCTGAGCGTGACCTATTCGGTTCAGGATTATCGCGAGGCCGGTGAAGCAGGGTGCAGGGCAGTGTTCTCCGTCAATAGCTCCGCGGGCAGGGTGCTGCACTAAGGGCGCGTAGAAGAGTTTTCAGGAGCGGATGTGTTCGCTCCCGACGCGGATCAGGCCGCAGGCAAATAATCTACCGGGCGGTATCAATAGTGAGCCTGATAAGCGAACCTCAGGGGGGCCAATTGGTCCCCCATTTTTCTTTTGGACAGTGTGGTTGATAGAAATCACGCCGGACACGTGTATAGATTGACGGACCATGGGTTAGAATATTTTGAGATCCGCCATGCCGTCAGTGACTATCGAGCTTCATGATGATGAATTGTTTATCGGTTATCTGAGTAGATATGCGCGCGGACTTGGGCTGAGCGGGGTGTTTGATCTTTTGTTGGACCTTTCCGTCCCGCGCAAAGGCACACTCAATGGTGCCGCTGAGGATATTCAGAAAATCTCTGCGATTTTAGGGGCGGATGTCGATCGTGCGATGCGCCAGACTTTTCAGAAAGGGGCTGGGAAAGATGTGCTGTTTGGTGGCCATCTTTTCCAAGATCAACGCCTCCGTCGCGGCCAGTTCCGCGTTTGCCCGGGCTGTCTTCGGGATGATATCGGTGCTGAGCTTACAGAGAACACCGCGTTGAATGCCTATGCGCGCATGGCCTGGTCCGTCAACAGCTTTCGTGTTTGTCCACAACACCATCTGTTTTTGATACATCCGCCGGAGCCTGGGCCACCCCATGAGTTCAATCAAACATGGGAGGCATGGCTCCCCGAAATACTGGATGGCGATCTGGATCAGGAAAGCAAATGTGACGCCTTGTATGAGCGCCACATTACGCGGGTATTGGCAGGAGAAAATTCCGCACTCGGATGGGCTGACGTTTTTCCTCTCGATGCCCTAGGGGCGCTTTGTGAGATTCTTGGCGTGGCAAAAGTTTTTGATCCTAACCGCCAGTTCGCTGATTGCACGCCGGTGGACATAGCGCAGGCGATGGATGAGGGGTTCGCAACATTTTCTGCGGGACGCGACGCTGTGCTCGACCTACTGATGGCTTTGCGGACACGCCCCGGTGAGCCGCAATTGCGGCCGCAGGGGCGTTATGGCCCCGTCCATGATTGGTTAAAGCGCGGTGCTGGATCTGCACCTGAGTTTGCGCCGATGAAAGAGCTTTTGCGCGACCATATTCTCGAGACCTGGGCTCTTGCACCCGGAACTGATGTTTTGGGACAACCTCTACAGAAGAGAAAGTTTCACTCCGTACTGAGTGCTGCGCATGAACACGGTTTGAGGCCGCAAAAGGTTATCAATCTACTAAACGATGCGGGTGCTATAGGTGCGCTCGATTTACCTGAAGCTGAAAGGCTTTATTCTGTAGACGTTGTGGAAGTTGTGGTTGGGGCTGTTTCTGGTGCCATCAGTATGTCAAAGGCAGAACGCTTTCTTGGCGTAACGCGTACGCAGATGCAGACCTTGATTGCCGCGGGCTATTTAACTCATTCCATTGGAGGGGATCATGCACGGCCTCGGTTTTCCAAGGCGGACATAGATTGCTTCCTAGAACGACATCTTTGTTTTCCAGTAAAAAAAGATATTCCTGCGCCTTTCCGATGGTATGACATTGCCACTGCCGCCCGAAAATATGGGGTGAGCGTGGCGACTGTCTACGGAGCGGTGCTTTCGGGTAAACTGCCAAATACGACGCGAGCAACTGACTTTACTTTGTTTTCACAGATACGAATTGACCCTCTTGAAGCCGAACAGGTTTTCTCAACGGAAAATCGAGTGGATTGGAAAGCTATTGGAAACGTTTCAAAAGAGATTGGGATCAGTGCGAGTTTTTTGCGGGAATTGTCCGAGCGGGGTTATCTTGAATTACGTGACACAGATGATGAGAGGACACACCAAAGAAAAACGCTTGTGAACTGCGATACGCTGGATGCCTTTGTTGAGACCTATGTTTCCCGGCGTCTTCTTGCACGACGCAACAATGTTCAAGTCCGAGAAGTCCAAAAACGTATGGATGCGGCTGGTATTTTAATCCTAGAATACTCAGCCGACGGTACGGAATGGATTGTCGAGCAGGAACTTATCTCGCATGTTGACGGCTTGAATGGGCGGCGAGGGACGATTTGAATGATTTTAGGTCGGGGCTCCAAGATGCTGCATTGCTGTTTCTCAGAACCGGCCTTTCGTGATGTCGAAGAGCTAAATCGGATGTGCGAAGGTCTGAAGTGCGGTGCGGATTCAACGGATCGCCGCAACCGCTCGATATGTGCCGCATATGCGAGAGGTTTTGCTCGAAGGGCGGAGAGCGGTCCTTCGCTGCAGCATGCATTAAGGTCTGCTTCGCGCAGCTTGTGGTCTCCACGAAGTGGAAAATCCGATGGGGAATAAGGTCTAAGAATGATCTCAAACTTCATCAGCGCTCATGAGGACCGGGTAGCCCAACAACGAGATAGGCACTGAACGACTTGCCCTTTTTAATTTAGAACTTCGTTACATCCACCCGAAAAAAATGGCGCAGGGTAAGAACCCTACGAAACGAATGGCCTCAAAAATTATCGACGCTAACCTACAGGAAACTTCAGCGAAAAACTTGTACCTGCCTTGAAGTCATAGGTGTGCGACCCGTGGAGTTGCATGACCATACCCTTAATAATTTTAGTGCCCATTCCTGAGTGACACTTGTCGGGTTCAAACCCAGGTCCGTTGTCAGCGATGGTCAGCTCGGCCTTGCCATCCGTCAGAAGCTTGAGGCTTATGCGGATCTCAGCATCCGTACTTCCTAAGACGGCGTATTTCAAAGAATTTGTGACAACTTCATTGATCAGCATGGCCAAAGAGGTGGCCTGATCGTGGCTGATCGATATCTGATCGACGTCAAGGTTCAAACGCGCGGGCGTGCCATGTGCTTTAAAGATGTTTTCCGTCACTGAGCCGATAAATGCTGGCGCATCCAGAGCAGCATATTTGTCGTAGTTGTACATATGCTCATGTACGGTAGCCATCGCCGCTAGGCGCAATTTGAAGTTGGTCTTCACTTCGGGGGAGAGTTTTTGCATACCTACTAAAGCTTGCATCGCTTGCATGTTGTTTTTGACCCTGTGGTGGATCTCGCGAAACAGCATTGTATTTGTCTTGAACGCAGCTTCCAGCTTTTCATTTTTCTGAGCATCCCGCCTGAGAAGGCTGACGATCCAAAAAGCGCATACGGCAAGCGCAAAAATGGTTGGAATGACGATGGCGAGGAAAACCCGGACACGTCGCCAGAACCGATCCATCGTTTGAATATAACCCACCGAAGCGATGGTCACGAGCTCAGTTTCCGGAACTGTTTGATAGCCTAACAATCGTTTCTCGCCATCTACAGGAGATTCGACAATATAGTTGCCTGCGTCCGAATTAGGCAGGTGGTCTTTGAATAAAACATGTTGAGCAAGGTCCAACGGGCCATCCACAGGTGGATGGCGGGCCACCAGCATGCCATCTCTGCGCAGAATAGCCAGTGTCGATCCTGGCCCCAGGTCGAGAGATTCTAACAAGTCCCCCAATAAGGCCGCATCGAACGAAATTATTGCAACGCCTATGAAAACGCTCTCCCGCTCAAGCCGTCGGCTGAACGTGAATATCGGACTGCTATCGATGCGACTTGTGAGAAGCGAAGAGGTGAAGAACTGCTGTCCTGCGGCGGGGCCAGTAAAGTACTCTCTGTCGCGAACATCGATGTTTGGGGCGTCGGGGTCGGTCGTATAGAGGGTTCGGCCGTCAGCGGAAACGATGTAGGCTTTGGCGCTGCTGGGCAGCCCTTGGAGTGAAGCCCGGATGCTGGTCAAAGTCGTAGGGCTATCGGGTTCAACATCGGGTCCAAGGGCGAAGTCCATCTGGCGCAGCGCTTGTTTAGCCGTCTCAACAATCCAACCGGTGTTGATCTTTACTGCCTTGGCGGCGGACGTGACCGAACTTTCAGCTCTATCCTGAGCGGCATTGAAGCCTTGATAGATGAGGGCTCCCACGATGCTGGAATAGACCAAAAAGGTGGCGACAATGAATGTGGCCGCAGCGCGAGCTGAACCGGCGATCGCCTTGGTTACCATGTAGTTTCTCTCCCGGGCCGATCCTATCAAAGGATGTAGAGCTCAAGCAATGGTTTGGAAGTAGTAGCTTTCCCTCTAAGTCTACGCGGATAAATCAATGCCCCTCGATGAGGCCGTCTTGTCTACCCAGCAGGATGTCATCTGCACATCCGCCAAGTTTCGGTCTGAAAAGTTGGAACCAAACGGTCCGCATTCGGTTGAGGTTGGTTATCTATTGAGGGTTGAGAATGAGCTGCAGAATAGTTTTGCTTGTCGAGGATGAGGCGCTCATTCTGCTGGACATCGAAGCCGCCCTTGTTGACGAGGGATTGTTGATTGTCACTGAGAACTGACCCGGTAGCCCCATAAATTGTCACTGAGAATTGACCCATGTGAACACACTTCCC